>CAZWEU010000048.1:0-9546 GCA_964632785.1 uncultured Lachnospiraceae bacterium | reverse complement strand
CATTTCTAAAAAAAAAGTTTTTTTAACGATTGACTTTTATTAGCTGGTCTTTTTAATTTGAGCAACAATTTTGTCTTTTAAAATATTTATTTTGTTTCTTTATAATTACACAGTTCTTTTTATTTAATTCTACTTTACAATTATACCACTAAAGTTCTAGTTAATCATCCTTGAAGTTTCTCTACTGACCAAATTATTATATCTTTTGTTTTATTTACGCTATTGTGCTTTTATTCTTTGAAAAGAAGTTTTTTATAAGAGCTATCAATCAGAAGTGCGCCAATTGGGGCAGTGATCATAATTGATAAGACCGCCATCGTTAAAACAATATTACCACAAGCCAGTCCCATTGCTAAAGGCAAGCCACCAATCGCTGCTTGAAATGATCGCTGGAGAAACGGCTACTACACAGGCAGGTATAAAACACATTAATAATGCTGGATGGCCGACTTTTTCTATATCTTTAATGTCGAGATTTAGGCCGGCTCGTGTTAGGATAATAATTAATGCAATTTGTCTTAGATCAGTAGAAATATCCAAAATTGACGAATCAAACATATTTAACATATAAGGACCTAATAAAATTCCTGTGAGTAGCATACCGAGCAACTTTGCAAGCTTGAAAATCTCGAATTTCTTCCCTAAAAGCATCGCCATTAAAAACAATAAAGCAAGTGATAATAACATATGAACCTCTCTTTTTATACAGACACAAAAAAGCTGATGCATCTGCGATTTTTAATCCCAGAAGTCATCAGCTTTATAAGCGGTTTAGGTTTAGACCAAGGGAGAACTTCATTCCCCAATCTAAATAATAGTACAGTGTCTTTCCTTTGTCAACTACAAACTTTTAGCTAGCGACATGAACAACTCTCCTGAAAAAATACCTCATAACTCTGTAAAACAGCTTGTCGACCCTTAGTCGTTAATTTTACTAAACCATCTGAAAATTCAATAAGTTCTTCGCTTTCTAAGGATTTAGTAATTTGTCTGGTATAATCTTTTGTCCAATGTAAATGAAGGTGGATTGTAGTAATACCTGTTTCTACTACTACCTCTTTCGTATTCTCATGATTGGAAAGATGAAAAAGAAGGGTCGCCTTAGCAAACTCAATTTTCTGTTTTTGCCGTTTAAAAAGCGAACTAATTAATCCTTTTTTAGGTGAAATAATAAAGAATAATAAAAACATTAGCCCCGTTACGACAGCCATGCTCCCGGCAATCGAAACATCTAGCCATGCTGCCAATTGATATCCAAGAATCCCGTTAGCCGCTCCAATAAGGCCACTTAAAATAAGCATTCGTTTTAGATCATCGGTTAATAAGAAGGCCGTCACCGGTGGTCCGATCATAAAGGCAACAACAAGCACCGACCCCACCGCCTGAAATGATCCCACAGTCGTTAGAGAAACCAGGGTCATTAAGGTGTAATGAATTAAGACCGGTGAAAAACCTAAAACAGCCGCTAACATAGGATCAAAAGTTGCTAGCTTAATTTCTTTAAAAAAGACAATGATTATCGTTAAATTAATTAGTAAGAGAATCCCGGTTGTATAGATTGCTTTCGCACCAATATCGACACCTCCTAGGACCATTCGATCAAAAGGGGCGAAAGCCAGTTCACCAAGAAGGACTGAATCAACGTCTAAATGAACAGAACCGGCATAGCGGCTAATTAAAATAATGGCAATTGAAAAAAGCAAGGGAAAGACGACACCAATGGCTGAATCCTCAGCCATCAAACCCGTTTTGCTTAAAGATTCCGTTAACCAGACCGTGATTACACCCATCAATGCCGCTCCGACAATTAAGAGGGGCGAGGATAGATCTTCTGTTATAAAGAAGGCTAGGACAATCCCTAGTAAAATTGTATGGGTAATCGAATCGGACATCATTGACATTTTACGCAAGACTAAAAAGACTCCTGGTAGGGCACAGGCGACTGCGACGATCACAGCAATAATTTGAATTTCAACTTGTGGGGTCATTTTTTACGCCCCCTTCTAGATTATATAATCGTTTGTTTTTTCGGTGTTGATACAAACGATGAATCATTCCCCGTCCGGGTGCAAATAAAACACTTATTATGACGATAAGGCTGACGGCCACGACAATCGATGGACCTGTTGGTAGTTTAGGAATAAGTGAGCTGGCCGCTGTTCCCACCACCCCAGATAGGGCTCCAAAAAAAGCCGATAGAGCCACCATACTTGATAACTTATTGGTCCATTGCCGAGCCGCTACGGCCGGTGTGATTAACATGGCACTCATTAGAATAACACCAACGGTCTGCAAACCAATAATAATTGATAAAACGATCATAAATGATAAGAGGAGATTTAATTTCTTGGGTGAGAAGCCCAAACTTTGGGCATAATCAGGGTCAAAGGTAAAAAGCTTAAACTCCTTCCAAAAAAGCAAAACCAAGCCTAAAAGCAAAATTCCGATGATGCTCATAATAATGATGTCTCGCTGCAACAAGGTTGATGCCTGACCAAAAATAAAGCGATTAAGGCCAGCCTGATTCGAATTAGGAAGCTTTTGCACATAGGTAAGAAGGACTAATCCAAGTCCGAAAAAAACCGACATAATTAAGGCCAAGGCACTATCAAACTTAATCCGGGTAAGATCAACAATGCCAACTATCAATAAGGTTGCCAGTAAGCCGGAAATTAAAGCACCCAATAAAAGAACCTCAGTATTTTTACTACCCAATAAGATAAAGGCCATTACAACGCCAGGAAGGGCCGCATGAGATACTCCATCTCCCAGGAGACTTTGTTTTCGAAGGACGGCAAAACTTCCCATGACCCCGCTAATTAAACCTAAAAGAGCTGACCCTAAGGCGACCGTTTGAAAGGTATAATCCTTCAGTAAGTATAAAAAATTGTCCATATCAGATCACACTCTTTAAAAGAGAAGCGCTACTACGATAAGTCTTTTTTAAATTTTCTTCATTAAAAACATCTTCGACCGGTCCACTAGCGACAATACATAAATTAAGCAGGACTACCCAATCAAAGTAATCTGCTACTGTTTGTAAATCATGATGAACGACGACAACGGTTTTGCCTTGGTCCTTTAACTCTTTTAATAAAAGGACAATGGCCAGTTCCGTTTGTGCATCTACCCCTTTAAAGGGCTCATCCATAAAATAAATATCGGCTTCTTGAACCAGGGCACGAGCAAGAAAAACCCGCTGTTGCTGGCCACCTGATAGTTGGCTGATCTGTCGAGATGCATAGTCCTCCATTCCGACCTTTGCTAAGGTTTGTTTGGCAAGGTCGACATCTGATTTTCGCGGGCGGCGAATCCATCCTAACTTGCCGTAACATCCCATCAAAACAACGTCAAGGACCGTAGCCGGGAAATCCCAATCAACACTTCCACTTTGCGGAACATAACCAATCCGACTTTTCCCCTCCTGCCCATTTTCATCTAAAAAACGAACGACGCCACTTACTGGTTTCAATAAGCCCAGCATTCCTTTTAATAAAGTTGTTTTGCCAGCGCCATTAGGCCCAACTATGGCTAGCAACTTTCCTTTGGGAATTTTTAAATCAATATCCCAAAGGACCGGTTTAGCGGCATAGGCCATGGTAAAGTCTTCTACTTCAACCACATAGTCAGTGGCATAGTCAACCATATATTTTGCATATTCTTCCATATTATTCTCCATTACTTTAAAGCATCCACAATGGTGTCAATATTTGCTTTGACGGTGAGAAGATAGGTGTTAGCCCCTGATTCGACATCACCTAAGGAATCCGAATAGAGTTCTCCGCCGATACTCACGTCAAATCCTTTGGCTTTCACAGCTGCCTGAAGGGCCTCAATGGTCTTAGGTGGAACCGATGACTCTAGAAAAATCGCCTTAACCTGACGCTCAACAATAAAATTAGCTAACTCACTGACATCGGCTGTGCCGGCCTCAGCATCGGTACTGATGCCCTGAAGACCATAAACTTCAAAACCATAAGCTTTCCCAAAGTATTGAAAAGCATCATGGGCTGTTACAAGAACACGTTTATCTTCCGGCAACTCAGCAACACGGTTTCTAACATAGGCATCCACCTCCTCCATCTCTTTTAAGTAGGCTTCTAAATTAGCCTCATAATAGTCTTTCCCCTCAGGATCTGTTTTAGTCAGCCCTTGAGCCAGAACTTTAGCCCCATTTTCCCAAAGCTGCACATCAAACCAAACATGGGGATCATATAGTGAACTATCTTCCTCCCATTCCAGAAGCTGTGATTTATCTAAAGCCTCTTCAACACTAATTACCGTCGATTTTTGTCCACCTGAGAGATTTTCAAAAATTTCACCCATCTTCCCTTCTAGATGGAGTCCATTATAAACCACGACATCAGCATTTTGCATGAGTGTGACATCCCCAGCACTGGCCTGATAAAGATGGGGATCAATACCTGGACCCATTAACCCATCAACAAACACCCGTTCGCCCCCGATAATACTGGCTAAATCAGCTAGCATTGTCGTTGTAGTAACCACTTTTAATTGTCCGTCACTTGCCCCTGTATCCCCTTGCGACGGCGAACAAGCCGTAAATAATAAAATTATACTCAAAACAAGAACCAAAATTCCTTTATTTCTTAATTTCATCTGTAACCTCCTGAAAATTATTTAAAAATAAATCAACAAGTTAGAGAGTTCTAACTTATCTTAGTATGATATCGTCATCCTTAAAAAAAGTCAATCAATTTTTAAATTCTCTCAATCCCAGCTAGATCAAAATAAACATTTCTTACTTTAAATGATGATGGGCTGGAAAATTGTAACTTAAATTTTTCAAAATCACTTATTCTTTTAGAATGGTAATAGGGTTTTTCAAATGATAACTTATTATTTCTAAGCCAGCCTGGAACTTCTATTTTATGACTCTGGAAATAGTAGTCGATTAAAGCAGAAATTTTTGTTAAGTAAACCAATTCCTCGTCGGTACATAAGCCTAAATCGATAGGATCTTTGAGACTATTTATGAACTTTATATCTTTATATTTTAGTAGTTCCAACAATTGATTTAAACTGCTATCCTCATCTGGATAATCAAATAACTCTTGTAAATACTTATTCCCAATCATATCCTAAATCCTTTCCTAAGTACTTTATAAAATTGATCTGTCTTTCTCCTAGGAGTGTCAGAGGAATATAAGTCGATATACTTTTAAAAAGTTTATTTTTATCCTCAATATTTAAGTCTTTACACAATATATAGGCATCTAAAAAGTCTTTCGCCGGTTCCGGCCTGGCCGCTAGTATTTTCATTGCTAAAAGCTGTTCCGGTATTGGTTTTAAAATTTTAAGATTGGAATAATTTTTATAGGTCTCCTTATCTTCTTTTAAAATAAATTTTAATGGCTCCTTAATCTCTTCATTGATCCAGCCATCGGAAAGATTAAAAGTAAATTTAGTCAAATCTAATATATTATCTAATAACTTAAAATTAGTCTCACTGAAAACACAATCGATGTCTTTGCTTGCAGGTCTATTATCATAAACCATCGTCATGATTGAACCACCATAAATAGTTATTTCAAGTTCTAAATGATTTTCTTTTAGTTGTTTATTTAAATACTCAAATATTTCTAACAACTTATTCTTATCCATCAATTTGATATGACTTGACAACATTGTTTCCCCCATTTACATAAATTTTCCTTTTTAAATTATACCATACAAACCGAATTTTTGCTTCAATTCTCTTGTTTTGGCATGGTAAGGACCGTGATCATATCCTTAAATTAATTGACAGTTTTTTTGCAAGTTTCAGCACCACAAAAAAGACCAGTACACTAAGGTTCTTAATCTTAGATGTACTGGTCTATAAGCTAACTTATTGTGTTTATATCCCCTACTTGGAATTCATTTGATCAATCAAAGCCTGTAATTCATCGTGCGAACTTAAGCCCGGTGAAAGCGTCAGGATCTGACGAATTGGCATATATTCAAACATCTTATTTTCCATTTTCTTTAAATTTTCAGATTTCCCCTCATCATCAGGATTACCGAGCATACTTGCTCCCCTAAACTTAGCTAGTAAAGGCTGGATCAATTTGGCTGCTCCTGGATCGAGATGGATATCACCAAAGGTACTATTAAAATGATAGGTAACCGGTAAGCTAAAGGTGGCTGCCATCTCAATTAATACCCGCTCACGCAAATCTCTCGATGACGATCCAGCATGGATCAAATATTGACCTGATTCCGCATACCAATCTTTTATCTGAGTATTATAATAAGAAAAAGCCCGTTTTCCCAAAGTAAAATGAAGCGTTTTTGTCTCACCAGGCTCTAATTCAACCTTGGCAAATTCGCGTAGTTCCTTAACTGGACGAATCACCGAACTCTTTAAAGCTTCCACATAAATTTGGACAACTTCTTTTCCGCTTACCTTCCCCGTATTTGTAACATCTAAGCAGATACTTACCGTGTCTTGATCGGTTAGGGATTGTTTGTCCGTTTTTAAATTGCTATATTCAAAGGTTGTATAACTTAAACCATGACCAAAAGGAAATAAAACATCCATATTTTTTTTGTCGTAATACCGATAACCAACAAATAGACCCTCCCGGTATTCGGCCTGATCTTTTTCGCCCCCATAATATAAGTAAGACGGATTATCTTCAACCTTTAAGGGAAATGTTTCGGCCAGTTTTCCACTGGGATTAATGACACCATAGAGGATATCCACAATAGCCCCGCCAACAGCCTGTCCACCAAGATAGGCTTCAAGAAGGCCTTTTACCTTATCGATCCAGGGCATTTCAACTGGCGCCCCATTATGGAGGACGACAATGGTATTCGGCTGGACAGCGGTGACTGCCTCAATTAAAGCATTTTGACAATTTGGCAAACGCATATGCGGACGATCATAACTTTCTGATTCAACATTATCGGGAAGACCAGCAAAGATAACCGCGACTTTTGCTTTTTTAGCAACCTTAATCGCCTCTTCCATCAAGCTTTCATTTATTTCATCCGTGCTGCTTTCAAAACCTTGTGCATAAGTAATATTTTTATCTTTTGCAGCTACTAGGGCTGATTCCACCTTGGTCGCATTAATATTTGAGCTTCCCCCACCTTGATATCTCGGATGCTCGGCAAAATAACCAATAAAGGCTACTTCATCATTATTTTCAAGTGGCATAATGCTATCATTTTTTAAGAGAACCGCGCACTCACTTTCTACTTTTTTAGCCAGTTGGTGGTGGGCTTCTTTATCCCAAACCGTCTCCGGTTTTTTATTTTTTTCATAACGATCAATTAGGGTCAACAGTCGAATAACCGCCTGATTAAGAACTTCCTCGGTCAAGCTACCGTTTTTAACTGCCTGAACAATCAAGGCATCATTTACACCGGCAGAAGAAGGCATTTCAAGATCTAAACCGGCTTTAAGGCCTTCTACCCGTCGGTTAGTTGCCCCCCAATCACTGACCACCAAACCATCAAATCCCCATTCATCTCTTAATATTTCGGTTAGAAAATGATGACTTTCGGAGACGTATTCGCCGTTAACTTTATTATACGAACACATGACTGTCCAAGGTTTGGCATTTTTAACGGCCGCTTCAAAGGCTGACAGGTAAATTTCACGCAAAGTTCTTTCATCGATTTGTGAGTTTGAGGTCATTCGTCGGTGTTCCTGGTTGTTAGCCAAAAAGTGTTTAAGACTGGTTCCAATATTTTTGCTTTGCACTCCATTAATCATCCGAGTGGCCAACTCACCACTAAGATAAGGATCTTCTGAATAATATTCAAAATTTCTGCCGCATAAAGGTGAACGTTTAATGTTGACAGCGGGCGCTAAAAGGACTGAAATCTCCTCGGCCTGACACTCAAGACCATAGGCTTCCCCTAGCTTTGTCAGGAGGTCACGGTCAAATGATGAGCCCATTGCACAAGTTGCCGGAAAACAGATTGCCGGTTCACTCCCATGAAGACCTAAATGATCGCTTGATAAGACTTGCTTTCTCAGACCATGGGGGCCATCACTCACCATAATTGCCGGTATTCCCAGACGTTCTACGGCTTTGCTATGCCAAAAAGCCGACCCGGAACAAAGTCCGGCTTTTTCCTCTAATGTCATTTCCTGAACAATTTTTTCTGGGTTCATTTTTTTCACCATTATTGACCGTAAGACACTTACGATCCTGCCACATTCAAATCACTAAAATGATTTTTGTAGCACCCTTTCTCTTATTTAGATGATTTGAAATAAGTGTATCATTATTTAGATTCTAACACAATTAAATTTTCTCTTTTTAAATGACTCGATCGAACGTTTCTGTCTGATAATTTTATCCCTTTAACATTACCTTAAAGCTGCTCTTTTTTTATCATAGTAATTGTCTTTTGGCATAGCGATAAAAATAGTCTTTTTTCTCCATAAGTTTTGCATAAGTGCCCTCTTCAATAATATTTCCTTTTTCTAGCACTAAAATACGGTCGCAATCCATAATGGTACTCAGGCGATGGGCAATAACAATCCGAGTGGCATCCATGTTTTTCATGCTTTGCGAGACAATTTTCTGAGATTGGTTATCGAGGGCACTGGTGGCTTCATCAAAAAAGAGAATAGCCGGATTGGCGGCAATGGCTCTGGCAATTAAGAGTTTCTGTCGTTGTCCCCCAGATAAGGTTCCGGCCCCTTCAGCAACCATCGTTTTAAGACCCATGGGCATTTCCCTTACTTCCTCATCCATCCCTACTTGTTTAAGTAGTTGCCAGATATCGTCTTCGGATAATTCCTTTTTTGAGCCGCTAATATTCGATAAAATATCACCAGGAATTAATTGGCTATCTTGAAGAACCACGCCCATCTGCTTCCTAATTTCTCGAATATCGACACTTTCCAGGTCAAAGCCTCCAATGTAGATGTTGCCACTATTGGGTTTTTCAAAACCCAATAGTAAACGCAACAGGGTTGATTTTCCACTTCCCGAGGCTCCGATAATCGCGATATACTCGCCATGGTCAATTTTGATCGAAATATTATCAAGAATCGTTGGCCCGCCTTGATAGTAGGAAAAATATAAATGTTTCACTTCAATCTCACCCTGAATGACCCCAGGCGTTGTTTTATAAGAATCGACTTCGGCAACCCCATCAATAATCGGTTTGGTATTTTCATATTGAGGGATGACGCTATTAATTGAAATTAGAATTTGAACTAATCCTAATAATGAAGAGATAAAGACTACAAAGGCGGCGTTAATGGCGACAAATTTTCCTGCTGAAATATCGATTAAGTAGACATAGTAATAAATAATAACCATTGATAAGGTCGGCAAGGCAATCGTCGATAGACGCAGCAGAGCCATTAATTGCCCGCGTTTATATTCTAGTTTTCTTTGTTTAGTATATTCCTCAACCCATCGTAAAAAAACCCGTCGCTCTGCCCCAGCAATGCGAATACAGGAAACCGAGGTAATCAATTCAAAAATCATACCGGAAATATCATTCGTCATTTTTAATGACTTTCGTTGACATTTCATCTGCAACTTACCAATAAACAGAGTAATGATCACA
>CAZWEU010000047.1:0-10419 GCA_964632785.1 uncultured Lachnospiraceae bacterium | reverse complement strand
CCTCCGCAGGTAAGTCAATCACATAGGCCGCCGTTTTAATCGGGCTGGCATTGCCCTTTTTATCAATGGCTAAACTTTTAATGGTCGCACTGGTCGCTAGGACGATCGGTTTTTCGTATTTACTGGATTGAATACTCGGGTCTGACCCATCAGTGGTGTAATAAATAACGACCTCCTCGCCCTCGGGCTTGTTAATGGTCAAGGTCTGCTGACCGGTGTAGGTCCCTTCATTTAGGGAATAGCTGGGGGGCTCAAGCGTGATATTGACAACCTTTTTAGTCTCTTCTTTAGGGGCACGGTTGACCCATAATAAAACTCCCCCACCGACAAGGACCAGCAAGGCTAAAACTGAGGCAAGAACAATGATTATTGCTTTATTGGATGTTGGCGCCGACTGATTTTGCAGTGTCGCTTTATTGGCTGTATTAAATTCTTTTTGCGCAAGATCAAAATCACTTCTTGGCGCTTCTTGAGAAGTAACTGTTTCCGGAATCTGCTCAAGGTCAAGACCGCAATAACCACAAAAACGTTCGCCTTCCTCTAAAGCATTTCCACACTTTGGACAATATTTCACACTAGACACACGAATTCCTCCTTATCTAACCATTATAAAAACTAGCTTATAAAGTGCTCTGTAAATTCAACATTTATTCAATTAATTATACATTGTTTTTCTATTTGTTTCAAGAAAAACAACACATAAATTTTATTTTAAGGCCCTAGGATCTTCCCTCTTCTTGCAATAAATTAATAAGGACCTTAACCAGCCGGGGATCAAATCGTGAGCCTGAAACTTTTTTAAGCTCTGCAATCTGATCGGACTTTCGTCTCTTTTGCCCACTTTCCTCTTGGTCTAATTGATCGAAAAATTTAGCAAGGGCAAGTATCCTTGATAAAAGGGGGATTGCCTCTCCCGACAAGCCCTCCGGATAACCACTGCCATCCCAATTTTCCCCTAAGGCTAAAATAGCCGGTGCAAGGCTCTTCCAGGCCGGTATCGCTTTGGCAATGCGACCGGCAAGCTCAGGATGTTTATAATAGTCTTTCTTTTCTTGGTCACTTAACTCTCCCCTTTTAGCCAAAATTTGCTCATCAATAGTAATTTTCCCCAGCTCTCCCAAAATAGTTAAGCGGTCGACCTGCTTAAGTTGGTCATCGGATAAACCAATGGCTGCGCCAATTTCTCTTGCTATTTTTGCCCACCGCTTTGTCGCCTCTTCAAGGTCAGGTAATTTGTTAAAAAGAGCCTTCTTCATGGAAAAGATAAGGTGTTTATTTAAATCTTTCTTCTTTCTGTTTTTTTGCTCATACATCTGATAGTCAGCTTTTTTTAAAAGCTCATTAAAGTCTTGGTCCGGCCTTGTTTTGGTCGCCACTCCCAGTGAAATGCTAAGGTAGTGGGCCTTTTGATTATTTTTTTGATTGTAGCGCTTTTTTTCAGCATTAAGACGGTCAATCAAGCGGTGAGAGTCTTTTTGACTGGTTCTTGGCAAGAAGATGACAAATTCATCACCGCCGGTCCTCGTAATGATATCCTCTTTTCGAAAGGTCCTTTTAAATAATTGGCCTGCTAACTTTAAAATCTCATCCCCTTCTAAATGACCAAAGGAATCGTTAATGAATTTTAAACCATCGATATCAGCTGCAATCAGAGAAAGAGGTAAATGGTCTTCACAATCGATCTCTGCTTTAATCTTATTAAAATAGGTGCGGTTATAAAGACCTGTCAAATCATCGTGATAATTCATATGCATAATTTTCTCTTCAAAGGCTCGCCTTTGGGTAATATCATGAAAGTTAATCAAAATACCGGAAATCAGCGGATCATGGCGTAAATCCGTCAGGCATATCTCCAGGTTTTTAATATCACCATTTTTACTGGCATGCCGTATCTCCAGTCGCTCTTTTTGCTGGTCCCGTTGAGAACATTTCTAAAGATTTTAATGGCTTTATCACGATCATCCTCATAAATTTTTTCAAGCAGCGGCCGGTTAAGGACCTCTTCATCTTGCCAGCCATAGATCTCCCTGACATTAGGACTAATGTATTTTGCGATCCCCAGGGAGTCAACAACCATAATCACGTCCTCAATATTTCTAATCATCGCCTGATAACGCTTTTGGCTGGCTGCTACTAATTTATTGGCCTCTCTTGTCTGCTTAGCTTGCTTATTTAATCCTGCAATTAGGAAACTGACCAAGGAAAAGATCCCCAGGCCATAGGCATAGAGAACAAGGAGGTTGGTTAGCCAAATTTCTTTATTAAGGGCGATTGTCAGTGTCTCTAAATGACCGGCAAAAACAAAAAGGGTTAAGGATAAGTTGACGAGGAGGGTAATTAAGACAAGGCGGATTGCTGTTTTTTTGGCCATCATAAAGCCGGTAAAAACAATGGTTGACAGCATAACCATTAAGCCACTGCCTTCAGCATTAAATTGGAAAATAAAAACAAATCCGATTGCATAAACGCTTAGGACCATAATAATATCTTTCGTTTTTTGAGGAATTGATTTTATAGCCAGCAGTAGGACATAGGTAATGATAAAAAGGCCATCGACAGCGGCGGACAGATAATTTTTTTCCATAATCATTTTTATCATCAGCAAAAAAAACATCGGTGTTGCCACAAAAGCCAGGATCTTAAAGGATAAGGTAAAAATTTTTTCTCTTAGATAGTCAAGGCCTTCAACATCGAGCAAGTTCATATCGTCAGGCCAGAAGCGCTTCTTTATCTCTATGAAAAGATGCCTGTCTTGTATTTTTTTCACACCCTCACATCCCTCCTGAATTTAAAAAGATCTTTTAATTAATTTACCCACATTTTAAATAAAAATCCTAGTCGTTACTAACTTTATGCTTTTTTATAATAAAACCGATCCACTTTTTAACAGGCTCTTGTTTCACTCGCTAAGAAGGGGGTAAATGATTTCTATCACGTAAAACAACGGAGTCTCTTATGATCACTAAGCTTAAGGTATTTTATCGAAACAACATTCTTTGGATGTATTTGGCAAAATACATTCTCATTTCCTTTATTCTGGCTATTTTTGTTATCCTTATTGACAGTCGATTTTTACCCATCTTGGGGCTGATTCCCAATATCTTCTTAACCAGTGTAGAATTGGCAAAGTTAATTCTCAGCAGCCTGGCCGGGGCCCTTTTAACCATCACAACCTTTACCTTTTCGACCATTATGGTCGTTTTAACCATGTATTCCTCCAATTTCTCACCCCGGGTTGTCAACAATTTTTTGACCGACAAAATTAGTATGAAGGTTTTAGGAATTTTCATTGGCGGTTTTTTCTATTGCATCCTGACGCTTTTTTTTATGCGCAGCCAATTGTCTAATTATTCCGTTCTCTCGGCAACCATTGCCGTTATTTACGCTGCCCTTTGTGTCTTTTACTTTGTCGCTTTTATCTACCGGGTTGCCTCTTCCATTCAAGCAAGTAAACTGATTAAACGGGTTTATGATGAGTCCTCAGCAATTATCGACCAATCACTTGCCGCCCAGGCCAAGCATGACCGCATCACCGGCTATGAAAGTGATGTCTTTAAGGGGAAAGTCTCTCTTTTTTCTAAACAAAATGGCTATCTGGAATCGATTGCCTTTAAAAAGATCCTCAATCTTTTAGGTGATTACGCTACTCGCTTAATTATCCGTGTCGATATTGGCGACTTTGTATGTAAGAACGAAGAAATGGCTACCCTCTACTATCACCAAGATGAGCTTGACGAGGAATTGCTAAGTCAGCTTTTAAAAAATTTTTACATCGAAGATGAGCGCTATGTTGATAATGATTACCGTTTTTCGCTCGAAAAAATTGTCGATATTACCCTGCGCGCCCTCTCACCGGGGATCAATGATCCCAATACCGCTATTTATTGCATCCATATCATCGGCATCCTCTTAAGTAAGCTGGGTCAAGTGGAAGGTCGCTATTCCTTAATCAGTGACGGTCAATCAGAAATTATTTATGAAAATTCCAATCTCGAAAAAGACCTGTATGACAGCTTTTATCAAATTATTCATTACGGAAAAGAAGATCTCTTTGTCGTTTTGGCTATCTATCGGGCCCTTAAAACAATTAGACTCACAGCCGGTAAAGATAATACTGCCTCCATCGACGACTTTAGTGACTACCTCTACGATTCCTGCCTTTGCCATTTCACCCTTGCCATGGATATCGCCACCCTTAATCGGGCCAAAGAGGATTATTCATCGCCTCTTAAAAACACCTTGGTCGTCGATAGATTGCCGGATAAAAAAGCCGATCTTATGATATAATAATAAAAAAATCGTGTAAAGGTATTTTATGGAAAAACGAAATCAAATCCAATTTTTCATCCTTCTATTAATAACGCTCATTCTTACCGGTACCATTGGTTACTACCTCTTAATCGATGAGCTCAGCCTGCTTGATTCTCTCTATATGACGGTCATTACCATCTCAACCGTTGGTTATCAAGAAGTCGGCTATATGGACGCCGAAGCCAAACTTTTTTCAATTTTTCTAATTTTTATCAGTCTTGGTACGGTTGGTTACTTGTTTACCAGTATTGTTTCTTCTTTTTTGGAGGGGGATTTAAAAAGCGCATGGAGGCGACGAAAAATGGAGTCACAAATCAATAATTTAAAAGACCACTATATTATCTGTGGGGCCGGTGAGACGGGGGCTAACGCCATCAAGCAATTTTTAGCCAGCCAAGCTTCCTTTATCGTTATCGATAAGGATGAAGGACGAATCAACGAACTCATTGAGGAAGGCATCTATTCAATCCATGGCGATTGCACCCAGAACTTTGTCCTGGAAAAAGCCGGCATTAAATAGGCAAAAGGCCTAATTTCGTCACTCTCCAATGATGCTGATAATGTCTATACCGTCCTAACGGCCAGACAAATGAATAAAGAGCTTTATATCGTCTCGCGAGCCATCAATAAGGGGGCCGACGGCAAGCTTAAAAAAGCCGGTGCCAACAACACCATTTCACCAAATGAAATTGGTGGCACCCGGATGGCTTCCTTAATGCTTCGACCCAATGTTATTTCTTTTCTCGATGTCATTACCCATGCCGGGGATGTTGTTCTTGACCTTGAGGATGTGGTTATACATAAAAATTCCTTGCTGATTAATAAAACCTTAAAGGAAGCAAAAATCCCCCAAAAAACCGGCCTGATTATTTTAGCCATCAAAAAACATGGGATCGAAAACCTCTTCTTAAATCCAAGCTCGAGTGAAGAATTAAAAGAGTACGATGCCATGATCGTCTTAGGCACTGAAGAACAGGTTAATGAACTTAAAAAAATTGCCCACGATACCGGCAAGCGTCATATTCTCGTTTAAAAAAGCGTAGCCGCGGCTACGCTTTTTTACTTATTTCCTTTAAAGCTCTCCATTGTCGTTGCTGAGCTTGAATTAACCCCTTGGCGGCTAAAGACCTTTAAAATCGTTTGTCCGATAATTTTTACATCGCCTAAAAAATGAATATGGTCAACGTAGTCGACATCAAGCTTAAACTTCTCTTGCCATGAAATATCATTTCGCCCATTAACTTGGGCCTTTCCCGTTAAGCCCGGACGAACTTGGTGGCGACGTTTTTGCTCATCATTATAAAGGGGCAAGTACTTAACCAGCAGTGGCCGGGGGCCAACAAGGCTCATGTCTCCTTTAAGAATGTTAAAAAGTTCCGGCAATTCATCAAGAGAGGTCGACCGTAGTTTTTTGCCAAAAGGACTGAGTCGTTGGTCTTCCGGCAATAAGACCCCCTGAGAATCTCTTGCATTAGTCATGGTCCTAAACTTATAAATGGTAAAGATTTTCTCTTGGCGGCCAGGTCTTTTTTGCTTAAATAAAACCGGCCGGCCAATTTTTACCCTGACTAACAAAAAGACCACCACCAGCAAGGGGGATAAGAAAACAATCGCCATTAAGGCCAATAAAAAATCCAATGGCCGCTTAATAATTTTCTCATAAATCACTTTTTTTGCCACCCCCATTAATTGTTTTTCGATAGGCCAGGAAAAAATCACTTTGCGGGTCAACTTGGTAATAGTGGCAAAGTTGGTCGTAAATGTCTTGGTTCCAAATTTTTTGACCCCGGTAAAAATCAAATTCCGTATTAAAGCCAAAGTTTTTCTTAAAAATTAAGAGTGAATCATCTTTTGCTGCCGTTCGTCCCCCACCGTGATGGATGTAGTCGTAATCGTTCTCAATCCCCCAAAGAGCCGCCGCATATTCAAGCAGGCAACCCGGTGAGTAGTCGAAATACTCCAATAAACTGCCGGCTAAATGGGAATGAATTAGTTTTCCGGCCACAAAATACAGCTCGCTGGCAATGACTTGGTCATCAACTAAAATATTAACGACCAGTAAGTCATCTTTTAAATCCCTGAGGATGGCATCAAAATACTGGTCGGAAAAATAATAATAGGGATCAGCCATATTTCGCCGCATGGTCAGATAATAAAGTTCTTTAAATTGTGACAAGTCCGTGGGGCTTTTAATCACCTGATATTTTGCCCCTAGTTTTAGGGCTTTTCTTATTTTTCGCTTACAATTTTTCTTAAACTCTTTTTGGATTGGATCGTCACTAATCTTTAAATTGGTTCCAATCGTTTTCCGGTCAAAGGATACCCGGTAAATATCCTTAAAATCCTGATGATTTTTATTGATGGGGTGAAAACGGATAAATTCCGAAATGATATTATTCTGATCACAATAATCCTTAAATTGATGGTGATAATCACTTAATATCTTTTCTTTGCCCCCAGGATGGTGGCAGCAAACAACCATTGGCCCCCCGTAACCATAAGGGGTTGTGATATCATAATACTGCTTTTCATTAATAAGCAGAGGGATTTCTCGTTTAATAAAGATATTTTTAACCCAACCCTCATCGGATTGACTTTCAAAGACTTCCAATTCGCCTTCGCCAATTAGTTCATACAATTTGCCATAGTCAGAGTTTAAATAAATATCATCATAAAACACGTCAACCCCCTTTTTAAGCCAGCTCACTCATTTTCTTTATCACGACACTATCATACATCATCATCACAATGTCTTCTTCATAAGAATAAAAATCAGGAATATTCTCAAAGCCATTAAGATTATTGACAATACAGTGGACAAAATCAATCCCGGCCCCATGGGCATGGAGGTAGGCACCGCCAAAGCGGGGATTGATCTCGGTTAAATAATAAGTCCCTTCGCGGTAAAAAAATCAATGTCGATGGGCCCATTAAAATCCAAACTAGCCACTACTGTCTTAATACTTTGGGTCAGCTTTTCATCTTTAAAGGAGATGGTCTTAGTTGCCCCACCAATTTTTGTCTCTAATTTTTTCTTGGGAAAAATACGGACTGCCTTCTTTGAGATCGTATCAATGTAGACGTCGACACCGATGTCGTCGCCGACCATCAATTCTTGAATGATCAGGCTATTATCCTTTTTCAATAATCGCTCGAGTCCTTCTGTATCGGCCACACATTGGGCGCCGACGCTACCACTCCCGGTCCTTGGTTTAACAAAAACAGGGAAACTGGCATTTCCCTGTTTTTGTGCTATTCGAAAAGCCTCCATTGACCCGTAAGTGGCAATCGTCGGAATATGATGTTTTTTAGCGTGGTCATACATTTTTAACTTATCAAAACAAATTTCGGCCATCTCCATGGAGGGGGCCAAGACCTCAATCCCATTTGCTTTAAAAAGATGACGATTTTTTGACAAAACTTCAATCTCGGGGTCAATAAAGGTGGTTATGACATCGATTTTTTCATTCTTACAAATAGCAAGGATGACTTTTAAATAAGCCGGATCATCGATTTTAGGGACAATATAAAAGCGATCAGCAAAATAAAGGGCTGGCGCAAATTTGCTACAGTCTACCGCGATAATATGCGATTGACTATTTAGGGAGGACTTGAAGTTTTTAATCAATTCCGCTCTTCTTCCCACACTACAAAATAAAAAATTTTTAAACTCTCTATTCATCTTGCCTCTCCTATTTTCTTGCCACTCTCCTTGGATTATTATCCTAATAGTATATCATATTCCATTGGCCATTTAAATAAAAAGAAGCAGGTTAAAATTTAAAGGCATTAACCATTTCTTTTAGCATTTCTGCCTGACCCGACAATTCTTGACTGGCGGCGGCACTTTCTTCGGCCGTTGCCGAGTTGTTTTGAACCACCTTGGCCACTTGATCAACCCCGATATTAATCTGGGCGATCTCGCTGGCTTGGTCGTTTGAAGCTCTGGCAATCTCGTCAATGGCATTGGCAACTTCTACAACCTCACTTAATATTTTTTGCAGGCTCTCGGCTGTTAAATCAGCCAAGCCTGATCCGGTCTCGACCTTGTCAATCGATCCCTCAATTAAGGCAGTCGTTTCCCTAGCGGCCTCAGCACTTCTTGCTGCCAGGGTCCGTACTTCTTCAGCGACGACCGCAAAGCCCTTGCCATGCTCACCCGCCCGGGCGGCTTCGACCGCGGCATTAAGGGCCAAAATATTGGTTTGGAAGGCAATGTCATCGATGACCTTGATGATGTTGGAAATATTTCGTGAAGACTCATTAATTTCATCCATGGCCTCGTTCATCTTTTCCATTTGATTATTGCCAATTTCGGCATTTTCACGAACATGGTTGGCCAGTTTGTTGGCCCCATTGGCCCGCGTCGCATTTTGATTGGTTTCTCTGGCGACCTCTTCAATCGAGGCGGTTAATTCTTCAATCGAACTGGCCTGTTCGGTTGCCCCTTGCGCCATGGACTGGCCACCATCGGAAATCTGTTGTGAGCCGACTTCGACTTGGGCCGCAGCCCGATTAATATCGCTCATGGTAGCACTCAAATTTTTACTGATATCATTAAGGGCGATTTTGATGGCTGAGAAATCACCAACATAGTATCTGGTAATTTCCTGCGTTAGATTCCCCCGTCCGATTTCTTCAAGGGTTTCCTTAATCTCATCGACATAAAGCTTGAGGAAAGTTGCTGTTTTGTTGATGTCTTCCTTTATCTTAGCATGGTCGCCAGCATAATCACCGACCATGGCCACGCTTAAATTGCCCTTGGCGATTTCCGCCAAGACCTCAGACGCTTCCTCGATCGGTCCGGTTACGGCGTCAAGGGTTTGATTAAAACCGCTAATCACTTTTTGATAATCGCCGGAAAATTTCGCCACCTCACCCCGCTCTTCTAAATGACCGGCAACAGCGCTAAGGGTTAATTTACCCGTTTCATCAACGAGGGCGGTAATGTTTTCGATCATCCCGATTAAACTTGGCACCAGGCGATCCTCTTCACTGCGCTTACCCATTTTCTTCAAACTGCTAATATCACTTAAATCACCATCTTTAATATTATTGGCAATGGTCACAATCCGTTCGAGCTGGTCGTGAACCGTATTGATGGCTGCGCTAATTTCACCAAAAATCCCTAAATACCTTCCTTCGATTTTGCCCCTAAGGTCATTTTGACTCATTAGGCCTAAGACTGTATTTCCCTCATTAAGAGCCCCTAGGCCGTCAATACAGGCGTTTAAGCTTTCAATTAAAAGATGAAATTCACCCCGGTAGATATTATCTATTTTGGCTGGGATAATCCCTCGGCCAATTTGCTCAACACTGTCAGCGGTGATTTTTAAGGGGCCTGCCGTTGCGTCAAGGGTATCATTAATCCCCTGCAAGATCTGGCGATAACCGCCTTCAAAGCGATTAACATCGGTTCTTTTTTGCAGGTCACCGGCCACCGCCGCTTGCGATAAGCTGTCGATTTCTGCGACTACCCCGCGGATCATCTCGATCATTTTGCGCATGGCCGGGGCAATTTGGTCGCGGTCATCCATAATCCGAATGTCCATTGACACATCACCAGCGGCAATCGCATTTAATGTTCCAATCATGACATTTTGCAAGTCATCGGCAAAATCATCCATCTCATTGGCCATTTCACCAATTTCATCTTGGCGGTCACTATTAGACCGGTCTTCTAAATGGCCAAGGCGGATTTCCCGAATCATAAACTTTAGGTCATTGATGGGCTCAATAATTGACTGGGCATTTTTCGCTAAAACAAAAGCACTGATGGCCAAAACAATCACCGTAACGACAGTGAAGACCACCGTCTTGAAGACTAAATCTTGCTGGGAGTTAACCAGTAAATAATAATTTAAGAATGATGTGACCAAAATAGTGGCCACAAGAATGATCAGGGGGAGGGTGAAAATTTTTGATTTAATACTTTTTGATGACGATTTTTTGTCGGCGGTTTCTTTTTCTAAGTTTTCCATTGTGTCTCCTTCATCTTAATTAATTGTCTAATTTCTAATTTTTTCTACCTTCTATTATACCATTTAATCACTTTTGAGTATTGCCTTTAAATTAGACCAGCAGTGCACACTTTTAGACCACCCAGTG
>CAZWEU010000046.1:0-10733 GCA_964632785.1 uncultured Lachnospiraceae bacterium | reverse complement strand
GTATTGCCGATGTTGATATTTCCATTACAACCAGAGAAGCAGCCCGGATGATCAAAGAAGCCCGGATTATGTTTAATAGCCTACCGGACGAAGATTTTGACCCCTTCTATGGGGAATCAACCGGGGCTGCCGTTATCTTTGGCGCCACCGGTGGGGTGATGGAAGCGGCCGTTCGAACGGTTGCCGACGTCCTCAACAATAAGGACATTCAAGAAATAGACTATGAAGCGGTCCGAGGAACCGAAGGCATTAAACGGGCAACCGTTAATGTTACGCCCGACCTCGATGTTAATATTCTCGTCGCCCATGGCGGATCAAATATCCGTGAGGTCATGGAAGAACTAAAAGCCGGCGACTTAGACGACCTCCACTTTATCGAGCTGATGGCTTGTCCCGGTGGCTGTGTCAACGGTGGCGGCCAACCGATCGTGTCGGCCAAGAAAAAGATGGATATCGATATCCGGGCCGAACGGGCCAAAGCCCTTTACAGCGAAGACGCTGACCGCTTGGAATTTAGAAAGTCCCACCAAAACCCATCCGTTATCCGTCTCTATGACGAATATTTAGGCGAACCGGGTGACCACAAGTCCCATTGCCTGCTCCATACCAGCTATTCTAAAAAACCAACCCTGACATAAAAAAAAGGCCCTTCGGGGCCTTTTTTATCGATAAAATCAAGGAGGAGCCATGAAGGCCATCAAAGCGTTTTTGCAAAATACGCTCTTTATTAAAAACGGGACCTGTCCCATTTGCGACAAGGTCCTCTTTTCTCATGACCATTATTGTTGCCCGACCTGCTTTAGGGCCTTGCCCTTAAACCACCATAATACCTGCCGGTCCTGTGGCCGGGGCTTAAGTGACCAAAATAAAAAGACCTGCTCCCGGTGTTTAGAGGAAAACTACCCTTTTGCAGGCGGTTATGCCCACTACCACTACGATCAGGGGGCCAAGCGGCTAGTGGCCGCCTTAAAATTTAAGAACCGGCCCAATCTGGGCATTTATCTAGGGGGCCGGCTTGATTTTAGGACTTGCCCTTGGATATCAGAAATTGACCTGATTATGCCCATCCCCATCCACCCCAAACGCCTGAAGGACCGCGGTTATAATCAGAGCCTTTATATCAGCCAAGGGATTTTAGAAGGCCTACAGGCAAGAGGACAAGAAGGGCCCGGCTTGAGCCGGGCCTTGGTCCGTCGCCACAACAGCCCCCACCAGGTCGGCCTTAGCCGGGATGAACGGGCGACAAACATTATCGGGGCCTTTGACTTGCTTGACCCAAGGATGATTGAAGGCAAAAAAATTCTCCTGGTCGATGATGTCTTAACCACCGGGGCGACTTTGGGTGAGGCGGCTAACAGCTTAATCGAGGGTGGGGCGGGGGCGGTCTACTTGGCCGTCCTAGCCGCCCTAAATGAGTAGGGGATTATCCAAATAATCGATGATTCGCTCACGCAGGGCCGTTTGCCGGTCCTGGGCACTGGTCGAGGCAATCATCCGGGCAAAGACGGCGGCGTTGCCCATTAAAATCAGCAATTTCTTGGCCCGGGTCACCGAGGTATAAAGAAGCTTACGGTTAAGAAACATGGGTGGCCCGCCGACAATCGGCATAATGACGACCGGAAATTCCGACCCCTGGCTCTTGTGGACGGTCATGGCGTAGGCGTGGGTAATTTCTTCCATTTGGTCAAAATCGTAGTGGACCTCTTTACCGTCGTTAAAGAAGATGGTAAAGGTCTTTTCCCGGGCATTGATGGCGGTTAAAATGCCGATATCACCATTATAAACCCCTTCACCGGTCTCAGCATCATCCGCCCACTTAAGCCGGTAATTATTCTTAATCTGCATAACCTTGTCGCCCTCGCGAAAAATCTCGGCCCCGAACTCGCGCTGGTTTTTTTGCGGGCTTGGGGGGTTTAAGACGGCTTGCAGGGACTTGTTGAGGTTAATGACCCCGACCGTTCCTTTTTTCATCGGTGAGATCACTTGGATGTCTTGAATATCCGAAAAACCCCGGGCCTTGGGGAGGCGGTCAGCCACCAGGTCTAAAATATCTCTTAGTAATTTATCCGAATCGTTTTTATTAAGAAAGAGAAAGTCCGACTGGTTGTTAATACTGGGGTAGCGACCCTCGTTGATAGCGTGGGCATTGACGGAAATCAGGCTATCCTCGGATTGGCGATAGATCCGCTTTAAAGACAGGACCTTAACGACCCGGCTCTCAATAATATCCTTCAGGACATCACCGGGGCCAACTGAGGGCAGCTGGTCGGCATCACCGACTAAAATGAGCCGAGTGCCGGGGGAGATGGCCATTAAGAGGCTGTCCATTAAGAGGATGTCGATCATGGAGGATTCATCGATAATAATGGCATCGACCTCCAGGGGGTTAGCTTCATCGCGCAGGAAGGAGGCAAAGTCGGCGTCACTGGAGTATTCATAATCGAGCAGGCGGTGGATGGTCTTGGCCTCAAAGCCGGTCGTCTCTTTCATCCGCTTGGCCGCCCGGCCGGTCGGGGCGGCCAGGACAGTTTCCAGGCCCAGGGCCTCAAAAATCCGGACAATGCCATTGATAATGGTGGTCTTGCCCGTTCCCGGCCCACCGGTGATGACCACCACACCGTTATTGACGGCCGCTTCAATGGCTTCTTTTTGCAAGTCGTCAAGGGTAATGTTCATTTCTTTCTCATAATGGCTAATCTGGGCCAAAAGGTCAACTTCGGCCAAGTCGTAGGTACACTGGCTGATTCGAGCCATGGACAAGGCCGTGTTGTCCTCGGCCTCGTAGAGTTTGAGGGGGTAGTAGACGTTTTTGTCATCGATCAGCTCTTGCTTGACTTCACCCGAGAAGATCAGCTCGCCAATAAGGTCTTCAACTTCATTCGCACTGACCCCCAAAAGCTTGGCTGACTTGTTAATCAGCTGGTCTTCGACCATATAGGTATTACCCCGATTATAGCATTCGGCTAAAGAATAGTGGATGCCGGCCAAAATTCGCCCGGGGCTATTGGTCTCAAAACCAATTTGGCCGGCAATATGATCAGCAATCTTAAAGCCAATGCCACGAACATCGGCAATCATCTGATAGGGCTTATTTAAAAGCATGGGGATGGTTTCGGCCTTATAGGTCTGATAAAGCTTCATGGCCCAATTGGAGGAAATCCCATAGTCCTGAATCTGGATCATAATCTGGCGGACCTCCCGCTGCTCAAAATAGACTTCCTTAATGGCGGCCAGGGTTTTTTTGCCAATCCCCCTAATTTCCCCCAGGCGGTCGGGGTCATTGTCTAAAATATCCAGGGTCTCCTCACCAAAGCGTTTGACAATGGCTTTGGCTGTTTTCTCACCAACGCCGGGTAAGATACCCGAGGCCAGGTAGCGGGTGATGCCATCAATGGAGGTGGGAATTTCCATGGCATAGGTGGAGACCGAAAACTGCTGGCCATAGGTCTTGTGGTCGGTCCAGTAGCCGGTCAGTTTTAAATACTCACCGGGATTAATCTCATCAAAAATACCAACGACGGTGACATCCTCACCGTCCACTTCTATATTAGCGACTGTATAGCCGTTAGTCGTATTGCGAAAAACGATTTGCTCAACCGTCCCTTTTAAGCTTTCCATAAAAACTCCTCAATCGATGATTTTTTTCATTATACCATACAAATTTACAAGTTGTCATGGTATGATTGAGACGAAATAAATCTGCAAAGGAAATATGATGAAAAAACTAATTGATGATTTAAAAAGCTTTTTACCGGCCGACCAGGTCAAGGAAAATGAAGCCATGTCCGGCCATAGCTCTTTTTTAGTCGGTGGGCCGGCCGACCTTTTAATCCGGCCGCAAAACCGCCAAGACCTGATCAAGAGCCTGGCTTTGGTCAAAGCGGCCAAGGTCCCTTTTTATATTATGGGCAAGGGCAGCAATTTAATCGTCCGCGACAAGGGTTTTCGCGGGGTAATGATTAAGATGACCGGCCTGACCGGGGTCGATATTAAAGACACGGCTATCTACGCTGAGCCGGGCATTTCCCTAAAGGATTTAGCCGACCTAGCCTTAGAGGAGAGCTTGACCGGTCTGGAATTTGCTTCCGGCATTCCCGGTAGCCTGGGGGGGGCGGTGACCATGAACGCCGGGGCCTATGACGGTGAGATGAAAAACATCATTACCGCCATTGAAGTCCTCGACGAAGGCGGCCGGGTCCAAGTCCTTGACCGGGCCGACTGCGCCTTTGCCTACCGGACCAGTATTATTCAGAAGGAAAATTATACCCTCTTGGGCGTTCATTTAAGCCTAAGAAAAGGCGATTATAGTATGATAAAAGAAAAAATGACCGACCTAAACGCCCGACGCTGGGACAAGCAGCCCCTGGATTGGCCCTCAGCCGGCAGCACCTTTCGCCGGCCGGAGGGGTATTTCGCCGGTAAGCTAATCCAAGATGCCGGTTTTAAGGGCTACTGCCTGGGTGGCGCCCAAGTGTCAAAGAAGCACTCGGGCTTTGTCATCAATAAAGGGTCGGCCACCACTGCGGATATCCTCGCCTTAATTAAAACCATCCAAGATAAGGTTTTAAAAGACTTTGGCGTTGAGTTAAAAACCGAGGTGGTTGTGATTGGAGAAGAATGAGAATCATACACGATATGCACACCCACACTGTCTGGAGCCATGGGAAAAATACCATTGAAGAGATGGTCATCCAAGGCCGAAAGATTGGCCTTGCGGCCATTACCATCTCTGACCACGGCCGCAGCCACCCCTTGTTTGGGGTCCGCAAGGGTAATTTTAAGAAAATGCGCCAAGAGATCGATGGCTTAAACGATAAATACCCGGATATTGACATTAGCCTGTCAGTTGAAGCCAATATCATCGGGGCTAAGGGGCAAATTGATGTCAAGGAAGAAGAATTGACCCATTGCCACTGGATTTCAGCCGGCTACCACTACGGCTATATACCGGCTAACTTGCGCGAGGTTTTTGTCTTTGCCATTCCCAATTATCTAGCCCGGGTCCTGCCTTTTTTGCGCAAGTACGTCATCGGGATGAATACCGCCAGCTATGTTAAAATGATGGAGAAAAATGATATTCGCTTAATTACCCATCCCGGTAACAAGATCCCTATCGACATTGACCAGGTGGCCAAGGCGGCGGCTGACCACAATGTTCTCTTAGAGATCAACCCCCGCCATGAGCACCTAAACGCGGCCGAAATTAAAATTGCCATGGCCCACCCGGTTAACTTTGCCATCAACAGCGATGCCCACCACCGGGACGCCTTAGGTGACATGCGGGCCACCCCCCAGGTGGTCAGGGAGGCCGGCCTGCCCCTTTCTCGGATTGTCAATGTGGAAGCCAAGTAAGTGAAGGAGATCAATATGAAAAACATCATCATCACCGGTATGTCCGGTGCCGGAAAATCTCAGGCCGCTCAGATCCTTGAGGATCTTGGTTTTTTTTGTGTCGACAATTTACCGCCCCAGCTAATCGGGGTCTTTTTAAACCTCTGTCGGGAGTCGGCCAGCGAAATTGAAAAGGTCGCCCTGGTCACCGACATTAGGGCCGAGGTCTTTCGCAGCAAGGAGATCGAAACGGCCGGCCCGGTCCCCCTTAAGCGTGTCACCGAGGGCCTGTCGCCCAGCCTTAAAGAGGAGACCCAAATTGTCTTTCTCGATGCCAGCGACGAAGTCTTAGTGGCCCGCTACCAAGAGACCAGGCGCGACCACCCCTTGGCCGGGTCAAGCAGTAATCTCTTAGCGGCCATTCAAGAAGAGCGAAAAAGCCTAAACCACCTGCGCGACAAGGCCCAGCTGGTGATTGATACGTCAAACCTGGCGATCAAGGACTTAAAAGCAATTTTTTGTGACCACCTGCAAGAGGATAAAAAGCCCGTCCGCCTCAAGGTCAATATTTATTCCTTTGGTTTTAAGTACGCCTCCCCCATGGGGGCCGATTACGTCTTTGACGTGCGTTTTTTGCCCAATCCCTTTTACAAAAAGAAACTGCGCTTAAAAACCGGCAATGACCAAGCCGTCCGCGACTATGTGGCATCCTTTAAAGAAGCGGGGATTTTTTATGATAAGTTGCTGGCCCTTTTAAGCTTTGTTATCCCCCAGTTTAAACGTGTCTCCAAGCATACCATTGAAATTGCCATTGGCTGTACCGGTGGCCAGCACCGGTCGGTGACCTTTGCCAATTGGCTGGCGGCCGATCTTAAAGACCAGGGCTTTGAGGTGGCCGTCAAACACCGGGACATCTTAAAGCACCAAGCAGGAGGGGCCTAAATGGAAATGAAAGAATACATTCGCGAGTTTACCCTAAAAGACATCGTCAGTGCCAGAAACCCCAAGGTCGTCGCCATCGGGGGCGGGACCGGCCTATCGGTCATTCTTAGGGGCCTTAAAAAATACACCAAGGCCTTAACAGCGATTGTCACCGTCGGTGATGATGGTGGCGGGTCAGGCCTCTTGCGTCAGGACCTGGGCATGCTGCCACCGGGTGACATCCGGTCTTGCATCCTGGCCCTGGCCGATGACGAAAATGTTATGCAGGAATTATTTAACTACCGCTTTCCCCAAGGGCGCATGCAGGGCCAGAGCTTTGGCAACCTCTTTTTAGCGGCCATGAGTGGCATTAGCCATGATTTTTTTGATGCCGTCCGGCGGACCTCCGATGTCCTGCAGATTAAAGGGGAGGTCCTACCGGTCACCCTGGCCCAGATGACCCTGATGGCCCGCCTAGAAAACGGCCTGATCATCGAGGGCGAGTCGGCCATCCCCAAGGCCGTCTTAAAGCACGATAGCCCAATTTGCCAGCTCTTTTTAAAGCCCGGCCATATTCAGGCCCTGTGTGAAACGGTGGCCGCCATTAATCAGGCCGACCTGATCATCCTGGCCCCGGGCAGCCTCTATACCAGCGTGATCCCCAATTTGCTGGTCGATGGGGTGGCCCGGGCCCTCTTTGACAGCCGGGCCAAGCGTTTTTATGTCGGCAATATCATGACCCAGCCCGGCGAGACTTGTGGTTTTAGCCAGGAAGACCATATTCGGGCCATTACTAGCCACTTAGACGAGCAAGAAGGCCGGCCCTTTGACTATGTTTTAGCCAATAATGGACGTCTGCCCGTCAGCATTGAAGAAAAATACTTAAAATGCGACGCCGCCACGGTAAAGCTTGAAGACACACCACTAGCTGGTTATACTTATATTCATGATGACTTTGTCACCATGGAAAACGGCTATGTCCGCCACGATACCGACCTACTGGCCCGGCGGATTTTTGAGACCTATGTTAAGTAAAAGGAGGCGGTCATGACATTTTCCGCCCGACTTAAAAAAGACCTGAGCCGCCGGCCCCTGGGCCAGCAAAAAAACTGTGAAGCCGAGCTGGCCGGCTTAATCGCCGCCATGGGGGTGATCAGTGGGGGTGAGACTGCGGGCCTGTCCCCCTGTCTAAAAATCAGCTTCAAGACCGAAAACCCGACCGTGGCCGCCCGCATCTACCGGCTGATTAAAGGGGCCTTTAACTACCAAGCGGCGGTCAAAATCGATAGTAAAGGGACCTTTAAAAAACACCGGTCCTACCAAGTGGCCATTAAAGATCCGAAGATGGCCCAGCAAATCTTAGGATCCTTAAAGATTTTAAGAATTCATAAAAAGCGGCCCTTTTTTACTAATGGCATGCCTAGTAGCTATACAAAAAAGATGCAGCGGGCTTATCTGCGGGGGGTTTTTCTCGGCTGTGGGTCCATGGCCAATCCGGAAAAAGCCTATCATCTGGAATTAGTCGGATCAAAAGCTTCCTTTAAAGAAGGGCGGTCAGGACCCGACTTCCAGGCCTTCTTTAAAAGCCTGATCGCCCCCCTGGCTAGCTTTGAAATCAAGGCCAAGCTAATCGGCCGCCAAGCCTCTTGGGTCCTTTATCTAAAGGAAGGCGAATCGGTGATTAATTTTCTCAATGTGATCGGGGCCCATAAAGAACTTCTGGCCATGGAGAACATTCGGATCATTAAAGATATGCGTAATGCCGTCAACCGCCAGGTCAATTGTGAAACAGCCAACTTAAATAAGACCATTGTCGCCGCCACCGACCAAATTAATGACATCCTTTATTTAAAAGACCACTATGGCCTTAACAAGCTGGCCAAAAACCTCTATGCCGTGGCCGAAGTCCGCCTCAACTACCCGGATGCCAGCATGAAGGAATTAGGAGAAAAGTTAGACCCGCCGGTTGGCAAGTCGGGGGTCTACCACCGCCTAAGTAAGCTGCGGGAAATGGCCAAGGACTTACGCGGTTATTAGCCAAGACCGCCGGGGACAAGCGACTTCGGGGACTGTCCCGCCTGTCACGCTAAGTGTGACAGAGGGCCTGTCCCCACGTCGCATAAAAAAAGCGCTTATCCGCAAGGATAAGCGCTTTTGCTTTAAATATTAAAAAGTTCATCGACCCCGGCCGCAGCCAGCAGGTCCCTTAGCTTTTTAAGGGTCCGCCGGTGGTAGTGAGATACGGCGCTCGGGCTGAGCTTAAGTTCCTTGGCCAGGTCTCTAAGCGGGCGGCCGTGGTAATAATATTCGATAATCACCCAACGTTGGCGGGACCGCAACTGGTCAAGGCACTTCTTTAGAAGCTGATGGAGTTCGGACTCAAGCAGGGGGTCAAGGTCCTGGGCGGGTAGGGCGAGGCTGTCGAGTAAGGTCAGGTCGTCGTCGCCATGGGGGGCATCAAGCGAGTCGGTAAAGCGAAAGTGCTTGGCCTTATTGACATAATGATAAAACATCTGATCCTTTAGGTAGGCGGCAAAGGGGACGCCCCGCTGAGGATCATAGGACTCAAGGGCCCGGAGTAGGACCAAGCTTCCTTCTTGAACAAAGTCTTCTTTTAGGTCATGCTGATAGTTGTAACGGCGTCCCATTGAAACCATCAAGGGTTCAAACGCCTTAATCAATGCCAGTTTAGCCTCGGGCTTGTTCATCTTAGCGCGACTGACGGCCGAATTGATTAGCTCTTTTTGCATAATCATATCCTCCTTAAAATTTTGCCATGCCTATTGCTGGCATGTAAAGTCCATTGTACTAAAAACTGTAAATGATTACAAGTCTTTTCTTTAAAAAATGATATTAAAAAAAGGGGCATAACCGCCCCTTAATTTTTAAAGCATGGTAAATTCTTGAATGTCGGTGGTAACCAGCTTGCCTTCAACCTTTGACACCAGGTCCATTTGCTCGGGGGCAAAAATGTTCTGGGTCAAAATGGTATCCATCGCCCCATTAATGAGGGGCCCATCGATTGCTGCATCAGCATGGGGGACCGTGATGGTGGTATTTCGCCCATCGGCCCGTTTAAAGACCATCATTGCTTTTAATTCTGCCATTGTTTTCCTCCTTTCCTTTCTTTAATGCCTAAATGGAGACCAGTAGGCTTGATTCAACCAGGATCACTTCTTCCATGACCGCCTCTTGCAGACCGGCGATGGCCTCGGCGACAGCGTAAATCCCTTCGTCTGCGGCGTCTTCTTTGACGTTTGAATAGGTCCGCGTCTTAATCACGTCCTTGCCATCGACCACGCCGTAGCTCGAGCGGATTTGCATCTTGTTAATTAAATTTTCTTTGGTAATTGCCATGTTCTCACCTCCTTTTTTGTGGTATAATAGCAGATAGAAAAAACTTAGAAAAGATGACAAACAATTGTTGTTTTTGTTTGAAGCTCTTTTTTAAGGGTAGACAGTTAAGGGAGTAAGAGTGTTTACATGAAGATACAGGGGAAAAGATAGAAATTTTGTTACAATTGTTGTTTTTTAGAGGAAAGTTTGACTTTCTTTAAAAAAAAGACCAATTGATATTGCATTTTTTGTCAATCCAGTGTAAAATTCTATGAGTAAGGCTCTTATATCATTTAATGGTCTCGTAGTTTGGTAACCTTGCAATCTTTCCAACCTTTTGGGCAGAGGATGTTGCAAGCTGAGGTTTACCTTTGTAAGCAATATTAGTTAGAAAGGAGGAAGAGAGCGTTAGGCGGACTATTTATTAAGAGCGGGATCCCAAGTTTTTGCAAATTTTAGGCATTAAGGCGGGAAAGAAAACAAATCACGAATGGAGGAATTAATTGTGAAAAGAATTACAGCAAGTATTTTATCAGTCTTGTTAATACTTTCTATGGTCTTCTCATCAAGTGTATTCGCAGCTGACAAGGTTTCAGTTTTGGATTCACTTAAGGGATTACTTACCAAGAATGTTGAAACAGCTGAATTAAAGGCAGACCTAGGGGTTGAATACCGTGGTCACGTTCAAAACGTAGGGGATTATCCACTAGATGATTCTTGGGTTCAAGGTCCTACCGAGTTGGGAACAACTGGAAAAGGTCTTCGACTTGAAGGATTCTGGCTTAAATTAACTGGCGATGTACCAGCTAATTTAAACCTTAGCTACCGTGTCCATGTTCAAAACGTTGGCTGGATGGATCCTGTTCAAAACGGTAAGTTTGCCGGAACAGAAGGCCGAGGCCTCCGAATTGAAGCGATTGAACTCGAGTTACTCGATGACAATGGTGTGGCATCAGAAGATTATTCAGTGCGATACACCGGCCATGTACAAAACCGTGGCGATGTTCCACAAAATGATCCAGACGCTGGTATGGGACAACTATACTATGAAGATGGCGGTCGTTTAGGAACCGTTGGTTCGTCATTACGACTTGAAGCGATTGAAGTTTGGATCGTTGAAAAAGAAGCTGATCTGACTGCTTATG
>CAZWEU010000045.1:0-11110 GCA_964632785.1 uncultured Lachnospiraceae bacterium | reverse complement strand
TTTTAGACGGTGATGATTCAGCTATTTTATTCTTAACATCTCGTCCTTTAATTTGGCATGACAGTCCCGTCGCCTTGATATTTTTTAAATCAAGATTATTTTCTTTTGCCAGTGTCCGAGCATAAGGGGTTGCTTTAAGGCCTTGGACGGAGTCACTCTCAACCATCTGTGATCGCTCCGGGACCTCTTCCCCCACTTGCCCGACATAGGCAATAATACTTACCACCGGCACGACCGCCCCATCGTCAAAGTAGCGGCTTAATAAGACTCCTGCCACCGGCGACTCGACCTCCATGGTCACCTTGTCGGTTTCGATTTCTAAGAGCCCCTCCCCTTCTTCGACCGGATCACCAAGCTCTTTTAACCACTTAACGATCGTCCCTTCCTGCATATCCATTCCCGCTTTGGGCATAATTATTTCGACTGCCATTTACCCCTCCCTTTTTTTCTCGATCATACTTTAGGCCAACATTTCTTTGATCATTGCTTTAATTTTCTCTTCATCCGGCAGGATGCCCTTTTCCAGAACCGGGCAAAAAGGAACCGGGACATCTTCCGAGGCCAGGCGCTTAAGAGGGGCATCCAAATAATAAAAGGCCTCGCTATCGGCAATCCGGGCAATAATTTCGCCGCCAATCCCTCCGGTTTTAACGGCTTCATGGACAACCAGACAATGCTTGGTCTTCATGACTGACTTGACCATTGCCTCCGTATCCATGGGCAGGAGGGTCCTTAGGTCAAGGACTTCCACATCGATGTCTTCCTTGGCCAGGCTTTCTGCTGCGGCTAACGATACTTGGACCATCCGGCCGTAGGTGATAATGGTGCAGTCTTTTCCTTGCCGCTTGATATCCGCTACCCCAATCGGGATGGTAAAGTCGCCTTCTTCAACCAGCCCTTTTTTACGATACAAGAGCTTTTGCTCTAAAAACATGACCGGATTATTATCGCGAATGGCTGATTTTAATAAGCCCTTGGCATCTCTTGGGCTAGAAGGAACGATCACTTTAAGACCGGGAACATGGCACAGCATGGCTTCAAGCGATTGGGAGTGCTGGGCGGCGGCTCCCGTTCCACCACCCGATGCCGTTCGCAGGACCATGGGAACGCTGACTTTGCCGCCAAACATATAGCGCATTTTCGGGGCCTGATTAACAATCATATCCCAACACACGGTCATAAAGTCGGAAAACATAATCTCGACAATCGGCCGCATACCGGCGACCGCTGCCCCGATGGCACAGCCGACAACGGCTTCTTCGGAAATCGGTGTGTCCATGATTCGGTCTTCGCCAAAGGTGTCAATTAAGTCGCCGGAAACGCCAAAGGCCCCCCGGTAGACACCGATGTCTTCGCCCATCATAAAGACGTCCTCATCCCGGTGCATTTCCTCGGCGATGGCTTCCTTTATGGCATTGGCATAGGTTATTTCTTTTTTAGACATATCTCCCCCCTTATAAGGCATAAACATCATCGTAAACATCAGCAAGTTCCGGATAGGGACTGTCCAGGGCGAAGGCTAGGGCCTGATCGATCAAGTCGGTCGTCTCGTGATCGATCGCGTCTACTTCTTCTTGGCTGGCCAATTCGGATTCGACCAAGTCTTTTCGCATTCGGATAATCGGATTTTTAGCCTTCCAAGCATTGATCTCTTCTTTTGTCCGGTATAAATTCCCATCACTCTTGGAATGACCGGAAATCCGATAAGTGTTTTCAACGATTAGCATGGGGCCATTTTTTACCACATAGGCCCGGGCTTTGTCAATCACCTCATAAACGGCAAAGGCATCATTGCCATCGACTGTTTCAGCGGGAATGCCAAAGGGAATGGCCCGTTTGGCAATATCCGTATCCTTCATGGTCTTGGAGATATGGGTCGACATGGCATAAGTATTATTGGTGCAGACAAAGAGGACCGGTAGATTCCAGATCGAAGCCAGATTCAAGGATTCGTGAAAGGACCCGGCATTAGTCGCCCCATCGCCAAAAAAGGCGACCGTGACCACATCCTCTTTGCGTTTTTTAGCCGCTAGAGCACTACCACAAGCCAGTGGCAGGGCCGCCGCAACAATGCCATTGGCCCCTAAGACCCCCTTATCTTGGTCGGCAATATGCATGGACCCGCCTTTTCCCTTACACACCCCGGTGGCCTTGCCAAAAATTTCAGCCATCATTTCATTGATATCAATCCCCTTACAAATGGCTTGGCTATGGCCACGGTGGGTCGCATACATAAGGTCCTGCGGGGCTAGGCCGGCACAGGTCCCGGCTGCCGCCCCCTCTTCGCCAATGCTTAAGTGGGTGGTCCCATGGATCATCCCCAAGGAAAAATAATGCTGGACCTTTTCTTCAAATTTTCGGCATAAATACATATCTTTTAGTAACTTTAATCCTAATTTTCTTTTGCTCTCACTCTTCACTGCACTTTCTCCTATCCTCTTTTTAGCGATACGCTCAGAACTGCTTTACTAAGGTAAATTATAACATATCCTCAGACCGATCAGTAGCTCCCTTTTCTTTATCCCCACTCAGCCTTTTGCGAGCAGGAAAAAACACCCTTGAAAGGCGCTTATTATAAGCCTTTTAAAGGTGTTTTTAAAATCTTAAATTTGCTTTATTCAAAGCCAGCCAGCTTAATGTCGGCTTTGCTTACTTCCACCACTACCTGGTCTTTTACCTGATAAATCCGGTCGGTCAGGTCTAAGGAGGTCAGGCGGTGGGTGATCATAATCAAGGTTTTATCCCGCCAATTATCTTTAATATAATCGTATATTTTCTTTTCAATTTGACTATCTAAATTAGAAGCCGCCTCATCTAAGATTAAGATGTCCGGGTCCCTAATCATGGCCCGGGCAATGGCGATGGCTTGTTTTTGACCACCGGATAGGGTTTTACCCCCTTCACCCACCTTGGTCTCTAAGCCCTCGTCAAAGTCTGCGAAAAAGTCATCTAAGGCCAAGTCTTTGACCAAGGCGTCAACATCTGCCCGCGTCTTATCGCCGAGGCCATAAATAATGTTTTCCCAAATACTAAGGGGAAAGAGATGGGTGTCTTGGGGGAGGATTTGCAGCATTTTTTTAAAGTCGTCTTTACCGTAGTCTTGGTAGGACAGGCCCCCGATTAAAATATCACCTTCGTTCGGATTATACTGCCGGCCCAAGACCTTGATCAGGGTACTTTTTCCCGATCCTGATTGGCCAATAATGCCGATATGGCTGCCTTGCTCAATGACCAAGTTAAGGTCTTTAAGGATCATCGTGTCGCCATTGTAGGCAAAGCTTAAATCCTTAAAATTAATATCATAATGGCCCTTGGCAGGTGTGCCGGGCTCCGGAAAACAGACTGCTTGTTCTTGGTCTAAAAAAGAGGCGATCCGGTCAAGGCCGGCCCCGGCCGTTTGATAGGTGGTATAAATTTGCGAAAGGTCCTTAAGGGGACCAAAGATCCGCCGAACATAACTAATGGCCGCCATCAATACGCCAAGGCTAATAATATTTTGGCTTAAGAGCAAGCCTCCTTGCCAAATGATTAAGGCCATGCCAATGGCCCCGGCCAAGTCCATAATCGGAAAATGCAGGGCCGAGATGGCGACCGCCTTAATCTTGGCATTACGGGTTTTTTCACTCAGGTCACTGACCTTAGAGGCCTGGCTGACTTCACCCGAAAATGATTTGACCGTCTTAATGCCCGACAAGTTCTGCTCGACTTGAGCGGTTAGCTTGCCTATGTTTTTTTGCACATCTCTTTGGGCTTTTCGTAAGATCTTGCCAATTAGCTTGGTGCTATACAAGATAAGCGGGACGGTAATTAAGAGGGTCAGGGCCAACCTGACATTTAGAAAAAACATGGCCCCACTGATGGCCACCAGGGTTACAATATCACTGGTCAGGTAGATAAAACCTTGGGAAATTAAATTATAAATTGTTTCCACATCATTCATAATGACCGAGGTCATGTCCCCGACCTGGTGTTTGTTGTGAAAGGCAATGTCTAAATTAATCAAATGCTTATGGATCTTTTCTCTGATTGAATATAAAACCGTATAGGCAATTTTACGGGCTAAAAACATCTGTTTATAAGAAGCCAGCCACTGGCCCAGGGCGAGGATGATATAGGCGGCCACAACCACCACTAAACCCTTAAAATCCTGCTTGCTGATATAGTCATCAATGGCAACTTTCATTAGTAGGGGTAAGATGACATGGCTTGCCGAAATAATCAAGGTCAGCATGATCGCATACATCAGCTCTTTTTTCTGACCCTTTAGGTTGGTTTTCAGGATGGTAAAGGCTTTTTTATTTAAATTTCTAAGCTTAAACCGGTCATCAACTTGGCTTGTCAGTCTTGCTCCCATTTCGCCTCTCATGCTTGCTCCTCCCTAACGGTCAGGACTTGACTCGCGACAAAGTCCTTATATAAATCTGAATTTTCCAAGAGATAATCGTGGCTGCCAAAGTTTTCAATCCCCCCATCACTGACAAAGGCAATGCTGTCGGAGTGTTGAATGGTCCATAGGCGGTGGGCAATGGTGATAACGGTTCGCCCGCGCATAAGATTATCTAAGGATTCTTGCAGGTCCTCTTCGGTCTCTTTATCTAAGTTTGAGCTTGGCTCATCGAGAATTAAGATCTGCGGGTCGGTGATTAAGACCCGGGCAATGGCCAGGCGTTGCTTTTGCCCGCCCGACAGCCGAACCCCTTTTTCACCGATCTCGGTATTAATCCCCTTTGGCAGACCGTGAATAAAGTCTGTTAAAACGGCTTGGTCGATGGCTTGGTTAACTTCCTCCAAGCTGGCCTCCGGATTTCCAAAAGTAATATTATCTAAAATTGTCCCCTTAAAAATAAAAGGATCTTGGCTAAGGTGGCCGGTGGCCGCCCGCAGTTTGCCTAAATTGACTTGGTCCAGGGCCAGGCCATCAATTTTTATACAGCCCGTTTGCGGCTTGTAAAAACCGAGGATTAAATTAATAATCGTTGATTTACCCGACCCGCTAGGCCCCACTAGGGCCAGCTTCTTGCCGGCCGGAACACTTAGCCATAGGTGGTCAATCACCTTCTTTTGCCGGCCCTCATAAGTAAAGGAGACATCCTCAAGTTCGATTTGACCTTTAAAGTCCTCAAACCACTGACCACTTTCTAAGTCCTCTTGGTCTTGGACCAAGACATCATTTATCCTGGCACCGGCCGCCAGGGCATTAAAGACCGTCCCAATTTGCATGCCGGTTTGCCTAATGGGCCGGGCTAACATGCTCATATAAGTTATAAAGCCCATCAGCATACCCAGGCTAATGACCCCTTCAATGGTTAGGTAGCCACCCCAAAGCAGGGTTAGGGCCGTTGCCAGGGCCACCAAAAAATGGACATAGGGCATCCATAAGGAGGTTACCTTGGCGGCGGCCACATTTCCCTTTAGCAGCTTTGTCGATAGTTGATCAAAGGCCCGGGCCTCGTAAGTTTCGCTACCTAAAAGCTTGACCGTTTCAATCCCATTAAAGGTTTGTTGGACTGAGCTGGTCAAGTGGCCAAAACTTTTCCTGATCTTAGCCGCCAGTGGTCGCACGGTCAGGGAATACTTGTACATGGCATGAATAATCAGGGGAATAAGGAGGATAAAGGCTAAGGCCAAGGCGGCATTCCAGACCAGGAGGACCAGTAAAATCCCCACCAGGGTCAAGACATTATTGACGATATTAACCATGGCAAAGCCATAAAAGTTGGCCAGTAGGTCGGTGTCCGAGGTCACCCGGGCAATTAAATCACCCACTTGCTTGTCATCAAAAAAAGCAAAGCTAAGCCGATTAATATGCTTAATCGTCCGGCTTCTTAGATGATGAACAATCGTTTGGCCAATCCGCTCCAAAATCAGCCGTTGGCCGTAGTATAAGCCACCTCTCATGATTGATGCACCGATAATGAGTAAAAAGACAATAAACAAATAGCGGTTATCAACAGTGATAATCTGGTCGATTGTTTCTTTTACTAAGATGGCCGGCACCAGGGTAAAAAAAGTTGACCCCAGCAATAATAAGCCCCCCAAAAAGGTCATTGGCAAGTGGCCCTTATATTGGCTTAATAAAAATTTTAACGTACTTGTTTTGTTTTTATTCAAATTTGCTCCTCTTTCGTTTGCCCATAGTATTTTATAATCTTATAATAATTATGGGCATATGTCAATTATCGCCCTATAAAAGCCCGGCTGTTCGATTTTTAAGAACTTGGCTCAGGCTTTGCTTCTTGTCTCCAATGCTTCTAACAAATCGGCCGGGGTTTCCCCATCGATAGGGTAGGTTGAGCAAATTTGCCGGATCGTATAATTTTGAATATGAGGATTGCGCAATTTTAAATCGTCATATTGCCCAATAATTTTATCACAGAGTATTTTAGAATTCTCTTGACTACAAAAAGGAAAAAAGCCCAAGTGGCTTTGATAGCCGTGCTGGATATAGAGGTCGGAATCCCAAAAGAGTGATTTGATCTCTTGATAGACAGTCTTGGCATGCTTGTGAAATTCATTGCTTATCTCTGTCGCATCGCCACTAAATTCAAAAGAAACCTTTAAAAGAGTAAAGTTATAACGGCCTTTTTTAGCCTTATAAATTTCATGCTCCAGGTAGTTTTTTAGGCTGAATTTTAAAACGGTAAATTCCGTCAGACTCTCAACATTGATATGCCTTAACAGTTTTGCCTTTAGATAGTCATTTTCAAATGGTTTTAGAATATAGTCGGCCGCCCCTTCTCGCAGATACTTAGTGATCACATCTTTTCGGCTTTCCGAGGTGACCACCACGACCGGGATCGTATCGCTTCGGTGTTTAACCATTTTGATCAGACTCATTGCATCAAAATTTCGCTCCGTGTCAATTTCGATATCGGTTACGATTAGATTGATCTGATTTTTATTTTCTTCCATGACACAAAGCAGGTCTTCTTTCGACAGGCTTTCATAAATTGTCACCTCTTGGTCTGATAAAATTTTTCTAATCCGTTCCTTGACTATCCGATTAGGATCAACTAGAACGACGACTGGTGCGCTCTCCATCTTTCTTACCCCCGTTTCACTTATCACCCAAAATCTCCTTGGGTATCCTTTGATTATACCAGCTTCTTATTGACTTGGGCAACTTATAAAATCTCCAGCCACCCTAAAGATCCATTTGACACATTGAGATAATCGTCCAAATACTATATAATTAAAATAGAAATAAAACGAACGTTAAGCTGCCAGTAAATCAAGTGATTAAACGATAATTATTAAGAGAGGTAACTTATGGACTACAAGCATTGTCATAAAGAAGTTTCAACTGATCATCACTTTTATGAATTTAGTGACAATATTGTTTTAGGCGACGACGGCATCTACCGCTGGACCTATGGCATGCGGATGTGGACCAACCCGACCATTTTAATCACCGTCTGGAAAGTTCTCTTTTTGGGTGGCATGGTCCCTGTTCTTTTCGTCTCCCTACTAGAGCTTTTTGAGCAGGGCTTTTCTGAGGCCCTGGCGGTTTTTATTCCCATGCTTTTAGGCATGGTGGCCTTTGTCACTGTCTTTGCCCTAATTGCTTATCTAATTGTTACGATGGTTAATGGTGGCTATTATCAAATCGTTTTTGAATTAAACGACCAAGGCCTTCATCACATTCAAATGAAAAAACAATTTAAAAAAAATCAAGTCCTGGCCATGCTGGCCATTCTAGCCGGTGCTGCTGGCGGAAGTCCGCAAGTTGCGGGGGCGGGTTTATTGGCCGGCTCAAAACAAAGTTCTTATTCGGACTTTAAAAAGGTCAAAAAAATAGTCGCCGTCCCACGCCGACACGTCATCTATGTTAATGAAAGCTTAAACCATAATCAGGTCTATGTCTCCAAAGAAGATTTTGATCAGGTGAAATCCTATATTATTGCCCATTGTCAAGAAGCAACTCTTGTTGAAAAATAGTAAGCCACTATTTTGACCAAAAACTGCGCTAATAAGCATCTCACAAAAATAAGGTCATGTATAAAGGAGAAATTTTGAAAAAAAAAGAGGCCGTGCTCATTATTTTAGGAATTGTATTTATCTCATTTAATCTTCGGGCTCCAATCACAGCGGTCGGGCCTCTTATCGGAATGATAAAAACCGACTACCTCTTGGCCAGTGGCATGGCCGGCTTGATCACGACCCTGCCCTTGCTGGCCTTTGGCCTGGTCTCGCCCTTTGTCGCCGGCCTTTCTAATCGCTGGGGCTATGGAAAAGTAATGGGCCTAGGGCTTGTCCTTATTTTTATCGGCGGACTGGTCCGGTCATACACCACTCTTTGGGGCCTCTTTATGGGTACCGCCTTGCTGGGAATTGGCATTGCCCTTGGCAATGTTTTAATCCCCAGCATCATTAAGCTAAAATTTCCCCACCGCCTGGGCCTGGCCACCAGCCTTTATACCGCCAGCATGCTAATTTTTGCCGCTATTGGTGCCGGTGTCAGCATCCCCCTGGCAAAAGGTTTAGACCTAGGCTGGCGACATGCCCTGGCCGTGTGGTCGATCCTGGCCTTGGTCACCTTTCTGATCTGGTTACCCCAGCTTAAGGTTAGCGGGACTACTGACTTAAAGGCACTTAAACCCACTGAGCCCGGAGGGCAGCAAGCCCCTTCCCCTTCAATATGGACCTCCCCCCTGGCCTGGTCGGTCACCTTCTTTATGGGGATCCAGTCCTTTATTTTTTATTCATTAGTCGCCTGGCTTCCAAGCATTATTATTGCCAAAGGCATGACTGATTCTTTTGCTGGAACCATGGCCCTGACCTATCAGCTGGTGGGTATTCCGGCCGCCCTTATGATGCCGATTTTATGTGATCAATTTAAAAACCAACGGGGCCTGGTCCTCCTTACCTGCTTTTTTTATTTAAGTGGCATCAGTCTCCTCTTATTTAGCCAGGGCCAAGGGCTCATTGTAATCGCTGTCCTCTTAATGGCCCTGGGCATGGGGGCCAGCATCAGCCTGGCCCTGACCTTTATTTCCCTTAGAAGCCCCAATGCTCAAAGAGCGTCTGAACTCTCCGGCATGTCGCAATCGACCGGCTACCTGCTAGCAGCCATTGGCCCAATTCTAATGGGTTTAATCTACGATTCTTTTAAGTCTTGGTCTTGGCCCCTGATCATCTTTGCCCTCCTAATTATTGTCCTTGGCCTAGTGGGCTGGTTTGCCGGCGATGACCGGTCCACTCCCCAATAAGCAGTCCTTAGTCACTTAAACGGATCAGCTTAGCCTCAAGCTCAAGCTTAGAAAAAGCAAATTCATTTTTAATCCATTCTAAGGCCTTGCGGTGGTAAAAAAAGACATGGGTCTCATCATCCTTATAATGCCAGGTCTCAAAATTGATGGTTTCATCATATAAACTGGTCATACAGACAATGCTTCCCTTTGCCTTTAACATGGCCCGTAAAGCCTTAAACTCAGCATAGGGCTTATGAAAATGTTCAATCACTTCTGAACAAATAATATAATCATATTTCTGGCACAAATTTTTGGGATAATCGTGGAAATAAGGATCATAGAGTTTTACCTGATAGTCTTCTTTTTCCAGAAGATACGCTATGACCGGTCCGGTCCCGGCACCATAATCAAGTCCGATGTGATTAGAATTATAATTGTCTTTAACCCCTTGGACAATCGGAGACACAAATGTTTGGTACCTGATATCATAGACATCATTGTTATGTGTTTTATACCGTTCTTTTTCTTCTTCGTAACTTACATAATTTTCAGGATCCAACATGATCGAGTAACATTTTTCGCATTTATAATATTTCTTATTTTTTTCTTTATGAAATAGCATTGTTTTGGAGTTGCAAAGCAAACATTTTAAAGAATTTTTCAATTTTCCACTACTTTCTATGACACTATTTTTAATCTTCTATACTATATCATAACATTAAGCCTTGCCTCCTATGCTATACTAAAATAAGACGCTATAAAACACAATCAAGCAACTATTTTCGAGAAAGGAGTTTTTATGACCAAGGATTTACTCTATATTATCTACGGCAGTAAGCCTCAAGAAATGATTCACAAGGCTTTGGACCAGGCCAATATTTTAGAAGACCTGCCCGATAAAAAAGCCCTGATCGGCATTAAACCAAACTTAGTTGTAGCCAAGCCGGCCAATTTAGGGGCGACAAGCTCACCTGACTTAGTCGAAGGCCTGATCCAGTATCTTAAAGCCAATGGTTATCACCATTTAATCATCCTCGAAGGGTCATGGGTAGGCGACCGGACCGCTCTGGCCTTTAAAGTCTGCGGCTACGAAAAATTGTCTAAGCAATACGGTGTCCCCCTAATCGATTTACAAAAAGATAGCTATCAAAATTACCAAGTAGGAGAAACAACTATTTCGGTCTGTGATCAGGCCATGGCGGTCGATTATTTAATCAATATCCCGGTCTTAAAGGGCCATTGCCAAACCCATATCACCTGTGCCTTAAAAAACCTAAAAGGCTGTATCCCCGATGGCGAGAAAAGGCGTTTCCACACCATGGGCCTACACAAGCCGATCGCCGCTTTAAATAAGGTGCTTAAGCAAGATCTGATCATTGTTGACGGGATCATTGGGGATCTCAACTTTGAAGAGGGTGGCAATCCCATTCAAATGAACCGGCTGATCATCGGGAAAGACCCCGTCTTGGTCGACAGCTACGTCGCTCAATTACTGGGTTATGCCTGCCAGGAGATCCCCTACATCCAACTGGCTGAAGACTTAGGGGTCGGGTCCAGCCAATTTAGCGATGACCAGGTCATCGAATTAAACCAAGACCGGACCATGATGACCATCCCCAAGAGCCGGCTGGTCGAAAAGCTGGCCAAAAACGTTGAAGACGACATGGCCTGTTCGGCCTGTTACGGCAGCCTCATCCATGCCCTGGACCGCCTCAAGGGCATGGCCGACCTTCATGAAAAAATTCACATTGGCCAAGGCTATCAAGGGCAAGAAGGCCCGGGCCTTGGCATTGGCGTCTGCACCAAGGGCTTTGAGAAAAGTCTCCCCGGTTGCCCGCCAAAGGCCAAAGACATTGTGGCCTTCTTACTTGAAAATAGCGATTGAGGGGCTTTTCGGACCAGGCTATTGGGGCGGGGCC
>CAZWEU010000044.1:0-13102 GCA_964632785.1 uncultured Lachnospiraceae bacterium | reverse complement strand
GCACTGGGTGGTCTAAAAGTGTGCACTGCTGGTCTAATTTAAAGGCAATACTCATCCTTTCGATTCAAACGATTACATCACACTGACTATGATTGCCTTTTCAGTCGAGTGATGTTCTACATTCAACATAACACAAAATATTAAGAATGTCTACAGAAATAAAGAGTTATAATTAGAACTGAAAAAGTAAAATTTAAACATAAGTTTATTAAATGGAAACTATGAGGGGGAACAGGAACTAAAAGTAAATAAAAAATACAATTATTGAAAGAGAGGTTATTGGGTGAAAAGCTATTTATCATATTTTAGTGGCTAACAAAGACTCGTATTTGATAAGTTACTAATAGTTTGCCAACACTTATTCATTAACATCTTATCTTTTTTTGTTTCGATTATGCTATAATAAAGCTAATGAAGAAGAGGAAATTATAGTAACACATCAATACCCCTTGATGGGGATCAAAGGGTATTAATGCATTGCTTTTGGTGATCTTGTAAATGTAACTTTAAGGGGGTTTCACTTACAAGTTAAGTTTATCGTTTATTCCTTAAAACAAGCAAAAAATTGGGGCTTTTTAGGATAAATTAAGATTTGTTTTTTAGGCACTGATTGTGAAGAGTAATTGTTAAAATCATCTTTTAAATGCAGTTTTATTTATAAAAATATTATTTGGAAGGATTTAAAAATGAGTTATAACCATATTATTTTTGATCTTGATGGGACCTTAATCGATTCGAAAAAAACCTTTAAAACATCACTTGAATACGCATTGATGAAAATGGATATTAAAAACTACGAGGTTGAAGATATTAATGCCTATATTGGGCCAGGTCTTTTTGACACATTTCACAATATTTACGGTTTTACAGAGGATCAGGCGCAGGAGGCTTATCGTTATTATATGGAAGAGTATGTTGGAAATAAACAGATCTTTAAGGCGGATCTTTATGATCATGTTTGTGAATTGGTCGATTTTCTAATAAAGTCAGATTATTTCATAGGTATTGCCACCATGAAGGATGAAGAAAATGCCAGAAGTATCATTAAACATCATCAGATGACAATTCCCCCAAATCGTATTTACGGTAGTCTTAGAAATAGGAGTCGACCGGATAAAGCAGCGGTGATCACGGCGCTTCTCAAAGACCATAACATAAAAGACCATGATCAGGTATTGATGATTGGTGATCGCTACACCGATATTGATGGGGCAAAAAGTGTCGGTATTGCTTCGGTAGGCGTGACTTATGGTTATGGCTCAGAGTTAGAGCTTTTAGAATCGGGAGCCACTTATCTAATTTCACACCTATCAGAATTGAAGGGATTGATTGCATAAATGGCTTCTCAATGCTTTTTAAAAAAATAAGTGAAAAAATTTAACGAATTAACGTCTTTATTGCCCTTTATCGTGATAACGGCATTGATCTTTTTTCTGTTACCGATTTTAAATAGTGATCATCGACTTTTCATGCTGTTATTGATTGTTATAATTCCAATTTATTGTTTACTTTCTTCGGTTTTTTATGGTTTTAAAAATGGCTTTCATTATTTTTATCCAATTCTTGTAGGATTGTTATTCTTGCCGATTATTTTTACACTCCTTAGATTTATAGCGATTTTTCTTGCTTTTTTTTACGGATTGATATCTCTTCTAGGGGTGTTTCTAGGCAGTCAAATTGAAAGAAGGTGGTTTAAAAAATAAAAGAGAATAAAAGATCATAGGTGAAAATTTTAATGCTCATTAAATAAATGTTTGGATGGGTGCTATGGAAAAATTTAGGATTGTTCTTTTAGTCTTGCTTATAATTTTTTCTTGTTTTATTTATCTAAAGATGAATGAAGAGAATAAAGAAAGCAAGAAAAAGCTTGAGATAATAAAGCAAAAAGATGGTTATCTGCTTGGTAACTATCATGAAAATGGATTATTTGAAGGAAAAAAAATTGTTGGCGACACTCTTTTCTCAGAAGGTTTTTTCAATAGAGGGGTTCAGCTTGGACAAGGACGCGAATACTACCCAAATGGGGTCTTAAAATATACGGGTTTCTTCGAAAGGGGAGTGGCTTCTGGGCAAGGGAAATTATATGAAGATACTGGTAAATTAAAATACATTGGAAATTTTGATCAGGGCTATGCATCCGGCTACGGAAAAATATTTGATGAAAGAGGCCATTTAAAAATCGAAGGAAATTTTAAGAGATTAGAAGGCTACGACTATCAGTCAAAAGAGCCGTCTGTCCCCTGGGGGAAATGTCGGGAGTATTATCAAAATGGAAAGATCAAATATGATGGTGAATTTCGTAGGGGTGTCTATAATGGTTATGGGAGTTTCTATGATCCTCAGGGAAAACTTATTTTCAGAGGACACTATCACAATGGGAATCCGGTCAAGAATAAATAGAATTGCATATTTATTCTTGATCAGGGTAATTATCAAAGTAGATTGTTATTTTCACTTGAAAGCGGAATCTAAGATTTCGGAAACGAGGTGCTAAAATGGTAAAGCGTAAGTACTTTTTACGATTACTGACGATTTTTTTATGGATTACTGTAATGGCCATGCCTTTAGGGTGTGTAAAGAATAAAAATCAAAAGGTTGAGAGTGATCAAGGTCAAAGTGAGTTAGAAGTGATCAACGATGATCCTATTTACCGTTTTTACAATCAAGTTGAGCTTAATGATAAAAAGAAGGATGTCGAGGATGCTTTAGGCGTTCAAGCAGAATTAGATGGAGATGATCTTTATAATTACCTTGATCCGGCAACTGCTTATGGTGTTTTTATCAGCTATGATACAGATGAACGAGTAAAAACGAAAGGTCTCTATATGCCAGAGGGTCCAAAAAAATTGATTTACCTAAGTGGTGCGCGGGTCAGAGAAGAAGAACTTCAATCAATTAATAAAGGGATGATATACGATGAGGTCATTAGCATTTTAGGGCCAGGGGCGGTTGAAATTATTGCGACTAAAAACATTAATGATCCAAATAATCATTATTATGCGATTGGCTGGATTAATGAAGATGGAAGTCTCCTGCTTGTCTATTTTTTAGGCTTCAAGGGATGTGTTGAACGGACAGAGTTTTTAAAACTTACTTAAAATAATCGATTTATTCAGGGGGGAAAGAATGAGACGAATGGTTCAAGGGATTAGTTTGTTTTTATCATTAATATTTTTTTTGTTTTTAGTTGGGTGTAATCAAGGTGGAGACAACGAAGAGATTGATCCCTATCGTTTTTATAATCAAGTTGCTTTAGGTGCAGTCAAAGAGGATGTTGATTTGCTAGTGGGAATTGAACCGAAGCAAGAAGAAAGTTCTTCGACCTATATTGATTCAAATAGTGGTTTTGGTGTCGAGGTTGTTTATGATTTTAATAATACAGTGACAATGAAAACACTGTATCATGATGATGAAAAAGAGATTATGGCTCTAAGTGATGCTAGTGTCGATGAGTCCCTAAATGATTTGCTTACGGAAGGGATGTCTTACGAAGAAGTAAAAGCCTTGCTTGGAGGCGAAGGGACGGAGATCATTCAAGTGATGAATCCAGCTGATCCCAACAAGGCCATTTATGTCATCATTTGGTTTAATCCCGATCAAACTGGAGTCTATGCTAGTTTTTTGGGGGATAGAGGAAGCCTTATTAATGCGGTTTATTACAAATAAGGAAAAGATCACTTAACGCGAAGGCTTAATACGAGATTTGCAATAAAATCGATATCAATAATGATTAGGAGAAGAGGAAGAAGGATGTCAAAAAAGTTGCTACACAAGATGGGTATCATCATTATTATCTTAGCTCTTAGTTTTTCAATGGTTGTGGCCCAGGAGGGTGAATCAGCCAAGGATGGGCCAAGGGATCTTATTATAAAAGATGAAAGAGTATCAGACCGGAACTTTTTATTCGCAGCTGCAAATGTTGCTGTCGATTCTAATTTTGATACAACAACTTTTTTTGCTGGGAATACCATTAATTTAGATGGCTATTACAAGGGGGATGTCTTTGTTGCAGGTAATAACGTGACGATCGATGGAGAAATCACTGGAAATTTATTTGCGATTGGAAATGTCCTGATGCTTAATGGACAAGTGGGGCAGGATGTTTTTGTTGCTGGCTCAGATTTTACAGTCGGTTCGGCGGCAGAGATTAAACGAGATGTTTTTGTCACCAGTGCGATTGCCAGTTTCGGCGGAAAAATGGGGCGAAACCTAAGAGTTGGGGCGGGCAACATGATCTTAAATGCCCGAGTTGATGGTTTTATTATCACTGATGTTGATCACTTGACGATTAATGATAATGCCGAGGTATTAGGAAGCATTGATCACCGTAGTAGTTCTCAGGCAATAATCTCTGACCAGGCAAAGATACCTGAAGTAGATTGGGAAAAAGAAGAGATAAGCCAAAAAGCAGAAGACGTCAAAACCATCGGTATTGGTTCGTTCATCCTATCGTTGATTAGAAAAATAGTTTTTATGCTGATAATTTGGCTGTTCATAAGCTTTCTCAGTCAGGAATTTAATACTAATATGACGACCATTGTCAAAAAACATCTTTGGCCATCGTTAGGCTTTGGTGTGGCTTATCTTTTCCTTTCACCAATTATTATCCTTTTGGCCTTCATCATTTATTTGCCCCTTGGAATTGCCATCACATTATTAGTAAGTGCCAGTTTTATTTTAGCTATGCCGATTGCTGTGGTTGGTTTCTCTAAAGTAGTGATCCCTGTTTTTGAAACAAAAATGAAGCCGCGATTGGCATCTTTTTCAGCACTTTTAAGCACTGCCCTAGCACTTATTTTAATTGCTTTTATTCCTTACTTAGGTGGAATCGCGTCCTTCTTCTTAGTTGTTTTTGGGACGGGAATGGTTAGTTATAATATCTTATTGGTAAGGCGATTGATTAAAGAAGATAGACAAGCGACTCGGGTGGAAGGGGTAAAAGAGACGGTTTTGCCTGAAAAAAAAGTATAGTGGTTTGGTTTTTCAAGACTTATTCTAAATAAGAATCGAAGACAAGGAGAGATAAATGAGGATGGTTAAAAAAGATAAGCAAGACGCTTTGGTAATAATTGTTTTTTTAGTAGTCATTATCTTTTCATTTTCAGCTCTTTTAACGGTAAAAGCAGTTGAAGATCAAAAAAACGTACTTTTTATCAGCTCTTATAGTCAAGCTTTTCAAACAGTACCTGATCAAATCAAAGGAATTCAATCGGTTTTTGGGGATCGCTACAACTTAGATATTGAGTATATGGACATGAAGCGCCTAGAGACAAAAGAGAATGAAGAATTATTTTTTTCCCGCTTGACCTATAAACTGAGCAAGTTAGCCAGCTATGATGCGATCATTGTCGGTGATGACGCTGCGTTAGTATTTGCCATGGACTATCAAGATAAATTATTTCCAGAAATTCCAATTGTTTTCTTTGGAATCAATGATTATGAGCGGGGCAAAAAGGCGGCTAGTAATCCCTTTATGACAGGCATTTATGAAGAAACATCACTTGGTGAAAATATTGAAATTGCCCTCCGATTTAATAGTGATGCACAAAGAGTTGTTGGTATCGTTGATTCAACTTTAACAGGGATTGGAGATCAGCAACAATTAGAGGAAGTTAGTAAAGCATTTCCAGACCTTGAGTTCGCAAGCTTAAATAGCTCAGACTATAGTTTCGAAGAGTTAGGTAAAATGCTTGAAGCGCTTGGCAATGATACGATCTTGATTTATCAGAGCATGAATGAAGATAAGACATCAGCCTATATGAATCTTAGTGAGACGTTTTTCTTTTTAAAAGACCATACGCGCATTCCTGTTTATCGAGCAAGCTATGGCGGGGTGGGGAAAGGTCTGATCGGAGGCAAGCTAATCGATTATGAAGGCTTTGGCCAAAGATCAGCTCAATTGGTCATTGATGTTTTAAATGGCCAGCCGATTGAGCAGATGGCATTAATAGAAGAGACACCTTACTATTATATTTTTGATTATGAATTGATTCAAAAATATGGCATTGATGAAAAACTGATCCCAGCGGGCGCAGAATTAATTAATAAACCAGAGAGTTTTTTGGAAAAATACCAATCGATTGTCTTGCCGTTAATGGCTGTCCTAGGATTTTTCGTAGTAATGATTGCAGTTTTGTTAATTGATAATATCAAGCGTCGGCGAATTGAAAATGAATTGACAACGAGCAACAAAAAATTAAAGGAAACCTATGAAGTTTTATCAGCAACTGAAGAATCACTTAGAGAACAATACCGGATTATTGATAATCAGGCAAGTGAGGTCGGAATTTTAAATCAAAAATATAAAATGGCAACAGAAGGGACTAATAGTGTTATCTGGGAACTCGATCTGGTCAATGAAGAGTTAACATTGTCCGAAAATATACTAGAGATTATTTCCGATGAAATTAAACTACAAGAAAATTATAATGTATTGACCGACCAATTAATTAGTAGCAAGTCAAAAATGACACTAATAAAAGAGGTCGAAAATTACTTGAATGATGATATCAAAGAACTAAATTTTCAAATCCCCATTAAGATTAATGAGGATGAAAAGAAATGGTTTTTGATTCGAGGCAATAAAATTTTTGATGAGAATAAAAAAAACCACAAGATGCACGGCCTATTGATCGATATGACAAAAACAAAAGAACAGGAGTCATATATTGAGTATTTAGCAAACTACGATTGCTTAACAGGTCTAGCCAATCGGATGAAGTTTACCGAACATTTGTCGGAAGCCTTGGATCAAAAACAATCAGGCGCCGTTTTGCTTTTTGATCTTGATAACTTTAAGAGTATCAATGATACCCTAGGCCATGTCTACGGTGATCACCTGTTAAAGGAGATCGCTTTAAGGTTAAGCAGTCTTAGTTCAGAAAAGACGATTATTTCGCGCTTGGGTGGCGATGAGTTTCTTATTTTACGACTAGGAAGTCAGAATTATGATGAGTTAATTGGTTTTGTCGACGACGTTTGGGCCGTATTCCGCCGTGATTTTGTAGTTGCTGGCATTAGGAACAAGATCAATATCAGTTTAGGAATTTCCTGTTTTCCCAGTGATAGCCAAAACACCGAAGAACTTCTTATGAATGCCGACACAGCCATGTATCAAATTAAGCATAAGGGAAAAAATGATTTTGTTTTTTACGATAAAAGCATGAAGGATGAAATCCAGTATAAGCTTGAAGTTGAATCGATCTTAAAAGAGGCACTGAGAGAAGATGGCTTTAAACTTCACTATCAACCCCAAGTCAGACTAAAGGATGGAGAAATAATCGGCTTTGAGGCCTTACTAAGACTTAAAAATTACCAGATTTATCCGGATGTCTTTATAAAGATTGCTGAGGAGACGGGTTTAATCGTTGAAATTGGCCGATGGGTGGCAAAAGAAGCGGTTAATCAGCTTACTAGTTGGCGGAAAAAAGGACTAGAGGGAAAGCCGATCGCCATTAATTTTTCAAGTGAGCAGCTTCGCGATAGGGGTTTTATCCAGTATCTAAAAGAACTCTTGTGGGAAAACGATTTAGAGACAAGTCAAATAGAGATAGAGATTACTGAAAGCATTTTAGTAGAAAATAACCCGGAAACACTTTTATTTCTAAATGCCTTGAAGAAATCTGGCTTTAAAATTGCCTTGGATGATTTTGGAACAGGGTATTCATCCCTTAACTATCTAACTTTTTTACCCGTTGACAAGGTCAAACTGGATAAATCGATCAATGATAAATTTATTAGCGACGACAATATGGAAGTGATGGATAGTTTGATCATGCTTGTCCACAGTCTCGACCTTGAGATTATCGCCGAAGGGATTGAAGATTGGGCAAGGTTTGAGCAATTAAAAAACAGTAATTGTGACGCGATTCAAGGTTATTTATTTAGTCGCCCCCTCCCCCCAGAAGAAATTGAATCCTTTTATCATCAAAATTTAGTCGACCGATACTTAAGGAGATTGATTAATTAATTTTTTTAGATAGATCGGTGGTTTATCATTTTAAGCCAATCCATCGACATTAAAGAAGAGGGATTGGCTTAGGCTTAAATCAAGTTTTTAATGGCGATAATAAGGCGATCGATATCTTTTTTGGAAATATTCAAATGCGTAACAAAGCGGTAGGTCTTGTTTTCCATCCCGTTTATTTTAATTTGTTGCTGGTAGAGACCGTCAACAAGATTTTTTTCAGAGATGATTTCTTCTGAGAGTTTGAAAAAAACCATATTAATGTCACGTTGTTTGTCCTGAATCTCAAAACCGTCAATGGTTTTTAATTGATCAGCCAAGTATTGGGCATGGTCGTGGTCGTCAACAAGCCGTTTTGTCATCTCGTTCAAGGCGATAATCCCGGCAGCAGCAAGGATGCCTGCTTGTCGCATGCCACCGCCCATGACCTTTCGGTTTTTACGTGCTTTTTTAATGAAGTCTTGACTCCCGAGTAGAAGCGAGCCGACCGGGGCGCCAAGGCCTTTTGACAGACAAAGCGAGACGGTGTCGCCATATTGACTGAGGTCTTTGATATCAACCTTAAGAGCGGTTGCGGCATTAAATAAACGGGCCCCATCGATGTGAATAGGAATCTTATGACGCTGGGCGAGCTCCCAAACGCTGGTCATATTCCTTAGGGGCATAAGGGTTCCAGCCGAATGGGCGTTTTCAATACAAATAAGACCCGTTTTGGGGAAATGGATATCATCTCCGCGGATTAGACTTTCTAAGTCCTCAACGTCGACTAGGCCAAAAGGTGAATGATAGGTTCTGGTTTGGACACCAGAAAGGAGTGCTGCGCCACCGACTTCATGGATCATAATATGAGCCTCATCGCCGACTAAAACCTCATCTCCTCTTTGGGTATGGGTCATAATGGCTAGTTGGTTGGCAAATGTTCCCGAGGGAACAAAAAGACTAGCCTCTTTTCCAAGCATTTGAGCTGCTAAGTGCTCTAATTTGTTAAGCGTTGGGTCATCGCCATAAACATCATCGCCAACGTCGGCAGAAGCCATTGCTTGACGCATCTGAACGCTTGGTTTTGTAACGGTGTCACTTCTTAAATCGATCCACATATTAAATCCTTTCATGTTGATTATTTTTGATTATTATAGCATAATAAAAAATAATTATACAAAGAAGATTGGTTTTTATAAAATGAAGAGGTAGGCAATGATAAATAAGCTGGCTTAAGTTATAAATTAGAAAGATTTGCTATGATTGTAGGGATCTACAAAGGATCGGTAATTGATACAAACTAAACAATTGAGGTGGAAAATGAAAAAGAAATTAGCGATGTTTTTTTTAGTGATGGTTATGACAAGTTTTATGCTAACACCTGTTTTTGCCGACTCCAAAACAGCAGCCGTTGCAATCGGTGCTGATAATTCCGACAGCCAGTTAGAAACGGTCTATGGTTTTTTTGGGATTAAAAGAGGAGCAGTGGAAGAGACGACGGTAACCAATAGTGATGAACGAAAATATTTAGAAGGAGCGGTCTCACTCGATAAGATTGGTAGTGTGGCCTTGTCCTCAGTCTACGTGCAGGAAAAAAAATCAGGTGGGATTAAAATTGAATCCCATAATATCAATTGGGTCACCGACCAAATGTATGAATCAGCACTTCTAACAGCGGGCATTAAAGATGCTGAAGTCGTTGTTGCTGCCTACACGCCGGTTTCGGGAACGGGTGCATTAACTGGAATTTACAAAGCCTATGAGGTAGCAACAGGAGTAAAACTAGATGAGGAGGCCAAAACAACGGCTGTAGAAGAGGTTGTGGTGACCGGCGAACTGAAAGATGCCATCGGTGATGATGCTCTTAATATCATCAATAGCCTCAAAAGTGAGATTGCCCAAACCAAGACGATGACCGATGATGAAATTCGGGTCTTGATTGTCGAAACGGCAGAGACATATGATACGGTTTTATCTGAAGACCAGGTTGAACAAATATTAGGCCTAGTTAATAAATTTAACCAGCTAAACATTGATCCCGATACCTTTTTAAAATTGATCGATGCCAGCCAGAAAACCGAAGGGTTTATTGGCAAGGTGCAAGATTTCTTTCAGAATATTGGCGATTTTTTTAGTGGCCTCTTTAAATAATGATAAAAGAATAACCCGGAAGGAGGAGCTTCCGGGTCTTTTTTGAGAAAATTTTTGATTAGAATAATAAATTTTCAAGAAATTGTAAGTCAAAAAGATTAGGAAGGAGACGGCTATCAAGTTTTTTGTCAAAAACCATGATCTGAGGATTAATGGGCTTGAAGCGTGGCCATTCAACTTTACCCCGATAATCTTGCTTAAAATTAGGATTACCGGTTTTAATAAAGTTTACCCAGGAATGTTGAATAATCCAGGATAAATTGCTGATTCGCGAGGCCCGTCGTTGATTGATACCATTTCCAAAGACAAAAGGTAACTCCATGCCATGGGCGGTATTAAGGGACAAGACCTTTAGTAGGGCGAGATCGAAATCAAAGTTATAAAAATAAACATCTTCTCCCATTAAAGCATATTCTTTAGCAAAAATGAACATGCCTAAGAGAAAAGCGGAGTAGGTATAAACTTCTTTGGCACGATCAAAGGGGCTGTGGTCATCATCGAGATTAAAATAATCGAGGACATTTTTTCCTTTTTCAGCCCCAAAGATTTGATAGCAGAGCATTTTATAAATGCCTGCATTCGTGTGAGACTTGATAAATAAGGACGATTCATCGGTATTGTAGCCCATTAAGAGTTTTACCCGAGAGGCATGGCCATTTTTTAAACTATCAAGGGGATTAGTAGGAAGAACGCTTCCGTCATAAATTGGCCAGAAACTAAAGGCATTGGCAACGTCGGACTGGTCGGCTTTCACTATTGAATAGGCAGCCAACAAATCGCTAGGAATTTTTCGCAGCTCGTTTAAGCTGTCAAGTGAGTCTTCTAGGCCCAAGCTTTGACAAAAACGGCTACCACTATCTAAGGATTGTTCAAAAGAGCCGTGATTTAAACGATCAAAGGACGATAAGGAGAGAATTGAGCCACTTTGGGCAATGGCCTGAGAAAAAAGCCCTTTAGCTAAGGGAGACAAGAGTAAGGCGGTGACAGAGTAGGCACCGGCTGATTGGCCGCCGACAGTTATGCGAGTGGGATCGCCACCAAAGGCGGCAATGTTTTTTTTGACCCAATGCAAGGCCTCGATCTGATCTAAAAGCCCGTAATTTCCAGCGGTTCCCGATTCGTCGGCTAAGGCGTGGGTAGCAAGAAAACCAAGGGCGCCGAGGCGGTAATTGATGGTGACGACAATAATACCTTGTTCGGCCATGCGATGCCCATCATACATAATTTCGGAACCTGAACCGGTGGCATAGGCACCACCGTGAATAAAAACATAAACCGCTAGTTTTTCATTTCCAGTCGAGCCAGGTGTCCAAATATTGAGATAGAGGCAGTCTTCACTCTTTCCGTCCATCCGATAAGAGGCTAAACTATCGATGGTGATACCGCCCATTTGCATGGCATTGGGTCCAGCTTTTAAACAGTTTTTTACCTCGGTCCAAGGAGGAAGAGGCTCGGGAGCCCTAAATCGACGTTCTAATACCGGCGGATAAGCGTAGGGAATACCTTTAAAGGTGTTAATATCCTTCAGGCGTTGTCCTCTTACTGGGCCACAAGGGGGATAAAAGATAATAGAGCTTTCTTTTTTATCTGATTTAAACATGACTTCTCCTTTTAGATTAGCGCTAGCGGTTAAATGCGAATGGGATCTTGCCAAAAATCACGATGGTAAGAATAGTGTTTTTCATAAAAAAGATTGTGAAGATCAGTGGCCCGGATATCGTAGCTAAGCATTGTTTTTTGGTGGTTAGACAAATGATGATGGCTTTTGCGGGCATTATTAATGAGATAGATCCGTCCTTCATCCTTGATCGCTCTGATCATTGCTTGACCTTTTTGATTAAAACCAAGAATTCTAAGATAGGAAGGCTGCTTTGGGTCTAAGGCCTTCAGCGAAACAATGCAATTAGCTAAAATTCGCTGAACCCGGGTGCGGGGAATCCGTTTTGAGACGATTCCATCGATTAATCCTGTAAGGGTGGGTGCTGTTTTACAAGTGTCTCTAATTTTATGCTCAAGCCCTTCTGAAACATAGGGCAGCTTTCTAAGTTGTGAGACGCTCTGGCCAAGGATAGAAAAACGAAGGGCATTCAAATAATTTTGATCCCCCAGAGGATTATAATTTTCCATTGCTTTAAGGAGTTCAGTTGGCGGATAGGGCAACTTTTGAGATAAAATTTTTTCAATTTTAGGATTTGCGACACTTTTGTGGTTAGTGGTGGTTAGATGATTGTTTTCAATCAACTGTTTGCGAATAAAGCTGGCACTTAAATGACTTGAATCCTCAAGGCTATGATACCCTGCCCCTGTGCGGCTAACCGTAATGGGTGTGATATCACTTTTTTGCCGGTGGAGGGCTTTTAAATATTCAATGGCTAAGATATTATTCGGTTGCTTTAAAAGTTTAGCATAATCCTCACCCAGTAAGCTTTGGATTGTGAGTTGTCGGGACTTGGCAAAGGAATGGCCCAGCGTAAGGTTCTTTTTTAGGGTCTCTTTAAATGAAGAGTTTTCATCGGCTAAGTAAGAAGCGAGCTCATTTAAGTGGGTGATCTCACCATGCTCTGATCCGAAACTAAGATAGGAGCAAATTCCCGAACGGTTGATTAGATCAATTGCTCCTGAAGCAAAGGTCTCGGCACTTTGGGCGGCGTAGACAAAGGGGAGTTCACAAACCAAATCAACTCCAGATTTAAGGGCTAAATGAGTCCGTTCCCACTTGTTTAAAAGAGCGAATTCTCCTCGCTGCATCATGCTTCCACTCATTATAGCCATAACTCCGTCAGGGGCTAAAATTTCCCTTGATTGCTTTAAATGGTAGGCATGACCGAGGTGAAAAGGATTGTATTCTGAAACGATCGCTAAAATTTTCATTGCCGGCTCCTAGATGGTAAAATTTCATCAGAAATCTACAAATTTCAAAGATAAATAAAAAATGATTAGAATTCTTTTGCGTTACCTGTTATTATATAGAATGTAGAGTAACTTATCAATAAAAACTAAAGGAGA
>CAZWEU010000043.1:0-13465 GCA_964632785.1 uncultured Lachnospiraceae bacterium | reverse complement strand
TAGGAATTTTCTATTATTTCGGCACTCAATCAATTTGGCTTATGAGCGCTTCTTTCATCCTTATCTTTGCTTCACAGCAAAAAAAAGATTTAAGAGAAAGTCCCAGTGCTAGATTTAAATGCTTAAAAGTTAGCATACTAGCAATTATTGTAGGACTAATGAGTTTGGTATTTCAGTATTCTCATTTAGCTATAGACTGGATGATGGATTCTATTTCTAGCCTAGGTCACGGTACAGTAGTTATTGCCGGATTCATAATCTTAGTTCTTGTAACTTTTGCCTTTGCTGCTTATTTTCACAAAAAAGAAGTGGCCAAAGTAGAAAGAGAAGAAAAAGAAAGACAAGCCGCTCAAAAGAAACTGCAAGACGAGGAAAGAAAAGAACTAGAAGACAAAAAAAATCTTTTGAGGAAGTCTATCCTAATTGGAAAAGAGATTAAATTTGAAGACTATTTAATAGTTTCAAATATTAAGTATCAGATTGTCTACAATCAAGCAGCTAGACTCTTACTTAACACTTTAGATAGTATGGTAGCGAGTAGCTTTAACGACAGCGAGTTATCAATTGCTATTTCTATACTAGAAGATATGCTGGCTCATATTGAAAACAAGAAAACAAACTCTCAAATCCTTTACAAAGGAGAAGAGGATCTTAGGTCTCAAATCAATGGAACACTAAGACGTATTCCAAAATTGAGAAACCACTAAGAGAAGAGAAAAAAACAAAAAAACAAACCTGAACTAAAAAAGTTCAGGTTTTTTTCTTTATATAGAGCTTTAATGATATAGGCGTAAAAGGCAAAAACTAAAACTTCCCTTTAGCCAGCTATAAGATTGAAGAGAATATTAACAGGAATAGTTATTGCTCCGCCAAAAAATACTACTACAAAAATAACCATCACCATGCCATAGGCACTTAGACTATAGTATTTTCTTCTAGCACTACCTGAAAGAAAGGTAGCTAAAACCTTGGAGCCATCAAGTGGTGGAATGGGTAGTAGATTAAAGACCATAAGCAGTAAATTGATATAAACTATAATACTAAGCAAGCCGGAGAAAGTAAGGCTGATAAAAGGAGCAAAGCGAAGTATAAGACCAAAGACTATCGCAACCGCTAAGTTTGAGAGTGGGCCAGCTAAAGCTACCTTTGCCTCCCCCCATTTTTTGTCTCGTAAATTATAAGGATTATAAGGCACTGGTTTAGCATAGCCAATTACAAAACCAAGCCCTGAGAAGATCATCATCATAGGAAGCAAAATAGAGCCCCAAAGATCTAAATGAGGAATAGGATTAATTGTTAAGCGCCCTGCATCCTTAGCCGTATTATCACCTAGCTGGTAAGCAACAAAGCCATGCATATACTCATGGATGACAGCAGAAAACACTAAAACTATTATTTGAAATATTTGTATCATAGGACATAGTATAACATAGCTTGATTAATTTTAAAAATGCTGTTAAAGTGTGATTACTAAATTAAGAAAATAAATTATCCATATGGCAAAAAAATGTGACCTATGCAGACGCGGAGCAACGAAAGGTGCCAGCCGATCTCATTCCAAAATTCAAACTCTTAAAAGGCAAAATATAAACTTGCAAGTTAAGACTATAGATGGTGCTAAATTTAGAATCTGCACCTCTTGTATGAGAACACTAGACAAGCCTAAGCGTGTTAAAGCAAAGCGCGCGCAAGAGGAGCTTTCCGCAAGCGTATAAATATCAAATATTTAAAACTGAGTTTATTTAAGACTCAGTTTTTTTTATTGGAAAAATTAAATTTAGCAAGCTCGTCTCTTCCCTTCTTTTAGACCTCCCTTCTTTCCTTTTTTTAATTTTTTATTTCTTCTTTTTTTAAGCAAATAAAGACTGCTAAATAAAATTAGGTAGTAGTAAGTAAGCTGACTCGCTCCAAAGCTAGGCAGAGCTATAAAAAAACTTTCAAAGCTCGCCAAGTATTTAGCAAAAGTATTAAATAACTTCAAAAGTAGGTAGGCGGGGCTAAAAAAAATAAGACCTAAGCTGGGAAAGATGAGTGAGACTAGAAGAGCCAAACTTAAGCTAGCGATAAGAAGGGGCACTAGCCAAGCAATAAGAGGGTTGCTTAAAAAAGAAAGACTAGCAAAGGACTTGAAGTGATAGCTTGTGATAGGGAAAATAGCTATCTGACAAGCTAAAGTTAAGCTAAAAGCTTCAAAGAAATAAACTAGTATTTTACTTTGCACTAAAGCTCGCCTCTCTATCTTCCCTCTTATAGCTAGTGTCAAAGGATAGATATAGATAATACCAAGCAAAGCGGCAAAGGATAATTGAAAGCCTATGTCTGTATATGCTAGGAGTGGCTTGTAAAATAAAATAATGTTAGCCGCTAAAACTAGGGCTGTCTTAGAATTACTTAGACGTCCAAAGTAATAAGCTAAAAAAACCAAGGCCCCCATGATAGAGGCCCTTAGCGCGGCTGCACTAAAGCCAATTAAAAGGGGGTAAAATATAAAAAACAAAAATAAAAACCTCAAAGCCTGCTTTCTATTTAGCCCTATAAATATTAGAGCTGAAAAAAATAGTCCTGCTAAAATAGAGATGTGAGTACCTGAGATTACCATTAAGTGACTAAGGCCGGCCTTTCTAAAACTATCCTTATCCTCGCTATAAAGACTCTTTTTATAACCCAATATAAGGGCGTTTGCTAAACTTGCCTCGGGTTCAGGCAGATTATAGTTAAGTGTAGTCTTAAGCTTCTTTTTTAATTTTAAAACCCCCAGGAATGTTTCTTGCTTAAAACTTAAGTCCGCTTCTAGCACTTTTATACTAGGATAATACATGGTCGCATATATGTCTTGGGAGGCTAAGTAGCGAGGATAGTTAAAGTCAGAAAATATCTCTGGTTGCTTTAATTTCCCGTATACCTCCAAATAATCTCCATAATCATATTCAGGATATAGCGGTCTTGTTACTAAAATCTTTTCATCAGCTAGACAAAGCACTAACCTTTGTTGCTTATAGGAAACTTCTCTCTCTTGGCACACATAGGCTTTAAATTTTATTTTCTTATTATAATGGCCAGCTAGAACACTAGTTCTATTATCTAAACCCTGATATATAAAAAGACCTCTTAAAAGTAACATAAGTAAGAGGGCTAAATTTAAATATAGAAATACTTTTGCTTTTCTAAACATAAAATACCAGCTCTAAACTGGTATTTTATAATATAAGACCTGATATTGACCTAAACTAAAGCTTAGAAAACTTTAAGTAAGCTTCTATAAAGCTAGTAATATCACCATCTAAAACAGCGTCGACATCAGTATTTTCTAAATTACTGCGATGATCTTTTACTAGTCTGTTGCCATATAAAAAATATGATCTTATCTGCCTTCCCCAATCAGCTTGGCGCACATCACCTTTTAGACTATCTATTTTTTCGGCACTTTTTTTAATTTCTGCTTGTTTAAGTTTAGCTTTTAAAATCTTTAGAGCACTCTCTTTGTTTTGATGCTGGGAGCGCTCACTTTGACAACTAACTGTTAGGCCACTTTCAAGGTGTACTATGCGAACAGCAGAGTCCGTTGTATTTACACTTTGACCACCGGGGCCAGAAGAACGAAAGACATCTATACGTATATCTTCATCTTTTAAAACAATATCGCCCACACTACCTAGTTCAGGGATTACTTCAACTAAGGCAAAAGAGGTTTGTCTTAGACCATCGGCATTAAAGGGTGAGTTACGAAGCAAACGATGAACACCGTTTTCACTTTTTAAGTAACCATAGGCATAGGCGCCAGAAATCTCTAAGGTGACACTTTTAAGACCAGCTTCATTACCATAATTTCTATCTAAAACTTGCACTTTAAAGCCATTTCTCTCAGAAAAACGAATATACATACGCATTAGCATCTGCGCCCAATCTTGGGCATCAATACCACCAACACCAGCATAGACAGACAAAAGGACATTATTATTATCGTATTTACCAGAAAGTATAGTTTTAAATTCTAATTTTTCTATGCTTTTTTCTAGTTCTTTATATTTTTCTTGCATTTCCTCCTCTAGGCTTCCCTCTGCTAATTCTCCCTCAGCTTCTATTAAGTTTGACATCCCCTCGGCTTCTAAAATATCAGCCTCTATTTTCTCCCAAGCGTTGAGCTCGTTTTGCAAATCCTCGGCCTCACGACTTATGCTCACTGCTTTTTCTTGATCTTCCCAAAAAGACGGAGCAAGCATTAATTTCCTTAGCTCGACTACTCTTTTACTCTTCTTATCTATAGCTAAAAGGACTTTAAGCTCTTCTAGCTTAATTTTAAGATCACTTATTTGTTTGCCTGAATTTAACATAATACTTATTTTATACTTTCAAGATGGAAAAATAATTGGGAACACTATTTTTTATTGATTTGATAGACGCAAAACCTTTTATAAGTCCTCACAAATGTTTATAAACCAATGTGAAAATGGCTTAAAATCAAGGTTTTCCGCATATCTTCATTTTTCTTGTCATATCTCCGCATAAGGTGTTTTTGTAAGACCGGGCACCATTTTAGCACCACAGAATATAAGGAGGACGACATGAAAAACGAACTTTTGACTAAGGGTATTATACTTCCGTCCGGCGAAATCGGCAAGAATAAGATAAACCTTGTCGCCGGGGCAATCACGCAGCCGTTCGCGGAAATGGTATGGGTAACGACAGGCGGCGACATGGAAACAATCAACCGCCTTACCAACGTACTTGTAACCATGAACAACCCCACCGACCGGGGCAAGCTGTTCAAAATCATCAAACTGCTTTATGGGCTAATGGGCTTGCCTTTTTCAGAGGAAGCCGAGCCTATGGACGCAGACCCCGACGTTTTGGAATACTTCATCTTTTCTTTCATGGCAGACTTTGGAGAAGTCATGCAAGAACTGATAGCAGAAGAAATGAAATAGCGACCCGCACAGCGGCGTTTCTCACTCTCTCACTGGGAGAACAGGAACGCCGCTATTTTTATGCCCTCATGTTACGCAGTAGGGGCAAAAAAAGCCTTGTTTTACAGGCTTCTGACAACCGTTTCCTCATAGGGCAAGGGCTTTATACCTTTTCCCTTAAAAACGGCGTTCTACTGCGTAACATTTCAGAACTGCACCCATAAGAAAACCGGGGCGCGGATAGTCTTTACTGACTGTCTGCGTCCCGGTTTTTCCTTTGCTATTTTTCCATGTTGATTTGAGGGGTTGCGCCCTTATCTGTGGTAAGTAAACGGTATATCGTAAGGGGGATATACCATGCAGCCACGACGAGCCGCCATATCAAAATGACCCCACCGATAATGCCGCCCAAAATGAAGTTGAGGGCAATGATACCCACCGTTCCGGCTATGTCATACCCATGCGGTACAAGCCATACGAACATACGGCGAATACCAAAGGGAATACCGCAGCACAGCCACACATAAAAGTAATTGGTCTGCCCGTCCTCTGTAAAGACGTTCTTAAACATGAAGAATAAAAACAATGCGATAACGGCGGGCAAAACGGTTCTCTTAAAAAAGTCTTTCCAAATTTCCCCGCGTGTCATGGTATCACTCCTTTTCTATTGGGAATTGTGGGATAGCTTCTAACAGTTTCAGTATGAGCGTTTGCCGTAAATCGTCGTCGATTTCCTCTTTTACGCTTCCGTCCGGCTGACGCTTTTTTACCATTGCAAGGCGGTTGATTTCGTCACCGTAACAAGCAAGCACTTTTTCCAACGCCCATTTTTCGCCCGCAACGGCGGCGCGTATCGTTTCATAGTCCGGCATTTCCTGTTCCATTCTCTGACACTTCCTTTGCTGAAAATGTATCACTTTGGTATGTAACTACTGTTTTTGATAGGAACTATTATATCATACAAGTATGAACAAAGCTACTCCCCGCGTTCTTTTCCTTTTTCCCGTTCCGGTTCTCTTGGCTGCCGTAAAATGCTGTCTATGTTCTGTTTGATAACGTCGTACTCTTTGACCTGTTTTTTCAGTCTGCCATAGTCGGCGTAAAGGGCTTCTTTCTGTTCCTGGAGCTTTTCATATTCCGATTGCAGCGCGGTGAGGTTCGGGAGCTTGGAAACGCCCGCCGCCTTTAATGCCTTTGCCGCTGCTTCATGCAAGATGATTTCGCGCTCATGGGCTGCCCGGTAACTGTCCTTATTTCTTGCTTTGCGGTATGCGTCATAGGCGGGTTTTGTCTTTTGGAACGTGGAAACATTCTTGATAAGCACCGCCATATCTACAAGCCGTTTTTCCGCGCTCTTTAATGCGTCTGCCGCCTGTTCGCTCTCTGTCTGTATCTCTGCGATTTTTGCGGTCAAGTCGGTGTATTGTTCAATCTTGTGTTCCGTAATAAAATTCATGGTCTTAGCTGCCTGTTTCAGATTGTGGATTTTCGCCCATTGTTCATAACCCCGGCTCTGCGCCGCCTTGATACTGTTTTCAATATCAATGAGCAGGGACACGCCGCGTTCTGTCTTGGGAGCTTTGGCGGTGCGGGTACGCTTGCCCTCTATCCGTTCCCGGATTGCTTCCTCTGTATAATCTGCGCCGAGGGTTTTCAAACGGGTAAACCGTTCCTGTCCCGGAACCAAACAGGACACATATTTTCCCCGTTTGATTGTGAAGCCTTCTGCCTGTAACCGCGCGAGCAATTCTTCAAAGTCGGACACTTGGGGGATAAGGGTATCGACGGCAAGTTTCAATTTTGCTTTGGCGGTTTTCTCTTTCTTATACACCGCATAATTCTTTCCCTTGCCGCCTTTCTCCGGCACAAGGACGGACAAGCCGTTTTCCCGGCACAGCCTGTCGCTGATGTTGCGTATTCCGTAATAGGTGCGCTTGTTGGAAACATACTTGTGGTAGTCTACAAAGTTTACCGCACAAAAAATGATGTGGTTATGGATATGCCCTTTATCTATGTGAGTGGTAAGGACGTATTCATATTGCCCCTTTGTTACCGCGTCGGCAAGCTGTTTTCCGATTTCATGGGCTTTCTCATAATCGACTTCCCCCGGCTCAAAAGATTGTATCAAATGGTGTGCGAGGTTGTTTCCTCTGTCAAGAGCTTGCGACAATGTAAATCCGAACTCAATATCTGCCGTTTCATAGCTGCACCCGAACGAGGACACCAGCATTTTCCCGTCCGTCTTGTTCGGGTTTTGGATATAGTCAAGGGCTTTTTTTAACGTGCTTTTAATAGGCTTAATCTTTGTAACCGCCATATCTCCGCAAGCACCTCCTTGATTTCTTCTATATCCTCTTGGTAGACGCTGCCCGTCGCATTGACGCGCTTTGCAATCTGATTGACATTGACCCCGATTTTCTGTATCTCCGCTGTCATAGCTTTTATGTCGGCATGGTCTATCTGAATGATATACCCGTCGATTGCCATTTTCCGCAAGTAGGCTTCCATGTTCCGGGTAGGGACGAGCTGCATTTTCTGTTCAATGAACGCCCGTTCTTCCTCTGTTACTCTGAATTTAATTTGTACTGTCCGTTTCCTGCCGTTCATCGGCTCACACTCCTTTCCATTCCGAGGGTTTGGGACACTTCCCAACAAGCAATTTTCAACCGACGCGCCGCAGCGCAGGAGGGCGAAAATACGGAAAGGGTACCCCTTTCCTATGCTTGCTAAGAAACTTTCTCCCTTTATCCCTACTACATGGAAAATCTGATTTTGCCAAAGCAGGACAAAAGAAAAACGCCGCAAACTGCGACGTTTCAAACTGCTTTTTCTATGAAGAAACGAGGGAACTTTATTCCCCCGTTGTTTCGTTGTTGGCTTCCTCAATCCCTTTTGCGGTAGCTGACAGGATTTTCAAATCCTTTTCGCTCATGCCGTCGAGCATGGTATCAAGCTGACGGCGGCGTGTGGACTTTTCCTGTTCCCGTTCCGGGAAAAAGAACTGGTCTACCGATACGTCAAGCAGGGTTACAAGCTCATACAAAATCTGCAAACTTGGGTGCTGCCCGCTGTTTTCAATGGACGCGATATATCGCGGCGCAATGTTCAGCTTATCCGCTAACTGGTTGCGGGAAATTCCCTTTGCTTTTCTTGCCGCTTTGATAGCCTGTCCGAAAGCCTTAAAATCAAACTTTTCTTTGCTCTGCTTCATAATCATTTCACCCAACTACATTGTATATTTCATCTCTCTTTCAAGATATGATTACACGCATCATAGTATGGATAGAAATAGAGCATATCATGTACTTGCTATTATTCGGTTATCCGAGTATAATTATATTGATAATGTTTGAAGAAAGGACGGTTACGATATGGAATATATGTCTTGTCCCGAAGCAGCGGAAAAATGGGGTATTTCTGAACGGCGTGTGCAGATACTTTGTAAAGAAAATCGAATACCTGGTGTTTCAAAAATCGGTTACTTATCGTTGAAGGTATCAGTGTATTGCTTCCACCTGATTCACCAATAACAGCACCAAGTTATCCTATTTTTTCGGCTGTCATAGCTGTAATAACTTCTGTTATTGTTGCATTATTAGGCGGGTTATTGCCCGCAATAAAAGCAGCAAAACTGGAACCTGCATTAGCACTTAGATAAAAGTTTAAGAAATTGGAGGAATAAATATGAAAATATTATCTGCTAAAACAAAAATTCTTTTAGGAATGATTTTTACTTTAATGATATGCTTAATGTTTGCGGGGTGTTCTAATTCTGATACTACATCTGATTCAAGAGGATTTACAGACTTTGAGCATATCGAAGAAGAATATCTTGCAACCATTGACAGTTTGGATTGGCCAGATGGAGTTGAACTTCCTAAAAAGTTGGAAAATGAAGATACAGGGGCTTCTTTCCAAGTTGGCTATGGTGAAACAAGAGCTTCTAACTTGTGGGAATATTCATGGATGAAAGAATGGCTTGACACTTATAATACAAATCCGGAAAGAGCCGAAAAAGCATTAGAAGAATTGGAAAAAGCATTTGATATGCCATATATGGGAAAAGACAGGTGCGATGACGCTACTCGTAATTATTTGCGAGAAAATATTGACAAAGCAAAACTAGGTGATCCATCTGGTTTTAGGGAGTGTATAGATGTTAATTATTGATTGGTCTTACTAACAAGTAATTTTCAAGTACATTTAGGGAGGTGAATTAAGTAGATGAGAAGAAATTATAAGAGAAAAAAATTCCATGTAAGCGGTATCTGTATTTTTCTTGTTTTGATAATATTTAGTGTTGCTTTTGTATTGTGGGCAATGAAACCTGACAATTTTCGCAATGAGAAGAATAAAATCAACTCTTGGCTGAATGGAATTTCCTTTCAAGATTTTTATAATGCAAAATCCCTCATATTAGTTGACCTTTCTAATGACAATATATTTATTTCAAAGCGAGAAAACGAGCAACAGCTTCCTGCCAGCTTAGCCAAATTATTTGTCATTGAATACGCAGCAACACTTGCGGATTTAGATAGTATTGTTCCTGCAAATTATGAAGCAATCCAATTAACTAAACCTGGTTCATCTGTTGCGAATATAGACGCGAAAAAATATTTTCTCCACAATTTGTTTGCTGCCATGTTGGTTCCATCTGGAAATGACGCTGCTTATGTAGTCGCGGATTATTGTGGTTCTATTCTTTCACCACAAGCTAAGAATAGTCAAGAACGTATTAATGTTTTTATGGAACATCTAAATAATTACTTACAAAATCAAGGGTATGAAAACACAATTTTATATGACCCAAGCGGATATGATGTCAATGCTCTCACTACCGTTTCAGACCTAAAATCAGTATCTACTCACCTTTTAGAGAAGCAATGGTTTAGAGATATTGTTTCAAAGAGTAATTATACAGCTACTTTACCTGACGGAAGTACGCAGACATGGAGGAATACTAATACTTTTCTTGACCAAACATCAGAATATTACAATGAAAATGTTAAAGGTATCAAGACAGGTTCCTTATCTAATGACTATAATTTAGTTGTTCTTTATCAACAACATGGAAAGGAATTTTTAATATGTAGTTTAGGCTCTCAATCGGATTCTTCAAGATATGATGATGTGAATTATATTCTTAAAACAATAGATGAATCTGACTATTTAACTAAATGATTTCATCTGCCGGACGACGGCAAAAGAAAAAAAGCCGTCGCAGAGCAGACACATTTTCACGCGCCTACTCTATTTCGGCGGCTTTGATTATCAGAGCCGCCGTTTCTTTTTATCCATCTAAATTCCAACGACGACCCTCTACCATGTAAAGGCATGGCGGCTTTAGGAGGTAGCCGCCATGCACTTATCAACTTATCGACACAAATCGACATTCCCCCAATTATCAAAAAAAGTCTATCCCCTGCAACGGGGTATTTCGGGCATAAAGATGAACAATCACATCATCTAAATACTTTTTATGTTTCCTTTGCGTCTGTCTGCGCCTTGCAGATGGGCGCATTTTGCATTTTACAGAACTTTTTTCAAAGAAATTTTTGCTTTCGTCCAGCGTTTGAAAAAGTCGTCTGTATTATCACGCGAAAAGGGGAGGTACTACCACCTTTCGACAGAAAGGAGGTGAGAACATGGAACCTAATCGCAGAGAATTTCAAAAGCAATGTGCCTTTCAAAGTTTCTGTAAACGGGTGCTGCACAACGAAGCGTGCAACGCCCACGACGAAATCCGGCGACGCAGAAAACGGGAAGTATCGTTTTGCGACCTTGCCTTGCATGAGGAACGGCAGCTTTACACCGTTGACAAGTATTTTCAAGACGAAGAAGCTGAACCGCGTTATCAAATGGCAGGAAAAGAGATAACCCCGAAACTGCTGCTTGAAGCAATCCGCACTTTGCCGGAGGAAAAAAGGACTGCTATCCTGCTGTACTATTTCGAGGGCATGACCGACGTGGAAATCGGAAAGATGTTCAATACGTCGCGCAGCACGATACAGTACAGACGGACAAGCTCTTTTGAACTGTTAAAGAAATATTTGGAGGGACACGCTGATGAATGGGAAGAATGGTAAACAATCCGACTACCCGGAAATCGCCCTTGTTCCCTATCCCGTCATTGTGGCGGCGAGCAAAGGCGACCCGGACGCTATGAAAATAGTCTTGCAGCATTTCAGCGGCTACATAGCGAGCCTGTCCATGCGGAAGCTCTACGACGAGCGCGGCAACGTCTACTATGGCGTTGACGAGGACATACGGGAACGGCTGCAAGCAAGACTGATGAGGGCTATCCTCACATTTCGGGCTGATGAATAGTTGAGCATGACCGTAAAACGTCTTGTAACCCCTTTTCCGTTTTACGGCAAGCAGAACAGCCATCTTGTTCTTTGAAAAAGAAAGCGGCGCAAGAGAACGGCGACGCAGTATAGGGCAAATCGGATACGTTCCTTTTGTGCCGAGCCATACAGCGGGTGCGCCATGACTTCCCTTTCGGGAACGAGCGAACAACACTACACCGCAAAGCAAGTCAGCAGCTTGCGGGCGACGACACACAAGAGGGATAATGATACTCCCTTACAGCCACAGTCCGAGCGTTAGAAGCGTCGCAGGCAATGGGTAGGGCTGCGTGAGAACCACGCAGGAGTGAAATTCTCGTGGAGCTATGCTAATAGCCGTTCGATTAAAGCCCCTTTTATTCAAAAACATACCTTTGAGCCATTTTGAAAGGGGGTATTCCTATGGCTAAAAAGGAAACTACAAACCATGCCGCCCCTGTTTTGCCTATGCTGAAAACAGTAGAGCAAATGAGCAAGGTTAGCGGTATTGGAGAAAATAAATTACGCGAGCTTATGGATAACGGCGAACTGGAATACGTTCAAAACGGAAACCGCCGCTTGATTGCCGATACCGCTATATGGGATTGGTACGAGCGAGCGAAAAACGCCGTAAAGCCCCCGGCAGAGCAAGGGGGTTAAGTTATGGCAATCTCAACAAGACAGGTAAAAAACAAACGCGACAGCAACGGCGTACTGACCGGACGACCCGGCACAGTCTACGACGTAAACATAAAGTACACCGCCCCGGACGGAAAAAAGAAGTCGTATGCAAAAAAGGGCTTTGCCACCAAAAAGGAAGCAGCACAGCATGAAGCGGAAATGAAAACGAAGCTCCAAAATCCGGGGCAAGTTGCTTCTATTACTTCACAGAGGAAACAGACTGTCGCTGCCTATCTCAATGACTGGGTGGAAAGCTATGCAAGAGTGAACTTGCGCCCCTCTACTTATGACGGGTATAAAAAGACGATTGCAAACTATATCAATCCGTATATCGGCGGCGTTGCCCTCAATCAGCTTACCCCTGCTATGGTAGACAAGATGTTTCAGCAGATTATAGACAAAGGCTTGAAGCCGTCCACCGCAGCCGGGGCAAAACGTGTTTTGAGTGTGGCGTTGAGCCATGCCCGCAAATACCGCTATATCGAAACCAACGCGGCAAAAGATACCCTTACGAAGTTTGGGAAAGGCGACAAGACCCCTGACCCTTACACGCCGGAACAGGTGAAAGCCTTAATGCAGCGCGTCGAGGGTACTGTTTGGGAAATGCCTGTTATCTTGGGCGGGCTTTACGGTATGCGCCGTTCTGAAATCTTAGGCTTGCGTTGGCGCAATGTGGATTTGGAGAACAACACCTTTGATGTTACCGAGCAGCTACCTTTCAAGGTACCGCCAAAAACAAAAGTCATTGAAGAAATGGCACCGCCGAAATCCAACGGCAGAAAGCTACCCATTACGGAGCTTGCCCGCCCGTTCTTCCTCAAACAGCTTGCCATGCAGGAAGTACAGAAAGAACAGGCAGCAAAAGACGGAAAGCCTTACTATGACAATGACCTTGTTGTAGCAAAGCCGGACGGCGCACCTATCGCCGCGTCGTGGGTGTCCTCTCAATTTGGAAAGCTGCTTGAAGATTTGGATATGCCGCACATTCGTTTTCACGATTTACGACATACGGCAGCGACCAATATGCACCAACTGACAGGCGACTTCTATACGGTTGGCGAAGTCTTGGGACATACGCTTGCGGGTATCGGCGCGTCGCTTGGGCTTTCCATGAACTTTGAAGCTGTTACCGCCCGTTATGTGGACGTGCGGCTTGAACGAAAAAAAGAAGTTTTGGACGCTTACCATAGCGCGGTGGAAAAAGCAGCCCCGGAGAAACCAAAGGAAGCCGAGCCGAAAAAAGGAAAACGGGCAGCAAAGAAAAAACACAGCGAAATAGACCTTTAACCGCTGTATCTCTTTACTGCTCTTTACAACCTTTTATATGCCCGCGTGGAATTTGGGCACCATTTGGGCACCATTTACGGAAAAAGCACCATGAAAACAGAGGGTAAAAGAAACGCCGACAACTCACAAAAACGTAGTGTTCATGCGGGTTTTCGGCGTTTTCCTATCCCTTAACGGGCTTCTATTCATCTTGTGCGAGAGAGAAAAATTCTACTATTTTTTATTATTTTTTAAACAAATTTAAATAATCTCTTAAAACATATAGAC
>CAZWEU010000042.1:0-13767 GCA_964632785.1 uncultured Lachnospiraceae bacterium | reverse complement strand
AACAGATTTAGAAATGGAATAAAAAGACTGATAAAATAGTATGAAGGGGGGGAAGTGTTTCCCCCTTTTTTGTTGTGATTATTCTTAAGATGGAGACAATAATGAAAAAATCAAAAACATTGATCTTGGCGGCTGGCCAAGGAAGGCGCATGCATTCAAAAAAAGCCAAGGTATTACATCAGGTGTGCGGGAAAAATATCCTTAATTACGTAATCCAGGCGAGCCAAGGAGCAGGAATTGAGGAAACAGCGGTGATCGTTGGCCACCAGGCGGATGCAGTAAGGGCCAGTTTAGAAAAAAAAATTGGGACAATCCTGCAAGCAGAGCAAAGGGGAACGGGGCATGCGGTTCTAACGGCCTTGCCTTTTTTTGATGATTTAGATGGCAAGCTGCTTGTCTTAGTCGGTGATGCCCCTTTTATTCGGTCGGAAACGATTAATGCCTTGCTTAAAAAGCATGACGAAAAGGGTTATGCGGCAACCGTTTTAACGGCTGAATTTGAAAACCCCTCAGGCTATGGCCGGATGGTGAAAAATGAAACCGGGGCCCTCCTTCGGATCGTTGAAGAAAAAGATGCCAATGCTTTTGAAAAAACGATTAGGGAAATTAATTCAGGTATGTATTGCTTTGATGCGCAAATTTTAAAAAAAGCCCTTAAAAAAATTAGAAAGGCTAATGCCCAAGGTGAGTATTACCTAACGGATGTGATTGAAATCATGGCTAAATTGGGTCAGCGAACAGGGACCTATCAAGTTGAGGATATAAATGATATCCGGGCGATTAATAATAAAATTCAATTAGCCGAGGCCGAAGCGGTCATGCGAAAACGAATCAATAACCGGTTAATGGAAAAAGGGGCGATTTTAATTGATCCTAAGACCACCTATATCGGTGATGGGGTGGTTATCGGTGAAGATAGCATTATTTTTCCCGGCTGTATTTTAGAAGGCCAAACGGTTATCGGCCAAGAATCTAAAATCGGCCCGAATTCGCGCCTTCAAAACGCCAAAATTGGTGACCGGGTGAGGGTTGAAAATGCTACCGTCCTAGACAGCAGTATTGACGACGATTCCAATGTCGGTCCTTATGCCTATATCAGACCGGGTAGCGAGATCGGAAAACATTGTAAAGTCGGCGATTTTGTCGAAGTCAAAAATTCTAAAATGGGCGACTATTCAAAAGCCGCTCATCTTACCTATGTTGGGGATGGTGATGTGGGAGACCGGGTTAACCTGGGCTGTGGCACTATTTTTGTTAATTATGATGGCAAGAAAAAATACCGAACAATCATCGAAGAAGACGTTTTTGTCGGCTGTAATACGAATTTAATTGCCCCAGTCACGGTTAGGCAGGGGGCGTATATCGCCGCCGGTTCAACCATTACTGATGAAGTGCCGGAAAACAGCCTGGCCATTGGTCGGGCCAGACAGATTAATAAGGTCGATTATTTACTAAAAAAAAGAAATGAAGAAGGGAAATAATAATGGACGGAAAATTTAGCGGGATAAAAGTGATTGCCGGCAATTCAAACCTTGAATTAGCCCAAGAAATCGTCGAATACTTAGAGATTCAACTTTGTAAAGCGGAGGTGGTTCGCTTTAGCGATGGTGAAATTGGCCTGAATGTCGATGAATCAGTTCGGGGAGCCGATGTCTTTGTGATTCAGTCAACCTCTACTCCGGTCAATGAAAACATCATGGAGCTCCTGATCTTAATTGACTCCATGAAACGGGCCTCAGCCGGTCGGATCAATGCAGTCATTCCCTATTATGGTTATGCCAGACAAGACCGTAAGGCCAAGTCGCGTGATCCGATCACGGCCAAATTAGTGGCTAATCTGTTAACGACAGCCGGGGCTGACCGCGTTATTACCATGGACCTCCACTCCAATCAGATTCAGGGCTTCTTTGATATCCCCCTTGACCATTTATCCGGTGGCGGGCTGATTGCTGATTATTATAAAGAAAAGAAATTAGACAATATGGTGGTTGTGTCACCGGACGCCGGCAGTGTCAAGCGGTCACGAAAGTTAGCCAGAAGTTTAAACTGCTCCTTTGCCATTATTGACAAGGAACGACCCAAACCCAATGTGACAACCGTCATGAATGTCATTGGCGATGTTGAGGGGAAAAACTGTATCCTCGTCGATGATATGATTGATACAGCCGGAACCATTACCACCGGTGCCAATGCCTTGGTGGAAATGGGTGCCCATTCCGTTTACGCGGCCTGTAGTCACGGTGTTTTTTCAGGACCGGCGATTGAGCGGATTGAAAAATCAGCCATTAAAGAATTGGTCACCCTAAATACGATTGTCATTCCCAAAGAAAAACAGATCGAAAAGATGAAAATATTATCGACCGGCAACTTGTTTGGCCGGGCCATTGACTATGTTCATTTTGGCCGGTCCTTAAGCAAATTATTTGGGGGACGTTACGTCTAAATTATGAAAATTATTGTAGGATTAGGAAATATTGGCAAAGAATATGAAAAAACCAGACATAATATTGGCTTTGAGGTCATCGATGCCTATGCCAAATCAAAAGCCATTGAGCTGACGAAAAAAGAACATCACGGTCTAAGCGGCAGTTTTTTTTACCAGGGTGAGAAGATTCTCCTCGTCAAGCCAACGACCTTTATGAATAATAGTGGCCTTTGCGTGACCAGTTTGGCTAACTATTATGACCTTTCCCTAGAGGCAATCGTGGTGGTCAGTGATGATATTGATTTACCCCTGGCAAGTGTGCGGATTCGAAAAAAAGGTGGGGCGGGAAGCCATAACGGTATGCGTTCAATCATCCAAGGCTTAGGCAGTGGTGATTTTCCGCGGATTCGAATGGGTATCGGGGCTCCGCGGCCGGCGGAAAACCTGGTCCACTTTGTCTTGGGAAAATTTTCTAAAAAAGACTGGGACCTTATGGAAGAAGCGATTGGGCAAGCGGTAAAAGGCCTTGACCTCTTCCTTGAACAAGGCATCGATAAAGCCATGAACCGTGTCAATGTGCGAAAAAAAGTGAGTGATTAAATAATGATCAGAGCGACCTGCCTGGGCCATTGTCCGGGCTATCGGTCTTGGGGAGAAAGAGCTAGTGATGAAACAATTATATAATAATTTGATCGCGACAAAGAGTGTTCAAGACCTGCTGGGGGTTATGGAATCATCGGAATTGATCAATCTGATGAATATGAATAGGGGCTTTAAAAGGGCTTTAATAGCCCTTCTTTTTGAGCAAAAAAAAGGACAATTTTTGTATCTGACGCAAAATGACCGGGAGGCCCTAAGGGTTTCTCAGGAATTCGAAAAAATCTTAGGCGACCAGGTCTTATATTTCCCGCTTGAACCGCTACATGATTATTTTGCCGACGTCCACAGCCGTGAAATCACCAATCAGCGCCTGAAGGTTTTAAAAAAACTATTAGGGGTGAAAAAATCTTTAGTGGTGGTCGGGGCGGAAAGCTTGCTAAAAGAATTCTTACCCCTTGCTGACTTTAAAGACCTAGAAATTAAGTGCCAGGTCAATGACGTCCGCGATCCCATGGACGTGATTGATCAATTAATCCACCTCGGTTATGAGCGCCATTATCAGGCCGAGGCCAAAGGCCAGTTTGCTCATCGCGGGGGGATTATTGATGTTTTCTCACCGGTTGAGGAGTCGGCTTATCGGCTTGAATTCTTTGGTGATACGATTGAGTCGATTCGCCTTTTCGATCCGATCAGCCAATTATCACGCGAACATGTAAAAAGGATTGGAATTTCGCCGGCCAGAGAAATAATTCTCAGTAAGGAAGAAGAAAGCAAAACCCTTAAAAAATTAGAAAAAAAGTATGGCGGCGATGACCGTTATCAGGCCTTGCTTGAACAGGTCAGCGAAGAAGGTCAAACATCATTGCTTTCGTCGGGAAAGGCCTCCTTAATCGACTACTTAAAGGCCCCCCTAATCATTTGGGATGAACCAACTGACATTAATCGCTCAATTGCCTCCTATCAGGAAAAGATTGATGGTGATTTAAAGGCCTTAATCGCCGAGGGGAAATTTTTTCCCGAACAAAAAAAGCAGTTTTTTAACTTTTCCAAGCTTGATAAGCAGATGGCTGCTTTTCAGCAGCTGAGGCTAACCACCTTTGGCTCGCGCAGTAAAAAAGGCCGGACCATTGACTTGGAAGTAAGGGATCTAGAACCCTTTTTAGGCCAAGTCCCGCGATTTTTAGATTATCTGAAAGAAGGCCTCAGCGACCACTATAAGATTATGATTCTAAGCCCGGACCAAGAGGGCCAGGAAAAAATCAAAGAAAGCCTGGCCCTAGCCGATATTCACCGCTTTACCCAGGGGGAGGCCCCCGGTATCCAATTAGCAATTGGTCAACTACCATCCGGCTTTGAGTTAGCAAGTGAAAAATTGACTTGCCTCAACCAAAAGGATATCTTTGTTCAAAGCCCTAGGCGAGCTAAAAAAAGGCCTAAAAAAGGCAAGAAAATGGATAGCTTTACCCAACTTAATATGGGTGACTATGTCGTTCACGATGTTCACGGCATTGGTATTTACCGGGGGATTGAGCAATTAAAAATCGCTGAAACGATTAAAGATTTAATCGTGATTGAATACGCCAAAGAGGCAAAGTTTTACTGCCCGGTCGATCAGATGGAAGCCATTTCGGTTTATGTTGGGACCGGTGAGAAAAAACCACGGATCAACCAATTAGGGACGGCGGAATGGGACCGCTCAAAGGCCCGGGTCAAACAGGCGGTTGAGGAAATGGCCGATGACCTGATTGACCTTTATGCCAAGCGCAAACAATTAAAAGGTTATGCCTTCGGGGTAGATGTTAGCTGGCAAAAAGAATTTGAAGAGGCTTTTCCCCACCAAGAGACAAAAGACCAGCTGCAGGCGGTTGAAGAGATAAAAAGCGATATGGAATCGGCCCGGCCCATGGACCGCCTTCTGTGTGGGGATGTCGGCTATGGAAAAACAGAAGTCGCCTTACGAGCGGTCTTTAAAGCAGTGATGGACAGTAAGCAGGTGGCTTTTTTGGTGCCGACGACCATCCTGGCCCAGCAACATTATCAAACCATGCTCGACCGCTTTGCCGATTACCCAATTAAAATCGGCCTCTTGAGTCGCTTTAAAAGCCGGCGTGAGCAAGAAGAAGTCTTGGCCGGTCTAGCGACCGGTGAAATTGATTGCCTAGTCGGGACCCATCGGATTTTTTCGTCCGATGTTTTATTTAAAGATCTGGGCCTCTTAATTATCGATGAGGAACAACGCTTTGGCGTCATCCATAAAGAGAAAATTAAACAGATGAAAGAAAATATTGATGTCTTAACCCTTTCGGCCACACCCATCCCCCGGACCCTGCACATGTCGATGATTGGGGTCCGGGATATGAGTTTGATCGATGAGCCACCGGAAGGGCGGCGACCGGTCCTGACCTATGTGATGGAGTACAATGACATTATGGTTGCTGATGCCATCGAGCGGGAAATTAACCGGCGGGGCCAGGTTTATTTTGTCCATAATCGGATCAATGATATCTATGAAATTTCCGCCCGAATCAGACAACAAGTGCCAAAAGCCCGGATTGCCGTGGCCCATGGCCGGATGTCGGGCCAGGAATTAGAAGATGTAATGATGGATTTCCTTAATTATAAGTACGATGTCTTAGTCACGACGACGATCATTGAATCGGGCCTAGATATTAAAAATGCCAATACCCTAATCGTCGATAATGGCGATCATATGGGCCTGTCCCAGCTTTACCAGCTGCGCGGCCGGGTCGGGCGGTCGGATGCCCAGGCCTATGCCTATATCACCCATAAGGGCAAGATGCTGTCGGAGATTTCCAAGAAACGCTTAAAGGCCATCAAGGATTTTACGGCCTTTGGTTCCGGCTTTAAAATTGCCATGCGAGACTTGGAAATCCGCGGGGCCGGAAATATTTTGGGCCCCGCCCAATCGGGCAATTTAGCCACTGTCGGCTACGAGCTCTACTGCCGGATTCTTGATCAGGCTGTTAATACCCGCTTGGGTAAGCCCTTGCCGGACGAGCAAAAGGAGGTTAGCATCCACTTGAATGTCAGCAGTTATATTCCGGAACACTATATCCAGGATGAGGAGCTCAAGTATGACTTGTATAAGAAATTATCTTACATCCGGACACAGGCAGACTACGATGACTTGGAAGATGAGCTGATCGACCGCTTTGGGGAGATTCCTGATGGGGTCTATAACCTGATGGCCCTAGCCATGATTAAGCACCTGGGTCAATCCCTGGGGATGATTGAGATTAAGCAACGGGGCAATAGCGTTAACCTCAGCTTTGATGAGGAAGGCCAGGTTCCTTTGCCGGGGCCGGAGGCGATTGAGACCCTCTTTAAAAAGTACAGTATTAAATTTAGAGCCGGTAAGAAAGATGAGATCAAGTGGCGGATCTATCTTAAGAAAGAAAGTGACCAAAGCTACCTAAGGGACCTGGCTGATTTTTTGAGCTTTTTGAAGGCTGAGGCACTTAAGGTAAACTAGGGAACAATTGTGTTAAACTAGCTCAGAAATTATTTAAAAAAGGAGATACATATGGGAAAAAAGAAAAAGCAACTAGTAAGCGGATTGATACTTGGGATGATGGTGATCGGATTATTTAGCAGTGGCTGTTCCTTAGTGGACGTAAATCCAGAAAAAGAAGGGACCCAAGTGATCGCTGAAATAGGCGAGGAGACGATTTTAAAAAGTGATTTTAATAATTATATGGCCTATTATAATATGTACTATAAGTCAGGGGGGATGGAATTCCCAGCCGGGGACGAGCTAAAAGCCTTAAAAACAGATGTTTTAGATGATTTGGTTCGCTTGACAGTCTTGAGTAAACAGGCCAAAGACGATAACTTAAGTCCGGATGAGACCATGACATCGGTCGATGTCGAAACGATGATTGGCAGTTTAAAAACGACCATGGGTGATGCTGAATATGAAAAAATCCTCGGCAATTATAATAGTAATGAAGACGCCTATCGGGCCTTTCTTTCCGATTTAATGGATAAAATGGCTTATGCCAGCGTGGTCGAGAAAAACTTTCGCGAGGATATATTAGAAAATCCCCAAGCTGAGCTTGATAAAGTTGTTGGCACTATCGGTGGGGAGGATGTCACTCGAAAAGTTTATAATTATCAATTGGTCAATCAGGAACTGAATTATTTCCGGACCAATCAAGCGCCCTTGCCAATTGATGAAAATAATATGAAACTTGTCAATGAAGACATCTTTAAAAAGCTGGCCAGAGACAAGGTCTTTTTAAGCTATGCCGATGAAGCTGGCATTAATATTGATCAGGCCCAGGTAAGTGACTATCAATCGGCCCAAGAAGCCTTTATCGGTGATCTTTTTCCGGAAGGGGAAGGTTTTCAGGACTATCTTGATTCTAAATTGTTGACGGTTGATCAATTTAAAGCCTTTGCCAAAGATGAGGCGGTAGCCTCGGTAACCGGCTTAGCCATTCGCGATCAATTAAGTGAAGAGATTGAGGTTAAAGACAGTGAGATTAAAAGTGTTTACAATAAAAACAAGGATTCTTACGATCAAGCGACGGTTTCGGCCCAGCATATTTTGACCGAAGACCAAGCCTTAAGTGAACAAATTTACCAAGAAGCAAAAGGCATAAAGACAAAAGAAGCCTTTACCGGCTTAATGGAAAAATATCAGGGTACGGAGGGAATTGTCGAGGCAAGTGATTTAGGGACCTTTGGGGAGGAAAAAATGGTTGCTGAATTTTCCCAAAAAGCCTTTAGTATGGATGTAAACACCGTCGGCCAACCGGTTAAAACCGACTTTGGTTATCACATTATTTTTGTCTATGATAAAAATGAGGGGACCGTTCCCAGCTTAGAGGATAAAGAAGATGAGATTCGTGACCAATTGACAACGCAAAAAACAAGTGATGCCTTTATGGACCTGGAAGAACAATTACTGAAAAAAGAGAAAATCGAAATTGGCCACGTTCAGGAGCCTTTTGTTATTTACATTGAAGAGTTAAAAGAAGACATGAATGTCAAAACATACGACAATCGCATTAAATAAGAGCCTGATCAAAATGATCCTGGCCGAGGAAAAACGTCCTCGGTCAGATATCTTGATTGGCAAAGGCGTCGTAAATTTAGGGTAAAAGAGGATCATCATGGTTGAAGAAAAATCAAATTTCTTAAGAGGCGCCACCATCTTGGCGGCTGCCGGTATTTTATCGCGACTACTGGGACTTTTTTTCAAAATCCCCCTTTACCAGATGGTCGGAAGTTATGGCAATGGTATTTATGGCAATGTGACAGCCATTTATAACACCCTCTTAATGGTGTCAACCGTGGGGGTTCCGGTAGCGATTTCAAAGATGGTTTCGGAAAATATCGCCCGCGGCGAATACCAGACCGCCCATCGGATTTTTAAAGTCTCCATGGTGACGCTGATTGGCCTGGGGACAGGGTCAACGCTTTTTTTATTTTTTGGCGCCGGATGGATTATTGAGACGGCCAATTGGACCTATGAGAGCCTGCCGGCCATGATTGCCATTGCCCCAGCCCCTTTAATTATTTCTATCGTCTCGGCCTATCGGGGGTTTTTTCAGGGCTTTCAGATCATGACCCCAACGGCCTTTTCCCAGATTATCGAGCAGGTCACTCGGGTCCTGCTGGGCGTCCTTCTGGCCTGGCTTTTTAGCAGTCGCTTTGGGGTTGGCATGGGGGTTGGCGGGGCCGTTTTTGGGGCGACTGCCGGTGGTTTGGTGGCGGGAATCCTGCTCTTTGCCTTATATAAGAACTTCACCTCGGTCAACAAAAAATTACTCAGGCAAAGAACCAAAAGACGGCAAAAAACCAACCGCCAACTCTTAAAACGCCTGATCATCATTGCCATTCCCGTCACCTTGACCTCGGCCTTGGTATCGATGTTTTCAACCATCGATTCCTTTATTTATGTCGGCCGTTTGGCGGTCGCCGGCGTCGACGAAGTGACGGCGACGATGATGTTTGGTGACTTTACCAATGCTGAAATCCTAATTAATATTCCTTTAGTCCTTAGTGGCACCTTGGCGGTAGCCATGATTCCGACCATCTCCGAATCCTTTGCTAAAAGAGATCGGGCCGCCATGAGTCAAAAGATTCAGCTGTCCATTCGGGTCATTTTACTGATTGCCTTTCCTTCTTGTATCGGTTTATCGGTCCTGTCAGGAGCGATCTTTGACCTATTATTCCCCGGTTCACCCTATGGGGCGGCGATCTTGCAGACCTTTGCTTTTACGACGATTTTTATGATGCTGTCCAATACCTTTCAAAGCATGCTGCAGTCGATTGATCGCTTTCGCATCCCCCTTTTTAATTTAGGCATTGCCATGATTCTTCGCTTTATCACCGGTTGGATCTTTTTGGCCATCCCCTTCTTTAATATCCAAGGGATTGTCGTCAGCACCCTGATCACCTTTATATACTTGACGGTCGCCAATTATATGGCCGTAAAACGCTATGCCGGGGTTAAGATTCACTGGCTCCACGACTTATTTAAACCGCTTGTATCAGCCCTTGTCATGGGCCTGGCAACCCATTTTCTTTATCAGGCTACGGTGGCAGTGGTGGGGATTTTTTGGGCCCTAATCCTGGCCGTCCTAGTCGCCGTGGTTGTCTATAGCCTGGTGATGGTTATGATCAAGGGAATCACCGAGGAAGAATTAGCTTATTTTCCCGGCAGTGGCAAATTGATTGGCCTATATCAAAGGCTGACCGGCCGGTCATCAAAAACAAAGGAGTGAATTAGAAATGGCACATATCGATATTGTTGGTTTGGGTCCAGGGGATCCTGGCCAACTAACCTTAAAAAGCTTGGAATTATTAAAAAATCAAGCGCCTAATTATTTCCGAACAGTGACTCACCCGACCCTGGAATTGATCATTAAAGAAGAAATTCCCTACCAAAGCTTTGATGATTTTTATGACCATGAAGATGATTTTAAAGCCGTCTATCAAAAGATTGCCGAGACCCTGATTGCGGCCGCCCTAAAGGAGGGGGAGATTGTCTACGCCGTCCCGGGAAACCCCCTATTTGGCGAAGAAACAGTAGTTTTACTGCTTGCAGCGGCGAAAGAAGCGGGCCTTTCCTATCAAATCCACGCCGGTGTTAGTTTTGTCGATGTCAGTATGAATGCCCTGGAGAAGGATCCGGTCGATGGCCTTAATCTCTACGATGCCTTTTCCTTTCAGGCCGAGTCCTTAGACCACCAGCAGGCTAGTCTCTTTACCCAGGTCTATAATCAGTACCGGGCCTCGGAGCTTAAGCTCGAGCTGCTCAAGGTCCTTGAGCCGGAGACAAAGGTTATTCTCTTGATTAATGCCGGCATTGCCGATGAAGAAATGATCAAAGCAATCCCCCTCTTTGAACTCGACCGGGTGGCCCAGATTAATCACCTGACCAGTCTCTACCTACCACCGCAAAAAGATCGCTACCGGGGGCTTAAGGGGACACTGGCGATTATGAAAAAGCTAAGGGGTGAAGGGGGCTGCCCTTGGGACCAAGCCCAAGACCATGTTAGCCTGAAGAGCTATTTGATCGAAGAAAGTTACGAGGTGGTCGAAGCCATTGACCAAGCCGATCCGGACAACTTATGTGAGGAATTAGGCGATGTTTTTTTCCAGCTTGTCTTTCATGCCCGCCTTGGCGAGGAAGCTGGGACCTTTACCATCCACGATGTTTTAAAGGGGATCAACGACAAAATGGTCCGCCGCCATCCCCATGTTTTTAGCGACCGGGCAAAGATTGATGCGGACCAGGTGGATGTCAATTGGCAAGCCATTAAGCGACGCGAAAAGGGCCTGCCGCCTCAAGAGAAAGACCAAAGCGGTAAAATTTCCAAGCAGATGAAAAAAATTCCCAAGTTTTTACCGGCTCTTATCGCGGCTGAGAAAGTCCAGGAAAAAGCCCGGAAAGTCGGCTTTGATTGGGAAAATCCCGGCCAAGCAGCGGCCAAGCTGGAGGAAGAAATTCAGGAAGTCATGCAAGCTATTGGGGCTAAGAATGTGAAAAACATCCAAGAAGAGTTGGGTGATCTACTTTTTTCGGTGGTGAATGTTGCCAGACTCTATGGCTTTTCGGCCGAAAGCCTGCTTCGGTCAGCCAGCCAAAAGTTTATTAGCCGCTTTGAAAAAATGGAATGGCTGGCCAGTCAAGATAAAAAAACAATTAGTGACTGTGATTTTGAGCAAATGAATGACCTGTGGGAGCGGTCAAAAGAGGCAATTCGTGAAGAAAATAGCTAAAAAGGCAAAAAATGCTTGTAATTATGGGACGAACATGTTTATAATACTAACCATAGAATACTGGAATTATAATGATGGAGGAAAAAATGAACAAATCAGAATTAATTGCCCAAATGGCAGAAAAATCAGGTTTATCGAAAAAAGATTCAGAAAAGGCTTTGGCCTCGTTTTTGGATACGGTTGTTGAAACCTTGAAAAATGGAGACAAGGTGTCTTTAGTCGGATTTGGAACCTTTGAAGTGAGAGACCGAGCGGCCCGAGTTGGCCTTAACCCAAGAACCAAAGAACCAATTAACATCGCTGCTTCCAAAGCACCTGGCTTTAAAGCAGGTAAAGGCTTTAAAGAAGCGGTCAATATTTAGTAAATAATGAAAAAGCCAGGGCCTAGCCTTGGCTTTTTGTTGATTTTGGCTTAATGCATCCAAAAAAGATGAAGTAAAGGTGAAAATCGATGAGAGTTGATAAATTTTTAAAAAATGCCCGAATCATTAAAAGGCGGAGTGTTGCTAAAGAAGCCTGTGATGGGGGACGGATCGCCATCAATGAAAAAAGAGCTAAAGCCGGTGACCAAGTCGCCGTCGGGGACACCATCAGCATCCGTTTCGGTGATAAAGAGCGAAACGTCCAAGTCCTTGAATTGCTGGACCATGCTCCCAAAGATCGGGCCTTGGACATGTATGGTGACTTATAAACAATGAGAAAGAGATTAAGTCCTAAGCAAAAAAGAGTCCTTCAAAAGAGAATCACCATCACCCTTTCCATCCTCTTTGCCATTGGCCTGGTGACGACGATGTTTGCCAGCAACGCCTTAACCCTTTATAAACTGGAGAAACAAAAAACGGAAATCTTGCAAGGGATTGAAGATGAAAAAATCAGAAGCAATCAGCTGGACCAGCAAGTCGAGCAGATTGGAACAAAGAACTATGTTGAATACATTGCCCGTAAATATTTAGGACTTTATTATCCGGATGAAACGATTGTCATCCCGGTGATCGAAGAAGGTGAAGGTTAAGAAATGGACCAGTTAATAAATGCTGAAGAGCTGACGCCAAAGAGTGAGACATATGCTGTTATGGATATTGGGACCAACTCGACCCGTTTGCTTATTTTTAAAGAGGAAAAGGGTCAACTGATCCGAATTAATAAGTCGGTCCGCTATACCAGGATGGGTCAAGGTCTTGACGAAAGAAAGATGCTTAATCCCGATGCCCAAAAAAGAAACACCGAAGTGCTAGAAGACTATATGAAAATTGCCGGTGACTATGAAGTTGTGGCCTTTTATGTCTATGCAACCAGTGCCATGCGTCAAGCCGGTAATAGTATAAAATACCAAAGAGCGGTCAAAAACAGGCTGGGTCTGGAGATCGATGTTATTTCCGGTGATGAGGAAGCACGGCTTGGCTTTATGGGTGTCTCCCAAAGTTTTCATGGCAAGATCCTAATCTTTGATATTGGTGGTGGCAGCACTGAATTTATTTTAGGGGAAAATGATGCCATTAGCAAGATGATCAGCCTGGACATGGGCTGTGTGAAAGTAACAGAAAAGTATCTTCTGACTGACCCACCGACAAAAGCCGAGATTGAGACCTTAAATCAAGCCATAAAAAAAGAATTGCAAGACCATTTAAAAAATATTATTCCGACTGATGCCTATGAACTCATCGGGATTGGCGGAACAGCTACCAGTCTTTCGACCATCAAGCAGCAATTGGGCACTTATGACAGTGAGAAGATTCATAATAGCCAGATCACCCGCCAAGAACTTGAAGACCTGATCGACATGCTAGGTCAAAAGACCATTCGTGAGCTTCAAGACCTGATTGGCCTTGAAGCCAAACGAGCCGATATTATTTTGGGTGGGGCCTTGATTTTATTAAACATCTTAGAAATAAGTGGCGACCGAGTCTTTACAATCTGTGATTATGACAACCTAGAAGGGGCTGCTTTTAAACGATTTATTGCCATAAAATAAAAGTTTTAAAAAAGGCTTGACTTTGTTCAGCTAAAGCCCTATAATAATAGTTGTCCCTCGAACGAGAGAGACATCGAAGAAATGCCGGAGTGGCGGAAATGGCAGACGCACAGGACTTAAAATCCTGCGATCCTTAACGATCGTATCGGTTCAATTCCGATCTTCGGCACCAATTTTAATAACGCGGGATGGAGCAGTTTGGTAGCTCGTCGGGCTCATAACCCGGAGGTCGTAGGTTCAAATCCTACTCCCGCAACCAATACAAAACTTTTTTTTTTGGCGGCGTAGCTCAGTTGGCTAGAGCATACGGTTCATACCCGTAGTGTCAGCGGTTCGACTCCGTTCGCCGCTACCATAACAGCTTTCACTGGCCCCTTGGTCAAGCGGTTAAGACACCGCCCTTTCACGGCGGTATCAGGAGTTCGATTCTCCTAGGGGTCACCATTAAGAAAACTTTTCGTGGTCGCATAGCTCAGCTGGGAGAGCACCTGCCTTACAAGCAGGGGGTCACAGG
>CAZWEU010000041.1:0-14239 GCA_964632785.1 uncultured Lachnospiraceae bacterium | reverse complement strand
AAAATGCAGATAATATTATAAAACTTGCATTTTATTTATAATTTTTTTTATAATGGACTAAGAAAATCAAATTCAATTCAAAAAATCGTTAATTATTCATAAAAAAATAAAACATATGATTGATAAGTAAATAAACTTTCAAAAAAGGTCTTTATTGTAGAATAAATAACTTTTAATCATCACTCGTTTATTGTATAATAATAGAAATAAAGTTAATATTATAAAGGAGACAAGCGATGAAACATATATTTTCAGAATTAACCCCTGAGATTCTTGCTTATAGTGAATTGTGCAAGCAAAATAGTTATATCGACCCGGCCTTATACAAAGAGCATAAGGTTAATAGAGGATTGAGAGATCTTGAAGGAAATGGTGTCTTAACCGGCTTAACAGAGATTTCAGAGATTGTTGCCTATCAATTTGAAAACGGTGAGAAAATAGGAATTGATGGTAAACTTTATTATCGTGGCATCGATGTAGAAGACCTTGTTAAAGGTTTTGTGGCGGAAAAGCGCTTTGGCTTTGAGGAAATATCCTACTTGCTTTTATTTGGTGAGCAACCAAATCAAGATGAACTTGTTGATTTCTCAAAAGTACTGGCCCATTATCGAACCCTACCAACAAGTTTTGTTCGTGACATCATCATGAAGGCACCGAGTTCTGATATGATGAATACCTTGGCAAGGAGTGTTTTAACCTTATTTGCCTACGATGAGCGAGCCAGTGATATCTCGATTCCTAATGTTCTTAGGCAGTGTATTGAGTTGATCGCCTTATTTCCCTTATTAGCCGTTTATGGCTATCAGTCTTATAAGCATTATCACGATGGTCAGAGTCTCTTTATCCATCAACCACAAGCAAATCTTTCAACCGCTGAAAACATTTTGCATATCCTAAGGCCAGATAGCCAATATTCGCAGTTAGAGGCCCAAATACTCGATATTGCCTTAGTTTTGCATGCTGAGCATGGGGGTGGAAACAACTCAACCTTTACCACCCATGTCGTCTCGTCATCAGGGACCGATACCTATTCAGCGATAGCGGCTTCTTTAGGGTCGTTAAAGGGGCCAAAACATGGGGGAGCCAATATTAAGGTTGTTAAGATGTTTGATGATATGAAGGCTAATATTAAGGATTGGACGGATGAATCCCAGGTCCGTCAGTATCTTGTCGATCTTCTTAATAAACGGGCCTTTGACCAAGCCGGACTTATTTATGGAATGGGTCATGCCATCTATTCGGTTTCCGACCCGCGTGCCAACGTCTTTAAGGAATTTGTAAAGGATTTATCAGAAGAAAAGGGACTAAATGCGGAATTCGAACTTTATTCATTAGTTGAGCGTTTAGCACCAGAAGTTATCGGCGAGAAGCGTAAAATTTATAAGGGTGTCAGTGCCAACGTTGATTTCTACAGCGGTTTTGTCTATAATATGCTAGGCTTACCAGACCAATTGTTCACGCCGATATTCGCGATGGCGCGTATTTCTGGCTGGAGTGCTCACCGGCTAGAAGAATTGATTAATGCCGGGAAAATAATTCGACCGGCCTATATGAATGTCAATAGCCGACATGCCTATATTCCCATTGACGAGCGATAGTTTCTAAATTTAATAATGATAAAATATTTATATTGGCTTTCACAGTTAACCTGTGAAAGCCTTTTGCGATAAGACTTTTTTATTAAAGAGGACCTCGTCAAAATAAGCCTTTATCATAATGACTTATTCGGGTATAATTAAGCTTGTGAATTGAATGGAGGTAATTGATGTACCAGGATTTTACTGAAATTAAAAAAGCCGTTAAAAAAAATAAGAAACCGGTCCTGGTGGTTGCAGCACCAGAAGAAGGGGAACTTTTAAAAGCTATTTGGAAAGCAAAAGAGGACGTTTTGACCCAAGTGATTCTACTTGGCAATCAAAAAAAAATCAATCACTTGATGGTAGAAAATGACATTGACGATTCTAATATGACAGTTATCCATGCAAACAATTTAAAAGAATCCTGTGAAAAATCAGTGGAATTAGTAAGGCAAGGAAAAGCTGATTTTATCATGAAAGGGCTTGTTGATACAGCCATCTTTCTAAAGGCGATTATTGATAAAGAAAAGGGTTTGATGGTTGGACGATTGCTTAGCAGTGTCATGGTTCAAAAGATTCCAACCTACCATAAGTTTTTTATGGTTACCGATGGGGGAATGGTGATTGATCCCGACCTAGAAAAAAAGAAAATGATTATCGAAAATGCCGTTGAGCTGGCACGGCTTCTAAACATTTCTCCGATCAAGGTCGCTGCTCTAGCCGCAAAAGAAAAAGTTAACCCTAAGATGCCAGCGACAGTTGATGCTGCCGATCTTAGCCTTTTATCGCACCAGCAGTTCTGGGGCCAGGATGTGATTGTTGACGGCCCAATGGCGATGGATTTAATTGTCTCGAAAGAGGCCGCTGCGATCAAAGGATATTATTCAAAAGTGGCTGGGGATGCCGATATCATTCTGGTTCCTAATATTGAGACGGGAAATGCCATCATTAAGACGATGACCTATCTGGGGGAATCGCAGCTAGCCGGCATTGTCGTGGGTGCTTGTGTTCCGATTATTCTAACATCCCGTTCAGATTCAAAAGAGAATAAATATAATTCCATTATCCTAGGTGCTTTTTTAGTTCAGCAAAGTGGGAAATGTTTTGAGAAAAGAGAGGAGTCATAAGACAAAATGAAAAAACTATTAACAGGAAATGAAGCAGTTGCCCAAGGGGTCTGGGAGGCAGGGGTTAAATATGCCGTTGCTTACCCAGGAACCCCAAGTACTGAAATATTAGAAAATGTGTCAACTTATAAGGAAATCGTATCGGAATGGGCACCGAATGAAAAAGTAGCCCTTGAATCCGTGGCCGGAGCAGCTATTGCAGGGGTACGTAGCCTGTGCACAATGAAACATGTTGGCGTTAATGTAGCGGCTGATGCTCTTTTTACCTTTGCTTATTTAGGCGTTAATGCGGGGGCAGTCTTAATTACGGCAGATGAACCCGGTATGCATTCCTCACAAAATGAGCAAGATAATCGAAATTATGCCAGACACGCAAAGGTTTGTCTCTTTGAACCGTCGGATAGCCAAGAGACAAAGGACATGATCAAGGAAGCCTTTATCGTTAGTGAAACCTATGACATGCCGGTTCTTTTTCGAATGACAACGCGGGTTTGTCATTCGAAATCGATTGTCGAGTGTGGTGATCGCATCGAAGTTCCTGATAAAGTTTATGAAAAAGATATCAAAAAATATTGTCCACTTCCTGCTTTTTCACGAATGATGCTGGTTAAATTAAATGATAACTTTAAAGCATTAGAAGACTATTCTAATACAACACCCTTTAATTACATCGAAGATAATGATTCTAAAATTGGTGTGATTGGATCCGGTGTTGCCTATCGCTATGCAAAAGAGGTCTTAGGCGACGAGGCTTCATACCTAAAGATTGGCTTTAGCCATCCTTTACCAATGGAAAAAATAAAAGAGTTTGCTAAGAATAAAGATAAGGTCTATGTCTTTGAAGAAAATGACCCTATCATGGAAACAGAAATTAAGGCAGCGGGCATTCAGGTGATTGGAAAAGAGCTGATCCCGACAATGGGTGAAATAACACCAGATCGGATTCGGGCGGTGCTTTTTTGGGAAAGTATGCCTATCATAAAAGCAAACCCGCAAATGGTTCTACCCAGACCACCGACACTATGTGCCGGCTGTCCCCATCGAGGCGTCTTTTACGAACTTGGAAAACGAAAAGACTTAATGATATTTAGTGATATTGGTTGTTACACACTTGGACTGATGCCGCCTTATCATGCTACTGACGCGATGATTTGTATGGGAGCCAGTATTAGTGGTGGTCATGGCGTTCAAAAAGCTTTTGAGATCAAAGGTGAAAAAGAGAAAAAAGTGATTTCCCTGATTGGCGATTCGACCTTTTTTCATTCGGGGATTACGGGCCTTATGAATGTGGTTAATAATCGGGGTAAGACCTTGACGATGATTCTTGATAACCGGGTTACGGCCATGACTGGTCATCAGGAGAATCCAGGCACGGGTTATGATTTGAGTGGGGCTGAAGTGCCAACAGTTGATATCGCGGCCATGGTTAAGGCCTGCGGGATCAAAAATATTTGTGTGATTGATCCGAATGAGCTTGAAACGGTCAAAAAAGCGATTGAATGGGGGATTAATTTAGACGAACCGGCAGTCATTATTACCCGCTGGCCTTGCGCCCTTAAAAAATTCTCGCCGGAAGATAAGGAAGAATTTACAGGTGCCTTTGAAAAGTATTGTGCCGTCGATCCAGAAATCTGTATCGGCTGCAAGAAATGTTTAAAATCAGGCTGTCCAGCCTTAGCTTTTGATATGGAGAATAAAAAATCGGCTATTTTAAAAGATGTCTGTGTCGGATGTGAAGTGTGCGCCCAAATTTGTCCGGTCGGGGCCATCAAATTGGAGGAGAGATAATGGAAACGAAAAATATCGTACTAATCGGCGTCGGCGGGCAAGGAACCATTTTAGCAGCTAAGATCTTAACAACAGGTTTGATGGAAGCGGGCTACGATGTCAAAATGAGTGAGATTCATGGCATGAGCCAACGTGGTGGGTCCGTGTCCTCGCTCGTTCGCTATGGCAAAAAGGTAGAATCTCCAGTGATTGAAGTGGGGAGTGCTGATATTGTCGTCGCTTTCGAAAAGATGGAAGCACTCAGGGCCATCGATTACTTAAAAGCCGATGGGAAAATAATTCTCAACGATAGCGAAATTTATCCTTTGTCGGTTATAATCGGAGCAAATCCCTATCCGACTGGAATCCTCGCGGAACTTAGGTCTAAGGTTGAGGCCGTTCGGGCAATGAAGGCTGGTGAAATGGCGGAAAAGCTGGGGAATATTAAAACGATGAATGTCATTTTATTAGGCTCACTGGTTAAATTAATGGGCCTAACCGATATTGATTGGAAAGCGATTCTTGCCAAGACGGTAAAACCCCAATTTCTTGAAATAAACCTCCGGGCCTTGCAAGAAGGTATGGACGCAGTGTCATGAATCAAGGGGAGAATTTTAAATTCTTTCAGCATTCAAAATGTGAGTATTTTCCTTGCCATCAAATCGAAAACGTTAAAGCCTTTAATTGTCTTTTTTGCTATTGCCCTTTATACGCACTTGGCAAAGAATGTGGTGGTGATTTTTCCTATAGCAAGAGTGGGGTGAAAAATTGTTCGCAATGTAGCTTTCCCCACGAAAAAGAGAATTTTGATAAGGTGTTAGAGAAGCTAAAGTGCTTAATTGAAGAAATGAAAGGATGATAAGAGGTAGAGAAAATGTTATTCTTATTGGGACTAGTGTATATAATCGGAGCCTATCTAGTTGGTAATTTAAACTTCGCCTATATTCTTGTAAAAATATTTAAAAATGAAGATGTCAGAGATTATGGCAGTGGCAATGCGGGGACGACCAATGTGCTGCGGATTATGGGAACAAGCTATGCCTTACCCGTATTTGTTCTGGATGCTTTAAAGGGATCACTTATTATTTTACTTGGTCGCGCAATCGGCTTAAATGATTGGTTTATTGTTCTAGGTGGGATTGCTGTCGTCGCTGGTCATAATTGGCCAGTTCTCCTTCAATTTCGGGGCGGAAAAGGGACGGCGACATCATTAGGAGTGTTTTTAATCTACGATTGGAAGCTGGCCTTGGCAGCAATCATCATTGGTTTGGTCGTTCTTTATTTTGGGCGGATGGTTTCCTTGACATCGATGGTTGGATTGGTTTCCTTCTTTCTCCTAACGATCATTATGGGTCAGCCCATTTATGAAATTATTTTTGCCTTTATCCTCTGCTTTTTTAGTTTATTTCAGCATCGAAAAAACATTGGTCGCATTATTCAAAAGAGAGAAAGTAAGATCGGCCAAAAAATATCGATAGATAAGAGTAAAAAAAAGAAACCCTAAAACAGGGAAACATAAGTTTACTTATGTTTATAAAATAAATTATTGATTACAAAAGGCCTTGCAAGGCCTTTTATTTATGACCTGACAATTCAATTTCAAGGCTTTGGCAATTTCAACTTGAAATATACTATATGTAGGCGTATAATAGACAAGCACTTACTACATGATGTATTTGATTTAAAAGGAGGATTTGATTAATTGAAAGAATTTAAAGACGTATTTAAACGGGTATTTACCAAAGACCTAGAGCAAACAGATAAAACGGTATACGATTTATTCCAATGGCAGACGGTTGATGTATCACTTAAGAATTTTCAAACAGGGGAACTTATTTTTGAAATGAATGACTTGGAGTTTCCAATCCATTATTCACAAAATGCTTGTAATATCATTGCTACAAAATATTTTAGACGAAAAGGGGTTCCTTATGGGCAAGGCCACGAGCGGAGTATGCGCGAAATTGCTGACCGGATGGTTGGATTTTGGACCGATGCCTTAAAGGAAGAAGGCCTAATTGAGACGCAAGAGGAGTGGCAAATTTATTATGATGAATTAGTTTACGCTTTTCTGATGCAAATGTGGGCGCCTAATTCACCTCAATGGTTTAACACGGGTTTAAAACGAAATTATGACATCAGTGGTTCAAAAGATTATTTATATTATTTTGATGAGGAAAGTGGTCAAGTCAAAGAATCGTTTGACCGTTACAGTCGAACCCAGGCCAGTGCCTGTTTTATTTTATCAATTGAAGATCGTCTTTTAGGCGAACGATCAATTTCGGAGCATTATGTCAGTGAAACCAAATTGTTTAAGGGCGGCTCCGGGGTTGGGACTAATTTTTCGAGCCTGAGAGGGATTAATGAATGCCTAAGCAGTGGCGGACAATCCTCAGGAATGATGAGTTTTTTACAAGGGCTGGATCGTAACGCTGGGGCCATTAAATCGGGTGGAACAACCAGACGAGCAGCCAAGATGGTGATTGTTGATATTGATCATCCGGAAGTCGATACCTTTATTAATTGGAAGGTAAAAGAGGAAAATAAGGTTCGTGATCTTGGTAAACTAGGCTATGATTTAGCTATGGATGGTGAAGCCTACCAAACGGTAAGTGGTCAAAATAGCAATAATTCGGTTCGTCTAAATCAAAGTTTTATGGAGGCTGTCCTTAATTTAAAAAATGAGCCTGAACATCTCTTCCAATTAAAGGGACGAGTCGATGACAGTGTTGGTCGCGAGCTTCCAGTCAAGGAGTTATGGGATAGTATCAATCAAGCGGCTTGGGAATGTGCTGATCCGGGGATACAATTCGATGATCATTTTAACGCCTGGCACACTTGTCCTGGCGGTGAAAATGGTAATGTTGATGAAAAGATCAATCGCATTAATGCCACCAATCCCTGCTCCGAATATGCCTTTTTAGATGATACCGCCTGTAACTTAGCATCGATTAATGTCTTTAAATTTTACGACAATAAAAATCGCCATTTTGATGTGGATTCCTACATCCATTTAACGGGATTGATTCAATGCGCCCTTGAAGCGTCGATTTTTGGCGGACAATTTCCCACTAAAGATGTCGCCCGAAAAAGTTACCTCTTCCGGACGACTGGTCTAGGCATTGCTAATGCCGCCTCCTTGGTCCTGGCCCTTGGCTATCCCTACGACTCCTCTGAAAGCCGTAATTTGATCGCCTCCTTAACGGGGATTTTAACCGGAACATCTTACCACATTTCGGCTTTAATGGCCGGGAAAGTGGGCCCATTTGCCAAATTTGAGATCAACAAGGCCTATATGATGAGAGTAATCAGAAACCATAGTCGCGTCGCTGGAGCAAGAACTGACGATTATGAAGAATTAAACTACAAACCGATGGAGATCAATCATGACCTATTAGCAGGAATGGGTTTTGATGAAATTAGTCAAGCTTTAATCACGAGCTGGGAAATTGCCGAAGAGAGAGGCTTAGAAAATGGTTATCGCAATGCCCAAGTGTCGGTTATTGCTCCAACGGGAACAATTTCCTTCGCTATGGATTGTGGGTCGACCTCAATTGAACCCTTTTACAACCACGTCGTCTTTAAAAAATTAATCGGTGGTGGGTCGATGGAAATTGTCAACCCCGTGATCGAGCTGGCTTTAAAGAACCTGGCTTATACCGAGGCAGAGATTCGTGATATCTTATCCTATCTTTTAGAAAAGGATGATCGCGGCTACTTTAAACATGAGGGCTTAGCTCAAGCGCCCTACATCAAAGAAGAACATTTAAGGGTTTTTGATACGGCTAATCTTATTCCGCCCATGGGCCATGTTCTAATGGTTTCGGCCATCACCCCAACCATTAGTGGGGCTATTTCAAAAACGGTTAACCTGACCAATGACGCCAGTGTTAAAGATGTCGAGCGCATCCATTTATTAGCATACGCAACAGGGACTAAAGCGATTGCCATTTACCGGGATAATTGTAAGGCCTCACAACCCTTAAGCTCAGGAATGGCTGATGACCGCGAACGCTCCTTTGACGAGTATTCTTATCAAGAATTACTTGATTTAGCGATTAAAGATCAAAAGAAAGGACCTACCCGGGTCCGACCAGGAGGAATGCGTTTAAGTCGAACCCACGCAGCAAAAATAGGTGATATCGAATTGTATATCACCATTGGTTTTTACGAAGATGGGAGTATCTCGGAGATATTTGTCTCAACGGATAAAGAAGGGACCGTCGTCAAAGGATTACTGGCCTCGCTTTCAAAATCGATATCCAATATGCTCCAATATCATATTCCACCGGATAAAATCTCAAAGATGCTTCGCGGACAAAAGTATGAACCATCTGGATTTGTATCGCGTCATCCTTATATTAAATTTGCCTCATCAATTTCAGATCTGATGAGTAAGGTGATCGACATTGAACACGGGGATTTCTCTAATTGTCAGGTCAAGCCAAAAGATTTTAAAGTGATGAACGATAAGGCCACCCTTAACATCGTTTCGGATCGGATGGAAGCAGCAAAAGGCTACCAAAAAGATATCAAAGGGGAGATGCTCTACGGTGAGGTGTGTAGTCATTGTGGCAGTGATCGTTTGATGCGTAATGGGACCTGTAAAATTTGCCTCGATTGTGGAACAACAACAGGCTGCAGTTAAAAAAGTTTTGAGCTTTGCTGTTTCTTTGATATAATACTATCGTAAATTAGGAAACAGGAGTGTAAAATGCGAAGTCGTGTGAAAGAAGCACAAAGAATTGTAGTAAAAATGGGAACGACCTCTGTGACTCATGCTAATGGCACCTTAGATTTTAAGAAATTAGATCGTTTAGCACGAGTGATGACCGATTTAGAAAATAGCGGGAAGCGGATGGTTTTAGTTTCCTCCGGGGCAATTGGGGCGGGAATGAACCGGATGGGCCTGAAAGAAAGACCAAAACGTCTTAAGGACAAACAAGCAGCAGCCTCTGTTGGTCAGGGGCTGCTGATGCAGGTCTATCATAAATTTTTTGACGAATACAACCAAACTGTCGGACAGATCTTATTGACAAAGGATGTTTTTAAGCATGCGATCAAGCGAAATAATGCAGCGAATACCTTTAATGCCTTGATTGATCAAGGGATCATTCCGATTGTGAACGAGAATGACTGCATTGCTACGGATGAGATTCAAGAAGAAGTCTTTGGCGATAATGATATTTTATCAGCGATGACCGCTGATCTGATTCAAGCAGACCTCTTAATTGTCCTTTCAGACGTCGATGGTCTGTATGACGAAAATCCTTTTGAGAATAAAGATGCTCGCCTGATTCAAACCGTCCATCAAATTGATCAGAAGATTATGAAGACCGCCGGAAGCTCTAATTCCAATTTAGGGACTGGGGGGATGATTACCAAACTCAGTGCTGCCCGTTATGCGACCGATTGTGGGATTGATATGATCATTGCTTCGGGCCATGTTTGTGAAATTCTTTATGATATATTGGAAGGTAAGGAAGTTGGAACCATTTTTTTAAGTGAAGCAATTAAATAAAAGGGCATGGAGGCTAATATGTTAAAAAAAGTACTAATAGGATTATCAGTGGTTGTAGCAGGAATGCTAATGGTATTTGGCGGCTTTTACTTTGTTGAAAAAAGACAAGAAAAAGAAATTGGTGGAAAATTGATGCGGGTTAATTATCGTTTTACTAGAGAATTTGAAGAACAGGTTTAATTATGGCAAGAGTATACATTTTTTCTGCTTCGACGGGAGCAGGCCATAATCTAGCCGCTCAATCCCTTAAGGAATCACTTGATCTAGCCGGATTAGAAACAGAAATTCATGATGCCTTTAAAGAGACCAGTATTGCCTTAGACCGACTGATTTCAAAGGGTTATCAGCAGATGGTGATGAACGTACCTAGACTCTATGAGCAGATGTATAATCAATTTAATCATATGAACCGTTTTCAAAAGGGTTTATTCCAGGTCTTGACGCGGGTGATGAATCCGGATATTGTCCCCATGATCATGGCGGGGAAACCAGATTTAATTATCGCAACCCACCCCTTTGTGACCAACGTCCTAGCCACCTTAAAAGAACACCAAGCCTTTGATGTGCCAATACTGTCGATTGTTACCGATTATAAAATCCATACGGTTTACATCAAAAAAATGGTTGATGCCTACGTGGTTGGAAGTGAATATACTAAAAAGACCATGATTGATAAAGGGGTTGATCCGGAAATTATCTATCCCTATGGCATCCCGATCCGCCAATCTTTCTTAACCGATCATCGAGTTGAAAAAAAAGAGCAAGAAAGCCATATCGCTGGAACGGTTTTATTGATGGCTGGAAGTCTCGGTAGTCGTCAAATGGAGAAAGCTTTCTCGGCACTTTTAAAGGTCGAGGAAAAAATGCGAATCATCGTTGTTTGTGGAAATAATATAAAGATTGAACGCGAAATTCGGTATTTAGAAAAACATCTTCCCCACCGTGATAAGGTGGTCGAAATTCATGGTTTTGTTCAAAACATTTCTCAACTAATGGATGAATCAGACGCGATCATCTCAAAACCAGGGGGGCTGACCACCACCGAGGCGATTGTTAAAAACATTCCGATGATTATCCCCTTTTACTATCCAGGTCAAGAAGAAGAAAATGCCGATTATTTAGTCGATGGCGGGATGGCCATTCGCGTTGAAAAGATTAAGGATTTAACTGCTATGGTTGATTTCCTTTTTGAAAATAAGCATATTATTAAAGAAATGTCAGAAAATATGTCTGATGAAGCGCTTAAACGCTCAATGTCAAAAACGATCGATTTATGTATGAATCTGATCGAAAAAAAAACACTATAATAAAAGTCAGCAGGTAAATATATGAAAAAAGAAATGTCGAAAACCTATAATCCCAAAGAAGTTGAAGATCAAACTTATCAAAGGTGGCAAGATAAGGGCTATTTTAAGCCCGAGGTCCATGAAAATGGCCAACCCTTTACGATCATTATGCCACCGCCTAATATAACCGGCCAACTCCATATGGGCCATGCCTTTGACGGGACTCTCCAAGATGTCCTGACCCGTTATAAGCGGATGGATGGCTATGCGGCGCTTTGGCTTCCGGGAACCGACCATGCCAGTATCGCGACTGAGGTAAAAGTCGTTGAAAAACTTTGGGACGAAGAGCAAAAGACCAAACAAGAAATTGGGCGTGAGGCCTATATGGAAAGAGCCTGGGATTGGGCCTTGACTTATAAAACGCGGATCACCGATCAATTAAAAAAATTGGGGGCTTCTTGTGACTGGAGTCGCGAGCGCTTTACCATGGATGAAGGCTGTTCAAAAGCCGTTAATGAGGCCTTTGTTAATTTATATGAAAAAGGGCTGATTTACAAGGGCAGTCGGATTATCAACTGGTGTCCCACCTGTAAAACAGCCTTATCTGACGCCGAGGTTGAATATGCCGAGCAAGCGGGAAATCTTTATTTTATTCGCTATCCACTAAAGAATCAAAAAAGCCATCTCTTAGTAGCGACCACGCGTCCGGAAACGATGCTCGGTGACACTGGGGTGGCGGTTAATCCTGAGGATGACCGCTATCGTCATTTAATTGCCCAAACAGTGGTCCTGCCCTTACTGGATAAAGAAATTCCCATTGTCGGCGACGATTATGTCGATATGGAATTTGGGACGGGAGCGGTGAAAATGACACCAGCCCATGATGCCAATGATTATGAAGTGGGTCTTCGCCATGATCTTGAGCAAATTCGGGTGATCAATGACGATGGAAGTATGAATGCTTTGGCCGGAAGATACGTCGGAATGGACCGGTATGAATGCCGAAAAGCGGTGGTGGCCGATCTTAAGGAATTGGGCTTGCTCGAAAAGATTGAGCGTCACGACCATAATGTTGGGGGCTGCTACCGTTGCACGACCAGTGTTGAAACGATGACCTCGGATCAATGGTTTGTCAAGATGGAGGATCTGGCCAAACCAGCCCTCGACGCGGTGAAAAATCGGCAAACAGAATTTATTCCCGACCGCTTTAGTAAAATTTATTATCATTGGCTTGAGAACATTAGAGATTGGTGTATCTCTAGACAATTGTGGTGGGGACATCGGATTCCTGCTTATTATTGTGATGCCTGTGGTGACATGGTTGTTTCTAAAAAAAGACCGCAAAAATGCTTAAAATGCGACCATCCCCATCTCCACCAAGATGAAGACGTCCTCGATACTTGGTTTAGTTCCGGCCTCTGGCCTTTTTCAACCTTAGGTTGGCCAGAAAAAACAAGTGATCTAGAGAAATTTTATCCGACCACGGTGCTGGTCACCGGTTATGATATTATTTTCTTTTGGGTGGCACGAATGATTATCATGGGAATTTTTGAAATGGATGAAACACCCTTTAAGGATGTTTACATTCATGGACTAGTTCGCGATGGCCAGGGACAAAAAATGAGTAAGTCGCTAGGAAATGGCGTCGATCCCTTAGAAGTCATTGCCGACTATAGTGCTGATGCCCTGCGTTTTACCATTATCACGGGAAATTCAGCAGGGAATGATATCCGCTGGCAGAATGAAAAAGTTGAAGCCAGCCGTAATTTTCTTAATAAGATTTGGAATGCGGCCCGATTTGTCTTAATGAATCTCGATGATGATATTGAAGCCCATAAAAATGAGGCGATCACCCACCGGGAAAATACCGATCGCTGGATTATTTCGCGTCTTAATACCATTATTAAAGAAGTCAACCATAATATGGAAAAATATGAACTGGGGATCGCTGCTTCAAAGATTTATGACTTTGCTTGGAACGAATATTGTGATTGGTATATTGAACTGGTTAAAGCACGTTTGTACGGCGATAATCAAGCCTCCAAGCTGGCCGCACAGGTCACCCTGCATGAGGTGCTCGATGGGATTTTACGCCTCCTCCATCCCTTTATACCCTTTATTACGGAAGAAATTTTTAGTTATTTACCAGGAAGCAAGGGCGATATCATCGTTGCGGCTTGGCCTCATGAAAAAGAAGAGAATAATTATCCTAAGGATGAAGAAGACCTTGTTTTACTAATGGAGATTATTCGAAATATTAGAAATATACGGGCTGAGATGGATGTGCCGAATTCCAAAAAGATTCAATTGTTTGTCAATACTAAGAACCATGAATCAATTGAATTAATGCAAGCATCTCACCAGTATTTTGAAAAATTAGCCTCAATTTCGGAATTGAAAGTAATTGCTAAAAAGGACCTTAATGAAAATTTTGTATCGGCCCGAGTCGCTGATGTTGAAATTTTTCTTGATTTAGACGAACTCGTCGATAAAGAAAAAGAAATTAAGCGACTGGAAAAGGAACTAGCCAAGGTCAAAAACGAGATTGACCGGCTTGACCAGAAATTAGCCAATCAAGGATTTATCAAAAAAGCACCAGAAAAAGTCGTTGCCGAAGAACGCGAAAAACAAGTAAAATACACAGAAAACTTAGCCAAACTCCAGGAGCGATTGGATTATTTAAAGAAATAAATACTTTTTTATTAAGGATCAATATGATATGATACGAATCAGCAAAACAAGGCCCTAAAGGAGACTCGCTCATCGAACGGATTTAGTCAGTCATTCTTAGGGAAAAAACCGACTGAATGATAAGTAATCTTGGAGCAAGACCTTTATTTCGAATGACTGCAAGACTGTCGCCTCGAAATAAGGGTTTTTTATTGAATAAATACAATTTTATGATCTAAAAAGTCTAGTGGTAATATGTCAAGACAATAATAATTAATAATTTAAAGAAAT
>CAZWEU010000040.1:0-14477 GCA_964632785.1 uncultured Lachnospiraceae bacterium | reverse complement strand
AAGATATGATTTTTTGCTTTTAAAATTGTATCAAAGACGGTAAGAAGATAGATCCCGGTCTCTGGTGGGAGTGTTTCTTTAACTGACGGGGCTCAAGTTCTTATTCCTACCGGTGCTTTAGATGAAGCCAGCACTCTTCACTTAAGTCGCCTGACTGAAGAAGGCGGGACGGATTCTTTTTATCGCCTAAACGGCATTCCCTCAACTTGGCAGGATACCATCGAAATTACCCTACCGCTAAAAGAGATCCCAAATAATCCTGAAGATACCTATATCGCCATTTATCATGACACGACCTATCGTCCATCAAGTGAGGCGTTTGGTATCAATCGACAATTATTTAAAGCGCAAGTCGTCAATGGAATGGCAACAATTCAATTACCGTCCCTAAATACAGAGGGCATCATCCTTTTATCAGACGATCAAGCTCTTGAAAGCAATGCTTTAGCTCCTGATCTTGTTATGTCTGTCGAAACAGATAATCCTACTGAAAGTTTTGGTCATTTTAGATTAACTGTACCAATGTCATTGCGAAATGCCAATCCAGCACTTATTGCAGAGATCAAAAATGTTTTAACGGAAACTTCAGCCTTTATCGAAAGTACTGGTGATGTCAATCTCTCCTATCTTCAAGGCCGAAATCCATTACCAGTGGAAATCTTTGATTTTAGCTCCTTAGTTAGTCGTTATGTGGGCAGACGAAATCCTGATGCTTGGGGTTACCTGGAAGTGCCGGGTTTGACCCGGTCCAGTCAGATTTCTAGTGCTTGGATCGGCATCAATTCAAATAAATTTAAAGATCCCGATGCAATGAGGCAAATCCGGGCGACTGTTGCCCATGAGCTCTTTCATTATTATCAGCAATTGTATTTGCCTACTGATGGTCTTTCACAAGGACTTCTTCAGGAAGCTTCATCAGTTTGGATGGAATTTCAAATGATGAAAAAATATCCTGACTTTTGGCCGAAAGTTATCGACCCGGAAAATGTTGGCTGGTTTCCCAAAGATGGCTTATTACGCGACGATCAAACCGCATGTCATAATCCCGATGCCCATGCTTATGCCACATCTCTTTTTCTTCAGTATATGAGTGATGTAAATGGCAACAAGGCAATTGGGAATATCTGGCAATCGATCAAAACTGATGATAACTTATTAAAGGCTTTATCCGCCGGATTTAACGATCCCAATTGGCATACTAAATGGCCGGACTTTGCTAATAACTTGTATAATGGGAACTATACTAAAGCCATGCCAAGTTCAACTTGGTCCATTCACATTAATGGCTTATATCGTCCAAGTGCTAGGTATGCTGTCGATGATCCTTACACCCAAACTAAGCATCAGTTTACTTCCAATGTTTACCCGCTGTCGGCTCAAACTCATTGGTTTACCTTACGTTATCGAACAAAAGACTTTAATCCAAATGAAAATGCGCAGCTTAAAATTACGAATCAAAGTAGTAATGATATGACCCTATTTCTGTATCGAAGAGCAGCTAATGACAAAGATGTTGAATTTGTTGCGACCATTGATTCCAAGGCTCCTTTCATTCTAAAGGATCTTCCTAGTGAAGGAAAACAAACCTATAGTCTTGTTACTGCGACAAAATGGCAACCAACGATGGCAACAATGAATCAAACTAAAGAGATTATTATCGACACCGAAATCATCTTTGATTCAGACACCAGTGTTTATGATGCCTTGATTGCTTCACTTCCTGCCAATAATGACAATCATAAATACACGCAAAGTAGTTGGGAGAGGTATCAGTCTCTTCTCGCTTCTTGCAAGCTCAAGCTGACTTCTGAGGACAGTCAAGTCCTTATCGATCAAGAAGTTATCATGATTCAAGATGCCTTAGCTCAATTAGAAGAAGCGGCAGGCTCACCTGATGACTATGATTGTGGCTGGGAACCTGATTATACAAATCTAACAAAAAAACTGTCAAGTGGTTATGGTGAGTATGGTTATTGGCATATCGATGCATCTACCGGTAAGCTTCATGGCTTACAGCGGGTCTATTACGATGCGGAAATGACCAAGCCAAAAAAAGCCCTCGCTTATTATGAAGGTGAAATCCATGGTATTGTAACATATTGGCATGAAAATGGTAAAATGAGTAATCGCTATGAGTATCAGCATGGGAAGTTAGATGGTTCTGTCAAAAGTTGGCGGGAAAATGGGACGCTTAGTTCGGAAGGTTTTTATTCCGACGGCAAACGTAATGGCACTTTTACCAACTGGTATGAAAATGGTGTTAAGTCGTCTGAAGGATCTTACCTCAATGATAGGCAAAGTGGAATCTGGACTTATTGGAACTCCAATGGCGAAATTCATAAAACCGTAAATTTTGGATAAAAGAGAGACAGAGAAAAGGGGACGTTTCGTTTGTCATGCCAAGGACACAAAAAGAGCTGTGCGGGCAGGCTTTGGAAGCAGTGAAAAAATCGATAGTGATAAAGTGACTGGGGGAGGGGATTTACTGTAAGTAAGCCTAAGGCCAAGCGAAAGCCCTAACGCTTGATTTAAAAGAAGCCCTCGAGAAAGGAGGGAGGGCACTTATTTTTAGGTGTTTAGCAGAAAATTTAGGCGTTAAAGTTGGCGCTGAAATGGTAGCGATAATCAAAGCTTCTTCGGTAATGCCAGGGAAATAAGTTGAGATATTAGTTGAGATATTAAAATCAAGATCCTTCGTTTTAGTGGAGGATCTTTTTAAGTCTTATCGCTTGACGCTAATCTATCAACGTATATAAGTTTTTCCAAGGCGCCAAATGGTGCAGATCGTGTGTCCCAGGTCAGGCAACTTTTTTGATAAGCAATTTTGCCGAAAGATCATGACTAGTGGGCAAAAGAGATCAGCCTTTAAATGTCCGGCTAGGACGAGTCGCTAGGGCGTTTCAAAATGAAAGAGGAAAGCTTTTTTTAGCTTACCGGTTTAGCTTAGACGGAACAAGTCGCAAAAATGATTTTGGTAAAATAGAATTTTAGGGTATGATTAAAGAAAGAAAAACGATTTAGAAAAAAGGGCAACGCAGAGAATCAGCGTGACGTGAGGGTGAGGGAAGAACTTTAAAGCCCAGGCTTTAAGAAAAAATTAAAGGAGGAAGAAGAACAATGACTGAAACGAGGGAAAGACAGGTTATTAGTGTTAGCGAAGGAAAAAGAAAGCTGAAGAAAAAGAATAGAAAAAGGATTAAAATTGGCCTCTTACTATTGTTGTTGATGGGCATGATCATTTCGACAACGGCTTGCACCAATATTTTTACCATGCTTGCCGGTAAAAAGGGCCAATTGCAAGCACCGGAGATTGAGGCACTTGCCAATCCTGATGGGTCGTCGCAGGTTACGATGACCAATCTTAATAAGTCGGGAGAGATTTACTATACGCTTGACGGAGCAGAACCGCTGACCAATTCACTGCGCTATGAAAAGCCCTTTTTGATCAAGCAGACAACAAGCCTTAATGCCCGCGTGATCGAGGGGAATAGATTATCACCGATTACAAGCCAACACTTTAATATCACGCAAGTACCGCCAACGCCCGAAGCGGGTAGCGACCAGGCCCAAACACCACCACCTGCGATCCCGTCAATTAAGGGACTGGGTGTTGATCCTAGTCAGTTATTTGATGTCTGGGCCTCGTCGACTTTAAGTCCCATCGATGGGATTTATTATCATGCTTCCAATCTGACCGATCATAACAATTCGACAGCCTGGGTGGAAGGCGCTAGCGGCAATGGTTATGGCGAGACCCTTACGTTTTCCTACAAAGGCTCACAGCCAGCGAGAATTCAAGGAGTGGAAATTATCAACGGCTATATCAAATCGAACAAGACATTTGCGGAGAATGGCTATGTCACCCAACTAGGGGTTTATCATAATGGCCAGACCATCGCGAGTCTAAATTTATCAGTGGCCTCATCACCCCAGAATTTTGATTTAGCCTGCACGGTTTCACCCGGAGATACCATTGTTTTTGAAATTAATGGCGTTCAAGAAGGACCGAATGATGGTGAATACGATACGGCAATGACCCAGATCGCCTTTTATTAAGCGGGGATTTATGTGCCGCCGGGTTAAGGCTAAAGGCATTGTTCAGGTCATCCATGGCCTAGGAGAGCGACCCCTTAATCCAGGCCGACCATGCAAATGATCCTTTTAATGCTTTTTCCAAGCCGACCCATAATCAGAGTTTATATGATTTTACCCAGATGCTGGCGGTCGTAACGGGTCTAAAATGGGCCAAAAAGGTACCCAAAGACTTACCCATCAAAAACATCGCCGGCGATATGGACCCGGTTGGCGAATATGGCCAAGGGGTTTATGAGGTTTCCAATTGGCTAATTGCAACAGGCCACCAAGTGAGCACCAAGCTTTACAGTGGTTACTGGCATGAAATCCACAACGATGCGGACATTAAAAATGAGGTCGTGGCCGGCATTGTCGACTTTATGGATGGCCTAATCTAAAGGCACTTGGTCTCGAGGATTTTTTCCATGGCGTGAGCCGGCATGGGCTTATAATAGTAATAACCCTGGACGTCGTCGCACAATTTTTCCTCTAAAAATTCTAATTGCACCTTTGTTTCAACCCCTTCGGCCACGACACTCAGGCCTAAGCTTTTGGCTAAATTGATGATGACCACGGTGATGGCCTTGTTTTTTTCACTCGATTCGATCCCTTGAACAAACTGCAGATCAATTTTAATCCGATCAATGGGCAGGTCTTTTAAGCGGCCAAGCGAGGAATACTCGGTGCCAAAATCATCAATGGCAATGGCCAGCCCGATTTTCTTGAGCTTATTTAAAAGGGTCAGGACATAGTCTCTTTCTTTAATGGCGACACTCTCGGTAATCTCCAGCTCAAGATACTGGGGGTCTAAGCCGGATTCCTTTATGATGCCTTCAATGTTCTCGGCGATCTTGGGATTGATGATCTGGATGGCCGATAGGTTGATGGCCATCGTGATTGGTGGCAGGCCCATCTCCTGCCACTTTTTATTTTGCTCACAGGCCTTTTTGAGGACCCACTCGCCAATGCTGTTGATCAGGCTGTTTTTTTCGGCGATGGGAATAAAGATCCCCGGCGAGATCATCCCCTTGGTCGGGTGGACCCACCGTAGCAAGGCCTCGACGCCGCTTATTTTTTTTGTCTTTAAATTAATCTGGGGCTGATAATAGATATGCAGTTCATCTTGCTCTAAGGCCCGGTAAAGGTCATTTGACAATTCCATGTTTCTTTGGACCGCATCCTTCATCTGCTGGTTGCATAAGGCATACTGATTTTTACCCTTGTCTTTGGCCTGATACATGGCCATGTCAGCGTTTTTAATCAGGCTGTCGGCGTCCTTGCCGTCAGTAGGATAAATGGCGATCCCGCCACTGGCCGTGACTAAGAACTCTTGGCCATTGACGGTGAATGCTTTTGTAAATAAGGTCATCAGGCCATCGGCAGTCTTTGTAATCGTGAGGGGGTCATCAATCTGGTCAAGCATAATGGCAAACTCATCGCCGGCAAAACGGGCAAGAGCATCTGTTTTTGGGAATAAGGTCAGTAAAGCCTGAGCGATTTCTTGAAGTAAGCGATCCCCACCCTGATGGCCAATGGTATCATTGACCGACTTAAAGTTATCCAAATCGATAAAGACCACGGCAATGCCTTGTCCCCTCTCTTTTGCCAGCTGGATGGCCTGATTCAGGCGGTTGGCAAATAAAAAGCGGTTGGGCAGGCGGGTGAGCTGGTCATAATAAGCCAAAAATTCGACTTCTTTATCGGATTCGATTTGGGTTAAACCGCTAACTAAAATACTGCTGATGATGTCTAACTGCTTGATTTTATCGGCGCCCCAATTTTTCGGCCTGGTAACCGAGTGAATGCCCATAAAGGCCTGCATGGTCCCTTCGACAAAAATAGGAAGAGAAATCAAGGATTGAACACCTTGTTTTTCCAGTTTCGCTTTTTCTTTTTTGGCGACCTTGGGTAAGTCCTCGATGTCTTTAATATAAACAACTTTGTTTTTAGCCAATTGATCAATCCACCAGGAAAAGGCGTCTAAGGGTACGGGATCGATGGTTTTTATTTCCGGTCGAATTCCGGCCTGACACCACTCATAGGAATAGGCCATGGTGGCCTCTTGGTGATCGATGGTGAAGAGGTAGGTGCGATCGGCATCGAAAAAGAGACCGACTCTTTCTAACAAGTTGTTAGTCTTTTCTTGCAGATTGGCTTGCTTAAGGGTGGCAAAATCAAACAAATTATCGGAAACCATTTTCTCAAATTTAAGTTGCTCAGTATTTTCTTTTATTTTAGAAACATAGATCCGATTGCTGTAGAGGCCAATAAAAAAGGCCACGATCAGCATCCCAATTCGTAAGATGTAGTCGTATTTATCGACGATGACGCTGGCTTCAGGCCGCAGGAGCCAAATCACGATTTGGGTAAAAATAGCCGTCAATGTGGTTAAAATAAGCAAGGTCGGTCTGCTAAAGACAATGGCAGAGCTGACGAAGATCAAGGAAAAGGCCCAAACAGTCACAGATGTGTATTTTAAAAACTGTAATAAGATGATCGGGATGCTGGCGGCCAGAACAATGATTGTTAAATTCTCTTTTAGTGATTCATTTTTTATGATTTGGATAATTCTGATCATAATACCGACCGTTATTATCGTTAAAGTCTTTACCAGGGCCAGCTTTAAGGCGTCCTCCTGGTCCATGTAGGGTATGTATTCAGATATAAAAGTAAGGACACCAGCCAGATAAAAGGCGATTGATAAATTGGCTAAGACATTTTGCCGTTCGTCAGTGGTTAAAATGTCTTCTGTTTTGCTAATGATGTCGGCCTTAAAGACCCCATCATATTTAGCGGCATGGTACATGGCCCAGACAGGAATTAAAATAACAATTGAGGCCAGTTGGGGCAGGGGCTTTTTTAAGACTAAGCTAGGAAGAATATCGAGCAGGAGGCCAAATAAAATGGCGACTACAATGGTTGCCACGATCAAATTAGCTTTTTTACTAACCGCCTGATCTTTTATTTTCTTTTTCCACCGCAGGACAAGGGCCAGGCTTAAAAGCATATAGGAGAGCATATAAAGATGATAAACACTTGTCCAGATATTAGCCACCGGTTTGTCGACCCAGCCCCAGTCAATTTGCATTAAATTATATTGGAGGGGGGCCATCTTATAAGAAAGCGAATAAACATAGACCAAGACCAAGGCGGGGATGGCCAGTAAGGGCCCCTTCTTTGTCAAAACATCTTTTGGATGGGTGAGTAGTAAGATAAAATAGAGGATTGCCGCAAACAAAGCCATCCTCCCCATTGAGGCCAGACGCCGCCAAAATAAAGCGACCTCCGGGCTTTGGGCCAAATTGCCCACCGCATAGCCAAATGTCCAGAGACATAAGGTCAGGCTCAGGCCTAGGAAAGCGCGATTAAGCTTATCTTTCGGGTCAATCCGGATGATCGAGCTCCCCCAATAAAGGTAAGTCAGTGATGCTATAAAAAACATGAGCGAAAACAGTATTGCTCCATATGGCATAGAATATCTCTCCCTTTTAGTCTGAAAGACAAGCCGAATTAGCTTATCTCTTTAATTCAAAATTACTAACCAGCTCTTTTAGAAGCTCGGCCTGGCCATAGAGCTCTTGACTGGCAGCGGCGCTTTCTTCAGACGTGGCGGAGTTGTTTTGAACAACTTGAGAAACCTGATTGATCCCGACGTTGACTTCATTGATGGCCGTTGCCTGTTCATTTGAGGCGATATTAATTTTACTGACAAAGCCGGCAACCAGGCTGATATTATTGACGATTTCACTTAGGGATGCGGCCGTATTATTGGCAATTGCAGTCCCTTGCGAAACCTTAGCAATGGAATCTTCAATGAGGTCGCTTGTTTCTTTTACGGCCTGGGCACTGCGGCCGGCTAAGGTTCCCACCTCTTCGGCGACAACGGCGAAACCTTTGCCGTGCTCACCGGCTCGGGCTGCTTCCACGGCGGCATTGAGGGCCAAAATATTAGTTTGGAAGGCGATGTCATCAATCACTTTAATAACATTCGAAATTTTTTCAGAGGATGTATTGATTTCTGCCATGGCTTCAAGCATTTCCTCCATCTGAGTGTTCCCTTTTTGGGCTTGATCTTGGGCCTCAGCGGTCAATTGGTTGGCTTGGTTGGCATTGACAGCATTTTCTTTGGTTTGGACCGCAATTTCAGTCATCGAGGCATTGAGTTCTTCCATCGAGCTGGCTTGCTCGGTAGCGCCTTGGGCAAGGGCCTGACTGCCGGAGGAAACTTGCTGGGAACTGGTGCTGACTTGGTCAGCAGAATGATTAATGTTTCCTAATGTTTGATTAAAAGAGGCGACCGTTTGGTTGATCGATTTTTTAATAAGATTGTAACTTCCCAGATAATGGCCTTCCATTTCCTCGGTGAGGTCTCCGGCCGATATCTTTTCAAGAATAATGGCCGCTTGGTTAATCGGGGTTAATAAAGCGTCTAGGGTATTATTAAAGCCTTGAATAATTTTTTGATAATCCCCCTCATGCTTTGTTTGGTCGGCCCGAGTGGCCAGTTGGCCTTGGGCAGCAGCGATTGCCAGCATATCGGCATCAGTGATAAGGGCCTTGATATTTTTTATACAACGATTAAGATTGTTTTTGATAATGTTAAAGTCACCACTTAGCTCCATTGTAATCGCCTCCGGCATATCGCCGCGACTAATCTGATCGATATAATCGGCTGCTAAATTAAGCGGATTGACAACCGCATCAAGCGTTTGATTGATACCGTCAATAATAACTTTATATTGACCTTGGAATTTAGCGGCATCACCGCGAACGGCTAACTGACCATCCGTGGCAGAATGAGTTAATAGGCTTACTTCCGCCTCCAAATTTTGCAGGTTTTCGACGACCTTAATTAAACTTTGCGACTGAATATCCTTAGCGGACTTAACCTCCACCTAGATAGCCAGATTACCAAGAGCGATTTGTTCCAGATTGCCAATATTTTCTTGAATGTTTTTAGATAATTGCTGGAAGGATTGGCCAAGTCTGCCCAGTTCATCCTTTCGGTCAATAATTGCGGCTGGAATCGTATGATCAAAATCGCCACCTTCCGCCTGATGAAATAAATCGGTGATCAGAACAATCGGATTGACCACATCCTTAACCAGCTTAGCAATGACAAGGCTTAAGATGAGTAGGGTTAATAAGAATAAGACGGACAATTGAAAAGCGAGGCTTCGAATTGGCTGAAATAATTCATTTTGCGGTTGTAAGATGGCCAATGTCCAGCCGGTGGTGGCAATTGGCGCATAATAGAGACTGTTTTTCCCGGCATCATCGGTAAAGACGCCGCTTCCTGCTTCACCATTGATCATCTCGGCGCCCAGGGCCGCCAAACTTTGATTGGGGTCGTCTAAAAGATTGGTTTTCATGGCTTTATCAACTTGCCGGTCAGCAATGTAAAGACCATTTTCATCGACCAAAAGCGCTCGCCCGGTCTCACCGATTTTAATGTCGCTAATCATGTCTTGAAGATTTCCTAAATCAACATCACCAGCCACCACCCCCTGAAAATTATTGTCCTTATCATAGAAGGCTTGGGAGGCGGTAACCATGGCCGTTTCCATGAGGTCATCCCGAAAGGGAGAGGACCAAGCAATAGTACCGCCGGCATTTTTTGCCTCTTGGTACCAGTCCTGGCTGGGGTAATCATAGTCTTCGGTATTGTATAAAGTTGCCTCAAAGACAATAGCCGAATTGTCACGGTGGGCATAGGGACCAAAGTATTTTTGGTCGGCTTGGTAGGTGTTTGGCTGGTAGTAGACACCGGTACCAAAGGTTTTGTCATTTAAGCAAACGTATTCGGTCAACAAGTCGCCATAGTCCGAAAGAGGAAGTTGCTTACCCGTTACCGCAATGGTCTTACTTAAACTGCTCATGACCTGGCCGTGGCTACTTAGGGTCTCTTCGATGCTGGCAATGGTATTAGCCAGTTGCAGATTCATGCGGGCCTCGATTTCTGTGTTTGTTCGATTAATGCTTAAGACGGTAACGACCAAGCCAATGATGGTGAGGGCCAGGGCGACTAAGACGACTACCAGAGAGATGATCTTAAAACCGATTGAATTACCTTTAAATTTCTTCATTTTACCTTTTATCCCTTCATTTTCAATTTTAAATTTAGAATTGGATGATTGCTCATGGCTAAACAAAAGTGAGTCTATACTCCTTAAGTAGATTATACCTGTTCCAATTTATTTGTCAATTTTTTTCAACTTTTTAAATTGTAATTATTTAAACCACCCTAATGCATGAAAAAAAGCTGCAAGCCTTTTATTTTAAGGGCTTGCAGCTTTTTTAATGGATGAACGGTTTAAATTAAAGGCTTAGCAGATAGTTGGCGACTTCAGCGAAGCCGGACCCACTTTTTTGTGTTGAGACATAGGAAGGAAGGTGGTCGAGGGTATCTTGGAAGTCAAGAATATTGGCAACGCCACAGCTCATGGGGAAAAATTCAAACATCGGCTCATCATTGGGTGAGTCGCCAAAGTACATGATTTTTTCTTTAAGCTTGTCTTCTTTTAAGATCTCTTTAAAATATAATTCGGTCATTGACAGCTTATTATAGTCGCCAAACCAGGTATTGACATGGATTGAACTGACCTTGGCGATAGCACCCATTTCTTCACAAATATCCTTGATGTCTTCGGCCACGTCAAATCCTAAATAGGGGGGGTCTTCGTTAAAATCAATGGCCAAATCATAGATTCGGGAAAATTGATCTTTAGAAATCCGCGCCTCGGGGATTCGTTTTAGGACTTCTTTCTTGACTGCGGCTAATTTTTCTTGGACATTAGTGGTGGCCACTGACGGATGCGAAAATGTTTTAAGTTGATTGTCGTCAAAATAATAAACAAAGGCCCCGTTTTCGCCAACAATCGCTTGGACTGGCCATTGGCGAACAATTAAGTCACACCATCCGGCTGGTCGGCCAGTTACCGGTATGACCCCGTAGCCGGCATCTTTTAAATCCCACAGGGCCTGGTAGGCCGCAGCCGTTACTTTGCCATCAGTGGTGATGGTGTCATCAATATCACAGAGGATATACTTAATCTTGTCCATGGTCTTTTTAGTGATCGTAGTGTAGTTTTTCATAAAATCCCTCCTTAAGTCAAACACAGGTTATTTTAAGGCAATCATAACAGATCAGCGGGCTTTTTGCAAGATGGTGATCAGATTAGTGACCATGTCTATCTTGAAAAAGGCGTAAGGTCGTGGGAAAAGACACTGGTTTTTATGGTATAATAATGATTAAGAATACAGATGAAAGAGATCGTGGAGGATGCAATGGATAATGAAAAAGCTTGGGATTATGCCCTAGGAATGATTAAAGTGGATGGTCTAAAACCGTCAAAGGAATATTTGAAACTGATCGAAAAAGAAAAAAAGGGAGAAATAACGACAGATGATATTAGAAAAGTCCTCGACAAAAAATATCGGCTAAAGGATTCGAAGTGAAAATAAAAGATCCCTATCTCTATCCAGATACCGAGATATTAATAAATAAGTTTAACATTAGAAATATAGATGAGCTCAAATCTCTTGAGGCAGATTTTACAAGCTCAAGGTTAAAAGATATTATACAAAATGGAATACCTGGTGATTTTAACTTGCAACACCTACTAGAATTTCACTTTACGATATTTCAGGATATTTATCATTGGGCTGGGAAAGCAAGGATTGTGGATATAGAAAAGGCTGAACCTGCGTTAGGTGGAATATCTATCGAATACTCAAGATTTAAGGATATTGAATCTGATATTGAAACGATTTTATTGGAAATGAAAACGACAAAATGGTATGATCTAAGTATTGATGAAACAGCAGATATATTTTCAAATAGTATGGCTAGATTGTGGAAAATTCATCCTTTTCGCGAGGGAAATACGCGAACGATAATCACATTTTGTTGTCATTATGCTGAAAAAGAAAATTTTCCATTAGATACTGATTTATTAAAAGACAACTCTGATTATGTAAGAAATGCTCTAGTCGCTGCATCTGCTGTATTTTATGATTTAGGAGATAAGTCTAATTTAGAATATCTTATTAGAATAATTAAAGATGCAATAAAAAGAGGATCTAATCTTTAATTTAATCATCATGCTGTTTTTCAGCTTAAGAATCCAAGATAAAGAGGTGTCACGTGAAACATTATTATGTCGCAGCAGCGATCATCGTCCATGAAGACGATATTTTATGCATGCAACGGCCGCAATCCAACCATGCCTATCTGTCCTATAAATACGAGTTTCCCGGCGGCAAGATTGAAAAGGGCGAGACTGTTGAAGCGGCCCTTGTAAGGGAGCTTCAAGAGGAGATGGCCCTAGAGGTTAGGGTTAAGCCGGAGGATTTTTTCCTAACCGTTAATCATCAGTATCCCGATTTTTCAGTTGACTTGCATACTTATATTGTTAAGGTGGCCAATAAAGAATTTCAGCGCCTAGAGCACGAGGACCATCATTGGCTAAAGGCCAAATCGCTAAAGCAATTAGAGTGGGCGGCAGCGGATCTTCCCATTGTCGAGAAATTAATGCTTAGCTAGGATGGGGGAGAATGGGTAATTTTGTCAGATTAAATAGGATAAGATGGCCAAGAAAACTTGAACTATAAGACAAAAACAGCTATAATGGGAATAGATAACCACGAAAACATTCCCAGAGGTGAAGAAATGTCAAAGCAAGTAAATTTGTATTTTGAAGATGAAATATATGATCAATTAAAAGAATGCTCAGAAAAATATGCAATTAATGTTCAGGGTGTTGTCCGCGAAGCGGTCTTGCACATGCTTAGTGGCAAAAAAAGGATAAGCGGAAAGGCCTTTACCTTCATCGATCTCTTTGCCGGGATTGGTGGTATGCGCCTAGCCTTTGAGTCTAATGGAGGTGAGTGTGTCTTCTCCAGCGAATGGGACAAATTCTGCCAGAAAACTTATTATGAAAATTTTGGAGAAATCCCAGTGGGCGATATTCGCCAAGTAGATGCAAAAGAAATCCCCGATCATGATATCCTTGTGGCGGGATTTCCCTGTCAGCCTTTTTCTATTGCCGGAGTATCCAAAAAAAATAGCATGGGACAGGACCATGGCTTTAAAGATAAGACCCAGGGGACGCTGTTTTTTGATGTGGTTCGGATCTTGGATGAAAAAAGGCCAAAAGCTTTTTTGCTTGAGAACGTCAAGAACTTGAAAAGCCACGACAAGGGACGGACGTGGCAAATCATCATGGAGACCCTCGATGAGTTGGATTACCAGGTGTTTCCTTTTGTGCTGGACGGTCAAGCTTTTGTTCCCCAGCACCGCGAACGGGTCTATATAATTGGTTTTGATCGGCAAAGATATGGCGACGACATTGCCTTTGACTGTCAATTGACCAGGCCGGAAAAAAAACCAGTCCTCAATGATATCCTCGACCAAGAGGTCGATCCTAAATACACATTATCTGATAAAATGTGGAATTATCTTCAGGAGTATTCGCGAAAGCATAAACTCAAAGGCAATGGTTTTGGTTTTGGCATGCCAAAACGCGACGGTATCACCCGGACCTTGAGTGCCCGTTATTACAAGGATGGGTCGGAAATATTGATCCATCAAGAAGGTGAAAATCCCCGCCGCTTAACACCTAGAGAATGCGCGAGGTTGCAAGGCTATCCGGAAGAGTTTAAAATTATGGTATCGGATACGCAAGCCTATAAGCAGTTTGGGAATTCGATTGTCGTCCCCTTAGTGACTGATATAGCCGGGAAAATCATTGACTTTATGGATAATCCCAAAGAAGCAAATGCCAATGTTCAATTGAAATTCGATTATTTTGCTGACAGCATAAAAAACCGCCAATCGGCATCGGCTAGATAAGGGATCAGCGCAAGTAGGCTACGAAAATTAAGCTTGATGATTGGAGAATATGGATGAAAAAAGGATATCTTTCCCAATATTTTGAGGCCGTGGCGCAAAAAGAGCTAAGTGGAGTGGAAGTCGATAAGGCAGTCAGTCATCAACACGAATTTAACGGGACGGCAGCCCTAAAAAAGATTTTTGGCCAAACACGGAGGGTTTACCCGGCTCACTTTATTTATTTAGATGATAGTGGTGACTGGCCCAGTGGTGAAGAGGGTTTTCTATCGTGGTATGATGCGCGGGAAAATGATCCCAAACGAAGCGAATATCGGATGTATTATTCGAGTACCGACTCTTTTGCCTTAGCCGCGGCTGGCGATACACTATTTCTGGCATTAAGACCGGATGGCAGAATTCTGGTGATTTTTGCAGAAAAAAATTCGACGATTGATAATCAAATCCGCTGGTTGTTTGGATTAGAAGAAAACGTTAGTAGCCGCTATTCGATTAAAGCGGATTTTGATAAAGAAAGCAGTCGCCTCAATTTTGCGTCAACCTATATTCTCGA
>CAZWEU010000039.1:0-14641 GCA_964632785.1 uncultured Lachnospiraceae bacterium | reverse complement strand
GTCATGCAATGATTAATAAAAAAAAGCACCCTAGGGCACTTTTTTTATCACGCTATTTTTTACTCTACTTTTTTATTTATTTCTCGATAAAAGAATCATCCACACTCGGCTTACTTAACCGTCTTGGCTGTAAACCCCTTGGGACCACCTGAATGCGGATTCCCTCTAGGCGATAGGCAAAACCAGCCGTCCCTGCCGGTGAGCCATTCTTTGCTAAATCCATCCAACCAACATTTTGGGCATGGACCTGGTAAAAGACATCAAATAAATGGGCGTCAGGGCCGGTTAGCTTGATTTCGATGGCTTCTAAGCGTAGACCCAGGCCATGGGTCCCACTAAGGACGCCGTCTTTCTTCCAGTCGTCTTCCCAGCCCTTATTCTCAATATGGGTTTTATAAGCTAGGCCGACAGCGTAGTCCTTATTATCTAGCAAGTCAATTTTAATGCCTTCCAAACGAAGTGACCGTCCACTTGTGCCACTCATCTCATTATCAAACATCCAGTCGTCTTCCCAGCCCTCATTTTGAATATGGGTCTTGTATTGAGCGACCAGATCGTAGCCATCGGCAGCTTCAAGCAAGGCATCTTTTGCTTTATCAATTTCACTTTGACTGGCTAGAGCCTTAGCCATTACCGCTAAGGCCTGATGATACGCATTCTTAACCACCGGGCTGGCAAATAAATAGGGATAGATCTCTACATTTACAAAGGCCATCGCTCCCACTAATTTATCTTTATCGTCCATAGTAACAAGTGGTTTATTGACGCCCGCTTGATAACCAGTGACATCACTCCCATGGCCCCAATAGGAAAAGGCAAAGCGGATGACATCCTTATCTTTAACCCGGTAGTCGCGGATTTTTTCATCGAGGACTTTATTGTTAACGACACAGACCCACTTCGCCTGGTCACTATAGGAGGCCTTGCCCAAGGCTTTTTCGCTTAGGGGATTAGCATGGTTTTTGGCCGCTTGGCTATTAGGGCCTGCCAAGGTCTTGACAATATAATCAGGGATTGTAAGTGCCCCCGCTCCCCCGTCGGCTCCCTTAATGGCCTTTAGGTCACGACCATCCATCAAAATATTGTCCTTGCCAACTAAGTTTACTAACAGGTCATAAGCCGTATCCCCAGCTTCTAGGCCAACCATACTTGGTTCTTTATAAAATCCCTGGCCGATGGTAAAACGCTCGACCGCCACGACCGCGATTGCCGGTGTCTCTTGGGCTAGAGCCATTAAGGGTGTTAAAAAGGTCATGGTTAAAAGTAAGGTCAATAATAGACTCAATCGTTTAACTAATTTTTTTGACATCTTAATTTTCTCCCTCTGCTTTGTCTATAAGCAAATCTCTGACCACTTGGCCGGCAATCATCAGGCCGGCCACCGAGGGGACAAAGGCCATGGTCCCCGGTGGGGCTACTCTTGTTAAGGGCGCTTCGCTAGAGTAAAGGACCTTTAAGGCTTTGACCCCCCGTTTTTTTAATTCTTTTCGCATAACCTTGGCCAAGGGACAGGTGGCCGTTTGATAGATATCGACAATTTGAAATTTGCCCGGATCGATTTTATTGCCGGTCCCCATGCAACTAATCAAGGGAATTTCTTTTTCCTGGCAGGTGACGGCTAAATCAATTTTGGCGGTCACCATATCGATGGCATCAACGACATAATCATAGTTGGCCAAGTCAAAATCATCCCGATTATCCGGCTTATAATAGGCTAAAAGAGGCTTGATGACAGCCTCCGGATTGATGGTTAAGAGGCGCTTTTCTAGGGCCAAGGCCTTTTGCTGACCGAGGGTCTTAGTATCAGCCATGATTTGACGATTGATATTAGAGACCTCAATTAAGTCATTATCGACGATGGTCAAGGCACCAAGGCCTGAGCGAACCAAGCCTTCGGCGACAAAGGAGCCGACCCCGCCGACGCCAAAGACGATCACCCGGGCATCCTTAAGCCGGTCAAGACCAGCCTGACCAATTAAGCGCTGGGTCCGGTCAAAAATTGCTTGCCTCACCTTACATGGCCTCCGGCGCCGATACCCCTAGAATGCTGAGGCCGTTTTGAATAACCTGCCTGGTCGCCTGGATTAAGGCCACCCGGGCTTTCATTAGGTCCTCATCATCGACTTTTACCCGACAGGCGTTATAAAAACTATGAAAGGCCGAGGCTAGGTCAATAGTGTAACGGGTGATCCGGCTGGGGTCTAATTTTTCTTCGGCCATTAAAATTTCTTCGGGAAACATCGATAGAATTTCAATTAACGTCACCTCTTCTTTTTCAATCAGGCGGTCATAATTGACCCCTTCTAAGGAAATTTTATCCATCTGCCGCAGGATGCTGCAAATGCGGGCATGGGCATATTGGACATAGAAAACCGGATTATCGTTGGATTCTTCAATGGCCAGATCGAGATCAAAGTCAAAATGACTATCGGGAGACCGCAGGTTAAAGAAGAACCGGGTCGCATCGACGCCAACCTCTTCAATTAAATCGGTTAAGGCGATGGCCTTGCCCTGGCGCTTGGACATACGGGCCACTTGGCCATCGCGAAGCAGGCGGACCAGTTGCATAACGACCACTTCAAAGTCGTCGGCATTGATATCCACTGCCGTCAAAGCCCCTTTTAGGCGGGCGATATGGCCATGGTGGTCAGCCCCCCAGACATTGATGCAGCGGTCAAATCTCCGATCGATAAACTTATTCATATGATAGGCTATATCAGCCAAGAAATAAGTTGCCAGGCCATTAGCCCGAATCAGCACGTCATCTTTGTCTGAGCCAAAGGCCGTCGCCTTAAACCACAAGGCTCCCTCGGCCTCATAGGCATAACCATTTTCTTTTAAGCGGGCAACCGTTTTGTCAATCGCCCCACTATCATAAAGGCTTTGTTCAGAAAACCAGACATCATAATGGATACCATAGGCTTGTAAGTCTTCTTTCATCTTAGCGAGGTTTTTAGTCAGGGCGTAATCAATCATGGCCTGGCGGCCCTTGGCCGGGTCCTGGCTTAAGCAGTCCGGCCCTTGGTCGGCCATAAAGTTGTTCATCATGTCCTTAATATCCTCGCCCTGGTAGCCGTCTTCGGGAAAGGCGACGTCTTGGCCGATAAGCTGGCGGTAGCGGGCTTCTAGGGAGTCGCCAAATTTAACAATCTGATTACCGGCATCATTGATGTAAAACTCCCGGGTCACCGCATAGCCGGACCACTGGGCGATAGCTGCTAGAATATCGCCAATGGCTCCACCCCGAGCATTGCCCATGTGCATGGGCCCGGTTGGATTGGCGGAGATAAATTCCAGATTATAGGTCTTGCCCTTGTTTTTATCACTCTTGCCATAATTTTCCTGGCCGGCCTTAATGTCCTCAAGCACCTGCTTGTGCCAGTGTGATTTTAGTCTAAAATTAATAAAACCGGGGCCGGCAATTTCCACCGCTTCCACCGCTGTTTTTTCAATGGTCATATGCTTAAGCAAGGTCTCGGCGATAAAGCGGGGCGATTTTTTAGCCTGCTTGGCCAATTGCATGGCAATATTGGTGGAATAATCGCCATGGTCTTTTTCCCGAGGCATTTCCAAAAAAATGTCCGGTATGCTTTCAATGGCTAAGGCCCCACTTTGGGTCGCCTGCTTTAGACCTTGACTAATAATCGTTTTTAATTCTGCTCGTAATTTTTCACGTATATACATTAAATTGCCTTTCATCTGTGATATTCTTTTGTCCCTGCTAGTGTTTAATCTTGATATTTAAACGGTTTTCGGAATTGGTCTTGCCTTCAATTTCGATATTATAATCGATCATTACCTTGGTCGGTTCTTCCTGATCATTGTAATTAACAAAGACATCCTTGGTAATAATTCCCATGGTCACATCCCCATAAGGGGTTGAATACCAGGTCACATTTTTTTTGCCGGCTTCAAACTCCATAATTGAATTAATGGTTCCCAAGCGAATCAATGACACCTTTTGGCCATCAACACAGACAGTCGTGGTGGTGCCTTCCATACCCGATACTTCTGATTCGGCGTAGGTGACATAGGCCCGATCGGATTCTTTATAGAGGTCTCCTTCGGTCACGAATTCAAGTTTATCTTTATCCTCTTCATTTTTTACTACTCCTGAAATCGATAACCATACCTTTTTTCTTTCTTCAGCCATCACACCCTCCTTGGGATTTAATCTGTCATTATTAAACCATTGATCTTATCTTTTATCAAGATTTTTCATACCTTTTCTTAGCCACTCTTTAAGAAAGGGTGACCCGTTTTCGCTTGGCTGATTGAATGATTTGCTCGATCAAGGCCTTATAGCTAATCCCCGAGGCTTCCCACATCTTTGGATACATACTGATATTGGTAAAGCCGGGCAGGGTATTGACCTCATTAATCAGGATCTGCCTATCCACAGTTAAGAAAAAATCAACCCGGGCCAAGCTGGCCCCTTCGATGGCGTCAAAGGCCCTAATGGCGTAATCCCTAATTTGTTCCATGATTTTTTCATCAATGGCGGCCGGAATAACCACCTTTGAGTCCTGGTTAGCCGAATACTTTGCTTCATAATCATAAAACTCCTTGGAAGGGATAATTTCCCCGGCAATTGAAGCCTTAATGGTCTCCCCGACCTCTAAGACGGCGCACTCAATTTCCCGCCCCTTGATGAAAGCTTCTAAAATCACTTTAGAATCGTAAAGAAAGGCCTCATCAATGGCGGCGATCAGCTCTTTTTGATCACGGGCCTTATTAATGCCGACACTTGACCCCATATTGGCCGGCTTAACAAAGACCGGGTAGCCTAAGGATGTTTCGATGACGCTTAGTTTTTCAGCCTTCTTAAGTTGCCAATCCCGTTTCCTAAAATGACAATACTTGCCGGTTGGTATGCCGGCATGGGCAAACATAATCTTTGAAAAAACCTTATCCATACCGACGGCCGAGCCTAAAACGCCACAACCAACATAGGGCTTATTGAGCATCTCAAAGACCCCTTGAATGGTCCCATCTTCGCCCATGGGCCCGTGGAGGACGGGGAAGAAAATATCGATGCTAGTGATCAAGGGATGGTTAAATAAGGAAAAGTCACCTTCTAAGTGGTCCTGATCCTCTAACCAAGACCCATCGCGAATCTTTTTTTGATCGCCCGTATAAATGTACCATTTTCCTTTTTTGCTAATGCCCAGAGTGACAATATTATACTTACTCGCATCAATAGCCGTGATGACATTGTAGGCCGACACACAAGAGACCTCGTGTTCTCCCGATTGGCCCCCAAAAACAAGGCCTAAATTAAGCTTTTCCTTCATTTGCTTCCCCTCTATCCTTATTTAATACACTCACAAAAATCCTCTTCCGTGATAACAATTATCCCATTGTCCTTAAGCAGGGTCGCGGCAATCCCGTCCCCGCTCCTCAAGGTCCCGGTAAAGCTGCCATCGTAGACCCTACCGACCCCACAAGAAGGACTCTGACTCTTAAGAATGGCCAGCTTGGCCCCGGTCGCCTTGGCCGTCTCAAGGGCTCGCTTGGCTCCTTTTTCAAAGGCCTGACTGACATCTTTACCCTTGCTGGTGACCACCTTTTTGCCCCCATCAGCCACTTGAATCTCCGCGGGATCGCGCGGTGTCGGTAGGCCCCCTAAGACCTCAGGACAAACGGCGATGGCCTGACCGCTAAGTAGCAGGGCCCTAAGCTCCTCAATCAAGTGGCCTTTTTCTTCATAATTAATCATCATGCCCAATAAACAGCCCGATACCAAGATCGGCTCCTTTTTCGCGATGGCTTCTTTTAAAGCGGTGAATTCTTTTTCATTCATTCTTTGTCCTCTTTTTCTTTGGAATTTAACTGGTCTTCACGATAGGTCCAGTGACCGCCTTTAAAGACCATTTTATAAACCATATCTTTAACGACGATCTCGCCCATTCTAACCACCATCTTAGGGCCGATTTTAACCTGATTATTGATCCGCGCCCCCATACCGATTTGGCTGCCGGGGCCAATCTCGACTTTTTCCCCGACAATAACCCCGGGGGCCAGGCTGACATTTTCGTGGAGGATACTTTCCTTTTCAATAATGACGCCGGTCCCAATCAGACACCCGCTCTTAATCTCCACCTGACCACCGATAATGACCCCGGCTTGAATGACGACCCCCTTAGCAATGAGGCAGGAGTCGGCTAAAATTGCCGAGGGGTGGATCCCTGCTTCACTGATCTTTTTCTCATCCATCCTTATCTCTCCTATTTCTTTTTAATCCGCAAGCCTTTGGGGTAATGGTTTTTCATCATCCCCTCACTGGCCTTGGAAAAACCTAAGGGGTGGCCCTGGTAGACCATCAGATTCCAACCTTTCTGGGCGGCCCCACTTAAGACTTGCCCCTTTAAATATAAATAGGCTTGGTCGTCGTCGGCCAGATCATAGGTATTTTGAAAATCGTCTTTTTTTAAGTGCATGGCCCAAGCATAGCTCGGCTCAAAGCGCTTGGTCTTAAAAGTCCCCAAATGCAGGCCCGGTCGAAGGATTTTTAAGCCGGCCAGCATGTCAAGGTCAAGGCCCGCCGGCAGCTGATAGAGGTGTTTGTCCAAGAGATACAAATTTTCATCATAGGCGGTCTTAAGATAGTCCTTGCTAAAGGCCCGGTAGTCACCTAGATCCAAGGCCTTGGCCCTTTGAAGGCGGACTTTGCCCGAGGTCTTTCTCTCTTTTTCCAAGGCCTGAGAGGCGGTCTTTTTAAGTTTGGCAATAAAATGACCCTCGCCTTTAACATGCATGGGCATGATTCGCAGGGTTTTTTCAATCGCCCTCAAGGCCTTTTTGGTCCACTCAACCCGGCCCCGATCATTTAGGCCTGGTAAATCGATCTTTTCTAGCTTATATGGCTGGTCTTCTAGAAAGGCTTCAATCACCTGTTCATTTTCTTCCGGTGAAAAAGTACAGGTGGCATAGACCAAGGTTCCACCGGGTTTTAAAAGCTTACTGGCCGTTTCTAAAATCTTCTCTTGCTTGCCGACACAGCGATCCACCCGGTCAAGGCTCCAATCAGCCAAGGCCCCGGGATCTTTTCGAAACATGCCTTCGCCCGAACAGGGGGCGTCGACTAGGATTTTATCAAACTTCTCATAAAAGCCGGCGACCAAATGTTCGGGAAAGACATTGGTCACTAGGGCATTAGCAATGCCCATGCGCTCGATATTTGACGACAGGATACCGGCCCGGGAATTAACCAGCTCATTGGCTACGAGTAAGCCTTTCCCCTCTAAGGCCATGGCCATTTGAATGGCCTTGCCCCCCGGGGCTGCACAAAGATCAAGGACCCAGTCACCCGGCTTTACATCCAGGGCTTGGACCGCCGCCATGGCGGTCGGCTCCTGAACATAATAAAGGCCGGCGTAGTAAAAGGGATTCTTGCCCGGTCGCACCGCCGGCTCAATATAAAAACCTTCCGGACACCAGGGGACCGGCCACGTCGCAAAGGGCAAATCCAGATCCTTTGACAAACTTTTTAAGCTATTAATCTTAATCCCCTTTGCCGGCTCGGCCTGATAGCTTTTCATCAGGGCCCGGTAGTCATCGCCCATTAATTTTTTCATCTTTTCTTTAAATGCCTGTGGCAATTCCATTATCTCACCCTTTTTCCTTATTATACTTGATATCATTTAGCAATTACAAACATTTTCCCCTAACAATTAAAAACACCTCCAAAATGGAAGTGTTTTTCCCTAACTTAAGCTTGCGCTTGCATCATGACTGAGGCCTTAAAAAGACCAGCCTCGACCTTAAAATCGGCCTGGCCCCCATATTTACGTGCAATATCAGTCACCGAGGACAGGCCCACCCCCCGGCTATGGCGGCGTTTTGATGACAAATAATCGCCATTTTTCATTTTTACTTGGCCATCGAAGCGGTTATCGACAGTCAGGTAGAATTGCTTGCCAACCACTTGGCCGGCGGCGTCAATCTTTCTTTCACCACTTTTCATCTTGCGACTGGCCTCAATGGCATTTTCCAAGAGATTACCGACGACCACGCATAAATCTAAGTCGTCAACAAAGAAATCGGCCGGAACCACCATCTGTAGTTTTAAGCCGATGGCCTCCTGATCACACAGCTTAGCATAGTAGCCCAGCAAGGCATTAAGGGCATCATTATTACAATAACGGATGGTCGCAAGATCCGCTTGCCCCGTAACTAAGGACTCAATGTAGACCCGGGCTTGGCTTGTCTGGTCGTGGTCGATCAGGCCTTTTAGGGTATTTAAATGATGCTTAAGGTCGTGTTCGCTTTTACGGGTAACGTCAATCCAATCGCCAAATTTTTGATAATATTTTTTCTGCAAGACCAGTTGCTGACCGATAATCTTGTTTTTTTCAGACAGGATAACATTTTCCTCGGCTTGCTCAAGCATAATAATCACCACATAATAAATCAGTAGGAAGCCAAAAAAAGCCGTCAGGTTAAAAACTAAAAACTGCCATTGGGCAATCAAGGCCAGATCCATGGCGGCAAAGGACAGGCTGATAATGTAATAAACGAGGGGGACGATCCAAATAAAGCGCCAAGCCTTGTTATAGGTCTGGACGACCTGCTTGACCTTGTCCCTAAAAAACAACCAAACCAGTGGATAGGTCACAAGCAAGATCAGGCCTTGAAAAAGATTAAAATAAAGAGAATAGGACCCATCCTCGCCAACCGACAGATTTAGCTCGAAAAACTTAGCCATATTGACGACAAAATCAGCATAACTTTTTATTAAAAGGGCAATAAAAAGCAGTTTTGATCCAGCCCCCCGGACCAAGACAAGATAAAGGCCAATATATAAAAGGAGAAAAAAAAGCGAGTGAAAAAAGCGCAGGCTGGCCCAATTGGGAAAAAGGGCGACAATCACCAGGACCGAGAGAATGTTTAGGGAAATACAAGAAAAGCCCAGTAAGACGACTGTTTTTCTGGAAAAGCGCAGTTGGTCCCAAACCGGGATAAAGGCTAAAATAAAATAGGGGAGAATCGATAAGGTAATCCCCAAAATAATGTTGATCTGGTCAGGTCCCAAAACGATCCCCCCTAAGCTGGTCAAAGGTAAAATCCAGATAATGCTGGCGAATGTCAACACTATCAACTTTGCAAATGCCAACACAGTCCCCATTTGTCATGATAAAGTCGGTGGCGGTAAATTCTTTGATGTGAAGCATGTTAACGATGCTGCAGCGGTGGCAACGTAAAAAAGGGTCGCCGCCTAATTGCTTTTCCAATTGCGACAAGGGGGTATAGGTTTTAATAACCTGGTCTTGCAAGTGAATCAGCGAGACCTTGTCAAAGACTTCGATATAGATGATCTCCTTTAAATAGATGCGCTGCTTTAATTTACCATCTTGGATGGTCATATAGACCCTATCTTTTGCTAAAATGTCGGCACAGGCGGTCATGGCTTTAAAAACCAAGTCCTTGCTAATGGGTTTGATCAGGTAGTGTAGGGCCCTTAGCTCAAAGCCTTCAATGGCATGGTCCCTGCTCGAGGTCATAAAAACCAAGGCGCACCGGTCGCCTAAGGCCCGCAACTTTTGGGCAATAGCTATGCCGGTGGTGTCGTCTAAATAAATATCTAAAAATAGAATCTTATAATCGTAAGATTCATAGGTCTGCCAAAACTCTTTTCCTGACGAGTGGCCAAGAATCCTATAGTCTTGCTGGTTGGCCTGGCCATATTGCTCAATATAATGACAAATCATCTCAAGATCGGCCTCTTGATCTTCACATACTCCAATCGTAATCATGATGTCCTCCGCTAATTATGCAATTTTTTATAGTCTACCATATTTACCACGATTCTTCAATTTATTTACATGTAAACCACTTCGCCAAACAGAGCTTTTAATCGCCAAGGCTTGTTGCTCCTTTGGTCATTAGTCGCTATAATGAAAATAACTAGAAAAGAAGAAAAGAGGTTTTTGAAATGAAAAGAAAAAAATTATTGCTTGCTTTATTGGTCCTATCTTTATCAGTCTTTATTTTTGCCGGCTGTGGCGGTGGTGGTGACCTTGTTGATGACGAGTCAACCTCATCATCAGACGAAGAAGTGTACTCACAAGATTTTACCCTGGTTAACAAAACCGGCGTTGAAATCTACGGCGTTTACCTTTCCCCATCAACGGCTGAAGAGTGGGGCGATGATCTTCTGGCCAGCAACACCCTTGCCGATGGTGCCTCCACTGAAATTGTCTTTAATAGCGATGTTGACGAGCAATATTGGGATTTAGCCGTTGAAGACGCTGAGGGCGAAGCCATCCAATGGAGTGAGATCGATCTTTTTACCATTTCCGAATTGACAATCATGTTTGATGATGGTGAGCCGACTGCGACTTACAAATAAACTTTAAAAAGGAGGCCGTAAGCATGGGATTGTTTGAAAAATTTAAGAAAAGCTCGACCGATATCGTCAAGGGTTATGACAAGGTCAAGCTCAATCGCAAAATGACCTATGAGGAACTCGTCGAGATCATGAAAGAAGGGTCTTACCCTTCCGGTGAGCCTTTTCTAACCGGCAAAGGCATCATGCACTGCATCCAATTTCCCCCGGTTGACAAGTACTTGATCCAAGTTTCCTTAACCGGCACGACCATCACCATCGCCAAGATTTACAGTGGCCTGGGTGGCTTGGTAAAAGAAAGCGCCGGGGATCTTTTCACCAACGGCTGGTACCAAGGTCTTAATGGTGAGAACATTGAATTAAACCAGCTGACCCGGGTTATTGGCCAAGAACTTAGCCGGGTCTTAGAGGCTAAAAACTTACTTAAGTAAATTTAAAAAGACCAAAAAGATAGCACCCGAAAGACTCAGTCTTTCGGGTGCTATTTTAATCTTCAGCAATGAGGATTAAGCTATCTTCAGCAGTCAAATTAAGGATAGTGGTCTTTTCCGGATTGATATAAATGCCATAATTATTTTGCCGGTCATTCTGCTGGGCCCCAAGGACATAGCCAATGACGATTTCATTCCTCCGCCTGGCCGCTTCAACCAGGGTGTAATAATTAGGGTTTTTCCCACCACTTCCGGGTGTTCACTAAAATAGATTTCATCCCCACCAAAGTCGAGTAGCTCGGTGTAAACCGTTGAGAGACCGGGCTGGCGACAGGTTTGGGCGATAATCCGCGAAATCAAGGCATCACTAAGGATGATCTCGGCTTATTTTATCACGCTGGGGCTGGTCCGACAATGATTATTCACGGTAAAAAGGGTATACTAATAGAATAAGTTACGATAATCTTAAGGAGTGCTTTTATGAAAACCGAACAGAAAAAAGAATTTATTATTAAAATTATTTATTTTTCCCTGATCCTGGTCATTGCCTACCTGATCACCAAATATTTTTTAGGCGTCCTCTTTCCCTTCGTCCTTGGTTTTGTCATTGCCTTTGCCCTCAGGCCAGCCATAAAATGGCTTCACCGGACCATCAAGATCAATAATAAGGTCCTGGCCCTGATCGTCCTCTTGCTCTTTTATAGCCTGATTGGGACCGGCTTGTTTTTTGCCTTATTAAAGGCTTTCACCATGCTAAGAGATCTTTTTGAAGACTTACCCCGCCTCTATGCCTCGGACCTCCAGCCCCTGATCAATCAATTTACCGCTTGGACCACCAATCTTTTCTACCGGATCAATCCGGAGATCATTGACGTGATCGAACAATTTGATGAAAGCATTGTTGAGCAAGTGGGTAATATCGTCCGTGGCTTTTCATCGGGCGCCATTAATCTGCTGACATCAATGGCTAAAACCCTGCCCAGCTTTTTATTAAGCTTCTTTTTTACCATTATTTCATCCTTTATCATCGCCTTAGACTACGATAAAATAACCGGCTTTTTAAATTACCAAGTCACCGATAAAAACCGCCAATTATTTTCAGCCATTAAGCAAAATGGCGTCGATGTGGCCCTTAATTTCTTTAAGGCCTATGGGATTTTATTATCGATCACCTTTGTCGAGTCGGCCATCGGCCTGACCATCATGGGTTACAAAAATGCCCTTGGCATTTCCTTAATTATCGCCATTGTCGATATCTTCCCCATCTTAGGGACCGGAACCATCCTCGTTCCTTGGGCGATCATTGAGTTTTTCAATGGCAACCTGCCCGATGCCATTGGTCTGGCCATCTTGTACGGGGTCATCACGGTTATTCGTCGTATCCTCGAGCCCCGGGTGGTTGGCGACTCGATTGGCCTTCATCCCCTCATCACTTTAATCGCTATGTTTTTAGGGGTTAAGTATTTTGGGGCCATCGGTTTATTGGGCCTGCCCATTGTCATCACCATCATCGTTAAATTACACCAAGACGGTATCATCCACATCTGGCGCGATCCCAAGCAGGTCAAAAAGATTTAGCCTAATTACTATTGACAGCTGACCCTGCCTGTGTGAGAATATTTTTACTACAATCAACCGAGGTATCTATGAAACGGTCAATTCCCTTATACAAGTCCTTAACCTTCAAGGTCACCCTCCTGGCAGCGATCATCCTGCTGGTCATTATTATCGCCTTAATTTATAGTGCCAACCAAAACCAACAAGCCATCATCCAGATGAAGCAAGAAGACTTAAACCAAATTGCGGTCGATACCATTGACCGCCGTTTTAAAGTCAGTTATGAAATTCTAGAAAGCAGTTTAGCCCAAATGACCCATAGCCCAGCCATTATTGAGGCCATGGCCTTAGCAGACGGTCAGGCCCTAGCGGGCCTGGTTTTAGACTCCTTTGATAGGCTAACAAAAGTGGGAATCGATGAATTCCATTTTTACCTTCCTGACAATCGGTCGCTTTTAAATCTCTATGATGAGCCGGATGAGACCAAATCCCCTTGTCGGCCGAACATGGTGGTCGATATCAATGCCGACCCCCGTCATCTGCCCATCAAGGGAATCGAAGAGTGCCAGCATGGTTTATTTATCCGCTACATCACCCCCATCTATAATGACAATGTCTATCTGGGCAGTATCGAGCTGGGCATGGAAATCGAGAATCGGATCTTGACCATTTTTAAAAATGTCAGTGGCGGTGAATGGTACTTATACGCCTTGGGCCAAAATACCTTGCTGGAAGGGACCAGCAAAGCCGACCACCATCCCCTAGAAATCACTGAGACCCTAGCCTTAAGCCTTACTCAGGGCCAAGTCCATACCAGCGAAAGTCCACCTTATCTAATCCAACTGATTCCCATTAACGATTATCAGGGGAACTACCAGTATTATTTAAAACGGGTTTTTGATAACCGCGACTTAATTGCCCTCCAGCGTGGCTATACCAGAAAATATCTTATCTATGGGGTCTTGGCCGCCTTGGTGGGGATTTCCTTGCTCTGGCTGGTCATGGGCTATTTGCTAAGGCCCCTCCTTTACCTGGAGCAAAGGGTCCGCCAACTGGAATTGGGTGATTTAGGCCAAGCCATTGCGGTTAGGACCGATGATGAGATTGGCTACTTAGCCGGGGCCATGGAAAACATGCGCCAATCCTTGTCCCAACGCGAGGCCGATTTAAAGGAACAAAGCTACCGCGACCCCTTAACAAGAGCCCATAATCGCCTGGCTCTGGACCAGCAACTGGCCCAAATTGTTGAGAAAAACTGGTTTCCATCGGCCCTAATCATGGCCGATATTGATAACCTTAAACAAATTAATGACCGCCAAGGCCACGGGGCCGGGGATGCCCACATTATTAAGTGTGCCCAAGTCATCCGCCGGGCCCTGCGGGATTCGGATGCCTTCTTTCGCATCGGTGGCGATGAATTTATCTTGCTATTTCCTAAGACCGATGAGCAAACGGCTGACTTTATTTTAAAGCGGATCAAAGAAGAGATTGATGCCTATAACCAGACCCTTAAAGAGGGGGAGAACTTTTTATCGGTCTCCTTTGGCATTGGTCTTTGTCAGGGTGAGTCGGCCTGCCTCGACCATGCCATGGCGACCGCCGACCAGAAGATGTATGAGGAAAAAGCCCTAAAGAAAAAGGCCAGCAAGGACTAATCGAGAAGAGGAGATCGCTATCATGAACAATGTAAGGATCGCTTGCAATCAAGTGGTCACGTCTGATCCCCCTGTTAAGAAAGGCTTAAGCGGGAGTGCGTTAAAATGGCTTGCTATTGTCACTATGCTTATCGACCATGTCGGGGCCTTTTTATTAGCCCCCTATCTTGCCCAAGGCGGGGCCAGTCTGCCTTATGACCTTTTTCAAGTCAACATCATCTTAAGATTGATCGGCCGAATAGCCTTCCCGCTTTTTACCTTTCTCCTGGTTGAAGGCTTTTTTCACACCAGTAATTTAAAAAAATATAGCCTCCAAATGGGTGTTTTTGCCTTAGTCTCGGAAATTCCCTTTGATCTGGCCCAGTCTGGCCAGGTCTTTGACTTCTCTCAGCAGAATGTTTTTTGGACCCTCTTTATCGGCCTTTTAACGATCACTTTTTTTGATCGCCTTGATGGAAAAACGAAGATTAGGTGGCTGGTCCCCCTAGCCGGCATGCTCATCAGCCAAGTCCTTCAAACAGACTACGCCGCCCTGGGGATCTTAATTATCTTTATTTTTTACTATTACCACAATCATTTCAAACTTAGGAATATCCTGATGTGAACCCTAAAATCCGGACTTACGGATAATGTTTTAAATTATGCGGCTT
>CAZWEU010000038.1:0-15142 GCA_964632785.1 uncultured Lachnospiraceae bacterium | reverse complement strand
AAGGAGGTAGAAAGGATATGAAGATGGAAAAACGTGGTAAAATTGCCCGAGATGCCGGCATTCAATTAGCAGCACTCGATACCAAAACACGTCATGAGGCGCTTTTAGCCATTGCCAGAGGACTCAAAGACCATAAGGACGAGATCCTCGCCGCCAATCAACTTGATTTAAAACGAAGTGAAGAAGAGGGACTCGACAAACCCCTACTCAAGCGGCTGGTCTTTGATGAGAATACCATTAACAGTGTTATCGAAGGAATTCACAGTCTTGTCGATTTAGACGACCCGCTCGGTGCCACTCGTTTAGCTACCGAATTAGACCAAGGCCTTGATCTTTATCGGGTCACCTGTCCGATTGGTGTTATTGGCGTTATCTTTGAATCACGGCCCGATGCTTTTGTGCAAATCGCCACCCTTTGCTTAAAAAGCGGCAATGCGGTCTTGTTAAAAGGTGGCAGCGAAGCCTTGGAAACCAATCGTCTTCTAAGTCACGTTATCGAAACAAGTGCCGTGGGTATTCCTAGTGGCTGGATTCAAAATCTAGAAAGCCGGGATGAGGTGACCGCCATGTTAGCCCTCGACCACTATATTGATTTGATCATTCCTAGGGGGTCTAATGACTTTGTCCAATATATTATGAATAATTCCAATATCCCCGTTATGGGCCATGCCGATGGGGTTTGCCATCTTTATGTCAGTGATGATGCCGTCATCGATAAGGCCATTAAACTCATTGTCGATTCCAAGACCCAATACGTAGCTGCCTGCAATGCCCTTGAAACCCTTCTGGTTCATGAATCAATTGCCCATGCCCTGCTTCCGCCCCTGCAAAAGGCCCTTGGCACAGTCCGCCTTAAGGGCGATGAGGCCAGCCAAAAAATTATTAAGCTTGAAGCCGCCAGTGACCTTGATTGGAAAACCGAATACTTGGATTATACCCTTTCCATCCGCGTCGTCCCCGATCTTACCACTGCCATTAACCATATCAATACCTATGGTTCCGGTCATACCGATGCAATTGTTACCGAAGACCCTAAAATAGCTCAGACCTTTATGACCTTGGTTGATTCGGCTGGTGTTTTTTGGAATTGCTCAACCCGCTTTAGCGACGGCTTCCGCTTTGGTTTTGGCGCCGAAGTTGGCATCAGTACCTCCAAACTCCACGCTCGGGGTCCGGTCGGACTTGATGGTTTACTTAGCTACAAATACAAACTGCTCGGTCATGGCCAATGCGTAGCCGATTATGCCAGCGGCCAAGCACTCTTCACCCATAAGAAAAAAGACCAGGACTGCCCCCTTTGATTTCACTGCGAAAGGATTCAAAATGAAACAAAAGATTTTTTTAACCCTTAGCTTAGTGGCCTTGATGCTTATCAGTTTTTCTGCCTGTACAGCCAAGGACCAAGAAGCCGAAATAACCAACCCCATGGCGGAAAAAGAATCCCTTGCCGCCATCGAAGAGCAAATCGGCTTTACTTTTGACAGCCTACCCAATGGAGCTGATGACCTGACTTATTTTACCATTGCTCAGGCGACAGCTCAGGTCAGTTTTATCTATGATTCACTGGAATATACCAGCCGCAAAGGACCAATCACAGATGTCGACATTTCTGGTGTCTACACAAACTTTGCTAATGGGCAAACAATCATGGACGAACGCGACAATCTTATTTTTTATCAGTACAATGACAATAAGGAAGGACTCGCCACTTGGCAAACTGATAGTTATAGCTACTCTCTTTTGTGCCTGGAAGATTTTGATCTTGACACCATGAAAAACCTTGTCAACGCCATCTCATAAAAACATCATTCAAAAGTAGGTTTCCTTTAAGGGGGACCTACTTTTTCTTCTACAAACCATTTTCCCTCTTCATAGTAGAGGCAAACTTCTTGGTTTTTAACCCGGCAAAGATAGCGAATCCCTTGGCCGCCGACTTTGCGGGAAACACCCGGTCGCATCTCGAGGATCCGATCAATTAAAAAAACCCGGCCATCTGGCCAATGAATCTCTAGTGGCGTCATTTTGCCCGTCTCTTCAAAGCGAACAATCACATTAATATACTTCTTCCGTCTTTTTACTTGCATTAATGCCCTCTTTTCCCTAAAAATAACTAACTGGATAAATAATATGATCTTTTTTCATATCCGTCTGACTCAGGTCACTGCCAAGGGTGACGGCTCTAGTAATCGCTAAATTTCCAAAGCGTCTTTTTAAATCATCAGTCGTTTGATCGAGTCGTCCTAAGCGCCGGCGTTTTTCCTCCTGATTAAAAAGATCCAATTGGATTGCCACTTTATTATCAACTAAGTCTGATACCCTAAGCCCAATTGAACGAAGACTACGGCAACTGGTAAAACGATCATTTTTTTGAAAAAGGCCAAGCCCCGATTCAGCAATTTCCCTTGTCAGGTCCGATGGTTTTGCCAGTCTTTCTTGTCTGCTAAAGGACTCTAGCCCACTAGTGCGCAGGTCAATGCTGACGCATTGGCAGAGGCAATCACTCTCCCTTAAGCGCATAGCAACACTTTCTGCTAGATTGTAGATCATTATTTTTGCGTCTCGGAAATTCTCCAAGTCGCGGTGGGTCGTTTTGCTATTGCCGATGCTCTTAATAATCCGGTGATTCTGATTGCCATCATAGACTTTAACAGGGCTCTGGTCCAAGCCATTGGCAAACTCCCATAAAACCACCCCCCTTTTGCCTAGGATTAAGCTTAAAAAATCAGGTGAACTCTTGGCCAGTTGGCCAATGGTTCGAATGCCATACTTGGCTAGCTTTTTCTTGGTCGCCTCACCTACATAAAGGAGGGCCCCCACCTCCTCTTGCCAAACAATTTTTTGATAATTATGGCGATCAATAACGGTAATGGCATTGGGTTTTTTATAGTCGGACCCAAATTTAGCAAAGATCTTATTAAAGGATAGGCCAATCGATAGGGTTAAACCCAACTCTTCTTGAACTCTTTTACTAATGTCTCTGGCAATATCCATGCCTGAACCGCGGCAAACTTGACTATGGGTCACGTCAATCCAAGCTTCATCTAGGCCAAAGGCTTCAATGCGATCAGAATAGGAATGATAGATTTTTCGCGCTAATTTTGAAAAGCGTAAATAACGCCGATAATTAGGAAGGACCATGACCAGGTCTGGGCATTTAAGCTGGGCCTGAGCCAGTGTTTCCCCTGTTTTTACCCCAGCTTTTTTGGCCTCTTCATTTTTAGCCAAGATAATCCCATGACGCTGCTTGAGGTTACCGCCTACTGCTAGTGGCCGGCCGGATAATTCCGGGTGGTAGAGCGCCTCCACACTAGCATAAAAACTATTCATGTCACAGTGCAGGATCGTCGTTTCCATTCTTCACCCTCATTATTATCATCTATGATTTATATCTTTATAATATAATCCTTTGTGATAATTTGTCAAGCTTTTTTATCGATTATGATCTTTAATGATAATTTTATTGTCTTTTCCTTCTCCATCTATTATAATAAGCCTGAGGTGATTTTATGTTACAGCAATTATTACGCCAATTAAAAGACCAGTCAAAATTGACTGCCCAAGAAATGTCACAGCGGTCTGGGATTCCCCTTCCCACCGTCCATAAATTATTATCAGGGGAAACGACCAATCCCAAATATGATACCTTGAAAGCGGTGGTCGGCGCTTTTAACCACCAGGTCACCATCATTCCTATATCAGAAAAAGGACTTTTACCTAGTGATGATGAAGCTGACCTCATTAATCACTATCAAGACCTGTCTGATGCCGGCAAAGATCTGCTCATGAGCCATTTGAAGGCCTTGTTAAACTACGAAAAAAATCACGACCAACCAATCTTTGGTGAGCGCTCGCGCGACCTTCCCCTTTACGTATTAGCCGCTTCTGCCGGGATCGGGAATTATTTAGATTCCGACCAATATGACTTTAAATCCTTTCCCGCCCAAACCATTCCCGCCAAAGCCAAGTACGCCATTCGCGTCACCGGCCACAGTATGGAGCCGGTCTATTATCAAAATGATATCGTCTTTGTTGAGCCCGTCGACTCCCTTCATCCCGGTGATGTCGGTATTATCGTCATCAATGGGGACGGCTTTATTAAGCAGTATCAAAAAAACGAGTTTCTCTCCTTTAACCCAAGCTATGACCCAATCTTACCTAGCCAGTATGATGAGGTACGAATTGTTGGTAGGGTTGTCGGCCGTTATTAAAGGGCCGGTGATAGGCTATTTTTACCCTTTTTTTTAATTTATTGGGATTATCAATGACAAGCCTTCATTTAAGTGATAGAATAATCTTAGTTTAAAAATGATAGGAACCTTTTTACCATGATAAAATTTACTATTGGAGGCATGATTTAATGGAAAAAAAATCACATTATTACGTCGAAGACCTGATCGACCTAAATATGTTACAGCAATTTCAAGATAGCTTTTCAGCGGCCACGGGCATGGCTAGTGTATCTGTGGATAATGAAAAGGGATCGATCACTGAGCCCAGCAATTTTACCGATTTTTGCATGAAGTACACTAGAGGGACTGATCTTGGAGGCGAACGTTGCGAAAAGTGTGATGTCGATGGTGGGAAAAAAGCGGCCGCTAGCGGCCGACCAGCCGTTTATTCCTGTCACGCTGGACTGGTTGATTTTGCAGCTCCCATTATCGTCAACGGGATCGAAATCGGGGCGATCCTTGGTGGACAAGTGCTTGATGCCCCTCCAAATGAAGCTTATTTTCGCCGGATTGCCCGCGAAATCGGGGTCAATGAGGAAGAATATATCAATGCCTTGCGCAAGGTTCCCATCGTCTCTCGCCAACAAATTGATGCCGCAGCCGAGATGCTCTATGTTTTTGCCAATACCATTTCGCGGATGGGCCACCATAACCAAACGCTAACCAATGAAACCGAAAAATTCCAATCCCTGACCGAGGACCTGCTTAAAAATATCCAGGCGGTCACCATCATGACCGGTGAATTCGTCACTCAAATCGACGCCCTTAATCAAACCTCTTCTGATTTGCTTGAATCATCCAGCCAATCTAAGAACAAGGTTAAAGAAACCGATGCAATTTTAAGATTTATTCGCGATGTGGCCACTCAAACCAATTTACTCGGCCTAAATGCTGCCATTGAGGCGACCCGAGCCGGTGAATTTGGTCGGGCTTTTAATGTCGTTGCCGATGAAGTGCAGAAATTAGCCGTAATGAGTGTCGATTCTGCTAAGAAAATTGAAAATATCCTCGATAATCTGGTTACCAGTATGAATGCGGTTGAGCGTGAAGCGATGAAATCGGAGAAAATCGTCGGTGAACACCAAGCTTCCATGGACGCAGTGAGTGAAAAACTACACTTACTCAATGATATTTCAGAGGAAATGAAAAGCCAAATTCAAAACTTAAAAAATATTATCTACTAAAAAAGAGCACCGCGGTGCTCTTTTTTTATCCCCTCTAATCACTAATATTCACTTCTTTTAAATAATCGAGTAATGCCTCTTCTGATAATGGTTTTGAAAAAAGAAAACCCTGGGCTTCCATGCACTTGTTTTCTAGTAAAAAGGCTCTCTGTTTCTCTGTTTCAACCCCTTCAGCTATCACTGAGAGATTTAAACCTTCAGCTAAATCAATGATTACCTTGGCAATGACACCCTTATCTTGAGTGGGAATATCTTTAATAAAGGAACGGTCAATTTTTATCTTATCGACATTAAATTTGTTTAAATAAGCTAGCGATGAATAGCCGGTCCCAAAATCATCAATGGCAATGGTAACCCCTTGAGCCTTTAATTGGTCAATAATCTGCCGGCATTCCTGCTCATTGTCCATCAAGACCCGCTCGGTTATTTCAAGTTCTAACAAGCGAAGGGGCAGACCCGTCTCCGTAGACACTGATTTGACCAGGTCGATAATATAAGGGGCTTTAAATTGCAACCGCGATAGATTAACTGCCATTTCAATGGAATAGCCTATTTTATTTAGGCGATTGGCAAATTGACAAGCCTCTTTAAGGACCCATTCGCCAATTGGAATAATTAATTTTGATTCCTCAGCAATCGGAATAAAGACATCCGGTGAGATGATCTCCCCCTTTCGTTTCCAGCGAATTAAGGCTTCGACACCAACGATTTGCCCAGAAATTAAATCGATCTGAGGCTGATAATAAAGAAAAAACTCATTGCGCTTTAAGGCCTTTCGTAAACTATTACCAATTTCATATTTAGAGATTGACCGCTGGTTAATTTCTTGGTTGTAAAAGACAAAGGTCCTTTCGACATCTGATTTGGCATTATTAAGAGCTGAGGTGGCCGTTTTAAGGAGCTTTAGATAATCATCAGCATCATTTGGATAAAAACTAATGCCCATACTGACATCAATCGTCTGAGATTCATTCTGGATCAAGAGCGGCTCTTGGAGAAAGGTCGTTAAGATATCGAGCTTCTCATAAAGTACTTCTTCAGTCGAAAGCTTTGTCTTAAAAACAGCAAACTCATCATTCCCAAGGCGTGCCAAAACATCACTTTCTTCGGCGCATTTCTTTAACTTCTTGCCAAGGGCAATTAAAATTTGATTACCATATTCATAACCCTTGGCCTCATTGATTAGGCGGAAATTATCGATATTGATAATGATTAGGGCAGAAATCGACCCTTTTGCACATTTTTTTTCAATCAAGGTCCAGACAATTTCATCAAAGTAAGTCTTATTATAAAGATTCGTTAAGGCATCAAAATATTTTAATTGATAAATACTTTTTCGAATTAGCTTTTCTTCTGTAATGTCCGTTAAATTCCCAATATAATAAATCTGATCATTGTTTTTTACCTCGGTTAGCTTGAGGAATAAAATTACCTCCGTCATCATTGATGGTAAAAAGTGCTTAATCTCGCCGAACCAAACTTTGTTTTCCTCTAACTCCTTAACGATCTCCTGGCTGATAAATAAATTTTCTTCCCGCAAGTTAAGGCCCTCTAATTCATTTTCTGTAAAATGCGCTAATTCACTAAAGGCTTGGTTAACAAAAATGCATGAAAAATGTTCATCGATAATAAAGATCCCCTCGCTACTAAATGAAATCAATTCTAGAATTAATTCCAAGTGATACTGAATATCTTTACGGTTTTTTATTTCATCATTTAAGCGCGTATTTTGCCTGATACTCTCATCTAAGTACTGGTTTACATTGATATTCATCAAATGAAGACCGCGGACTAATGTTCCAATTTCATCTTCGCGCTTAAAATAGGCTTCAGGAAAATCAAGCTTCCAATTGTTTTCGCCCATGGCTTCCACTTGGTCGCTTATTCGTATTATTGGCCGCGAAATCCGGTTTGAAAAATAATATAAAAAAAGACTGATAATAGCTAAAAAAACTAAAAATGTTAGCATGTTAAGGAGACTAAAACGTTGTATAGAGGCTAAGGCTTGGTCTTTAGGGACTAGGCTTCCAACAATTAAATTAGTATTCTTGGCCGAAGCATAGGCGTAGTAGTCAGTGTCATCGGCGTAGACATATTCCAAATAATCGGACCCAGCCTGATTTGATCCATCGCCATTAAAAACCTTGAGAAAGGCCTGCCTCTCCATGCCCGTTTCAAGCGGTCTGCTCGCCCCGTAGGGTTGGTAAAAGTTCTCACCCTTTTTATTTAATAAAAATGTTTGACCATTCTCACCGATTTGAAAACTTTCCATTAAGGCAAAAACATCTTCAATTTTTAAATCAATTGCCATGGCACCCAGCAGTTTTTCATCTTCGTAAACCGGTGTTGAGATTGTGACCACCCAACCGTCAGTGACTAAATCCTGATAGGGTTTTGAAACAATCGCTTCTTTTTTTTCTACCGCCTCTTTATACCAGTCTCTCTTAGCCAAAACAAAATTTTCATCGGGATCATAGGCTTCCACTGTTGAAATGATTTCGTTTGCCCGAGCTAGGCCAAGGTAGACCAAAGAAATATTTTGATCACTTTCCTTAATCCGATTGAGACTTGTTAGGATCCGCCCATAAAGGGGATGAGATCGTTTTTCACCTTGATTATTAAGCTCTCGCATAATCACTAAAAAATCTTCATTCGTTTTCATTTGCTCGACAACTTCTTTATTTTCACCGACAAAGCCGTCAATTTCTGTCGCAATTTGGCGCGCATCTTTTAATAAGTTTTTTTGGATCTCATCTTCGAAAAAATTATGAATCAACTGGTTTGAAAAGATCACATAGGTCAAAAACAGGAGAATAAAAAGCACGATTATCAGGACACCCATTCGTTTGAGTAAACTTTTTTTAATTTGATTCATAATTCCTCCTATTCATTCATTTATGTCTTTATTTTACCCTATATCTTAATAAAAAGATATCATTCTTTTTTCTACTACTATCGCCAGTTGACAGCTTTACATTCTCGTGATATCTTTGTTACAAGTATATCTGAAGATAATTATCAAATAATAAGGAAAGGAACTACTAATGGATACCCTAAAATATTTAAAAAAACCCCTAATTATAATTACTTTAATCCTCCTGGCACTCGTCTTTTTTCCAGGCCCTCCTGTTTTGGCTGCCGATAAAATTATTGTCATCAATCCCGGCCATCAAGCTGGAAAAGACAGTGGCGCCGTTAATAAAACAACTGGCATCACCGAGGTCGGCCTTAACAATGCCCTGTCGATAAAAGTTGTCGCTAGCCTCAGAGAACATGGCTACAATGCCATGCTCAGCCATCAAATTCCAGAAAACAGAAGTCTGCCAACCCTCCTTTCAAGCCCAGTCAATTCGTCAACGACGATCACTAATGCGGCCGCTAAATTGGGGGCTGATCTACTCGTTAGTATCCACCATAATGGAGGGCCTCCCAGTGCTAATGGCTATGAGTTTTACTGGTCCTCCTATCACCCATCCGTCGATAACGACGGTATTTATCAAAAAAGCGGTCTCTGGGGCGACGGCTCGAGTGCCACGCTCGACGCCAGCCCGCCAGCGATTGCCATTGCCTCCAAAGAATTAGCGCATTTATTTAATGATGCCTTTAAAAATCTGGATTACGTCAGCAGCCGCAATCGAATTATTGAGCGAGACGATGCCATTACCCGTAAAACCAGTATGCCCTCGGTCTTAATCGAGGCTGGCTTTGTTACTAATGATGCCGAATCACTAGCCCTAGCCAACGACCATAACCAGCAAAAAATGACCCTGCAAATTGTCGAAAGCATCAATACTTTTTTTGGCTACGACACCCCTAGCGTCACCGCTTCATTAATTAAAGCTCAGGTCTCTAAGCATTTAATCACCCTCACTGCTGCTGATTTTGAAACGATTAATTGTTCCATCAAAGAGATTCTCTTCCCGGTTTGGAGTGATCACAATGGCCAAGACGATCTCAAATGGTATTCGGCTAGGCGCCAGGCTAATGGCAGTTACCAAGTCGTCGTTAACATCGAAGACCACCAAAAACAAGGCGGCCGCTACCAGATTCATTGCTACTCAAAAAATGACCAAGGCAAACTCGACTTTTTAGGCCATACCAGTGCGACAGTTTTAGTTGATCAAATGGTTGCTAAGTCGATTAAAGCCACTCTTAATGGCGAATCTCAATTTAAAGTCACACTTGCTGAGATCACCGCCCCTGACGGCCTTAAAGATTTATCGTTCGCCGTTTGGAGTGACCGTGATAGTCAGGATGATCTAAAGTGGTATCCAGGCACCAAACAAAAGGACGGGGCCTATCAGGCTAGCATTGATATTAAGGACCACCGCTACGATGGGGGCAAGTACCATATTCATGCCTACGGGACAGATTCCTACGGCAAGCTTAACTTCTTAAATGCGACCTCTATCACCATGAGTGTAAAAGCCATGGGGGCAAGCAAAGTCTCAGTCGACTCTAATGGCGATGGATCGATCACCGCTAAGGTTACGGGCATCGATGCACCCTATGGTCTTAAGAAGGTTTTATTCCCGGTCTGGACTGATCAAAATGGTCAAGATGATCTGACATGGCATGTCGCGACCAAGCAAAGTGATGGAAGCTACCAGGTGCGCTTTAATGTCAGCGACCACGGCTTTGAGAAAGGGAACTACCGAATTCACTGTTATGGTGTTGATTCTTATGATAAATATAATTTCCTTGGCCATCAGTCCCTTAATATCAGTCTCAATCCCATGCAGGCCGACCGGCTTTCGGCTAGTGTTTCGGGGCGGAGAATAAGAGTAAGTGTTTCTGGCATTGTCGCACCTGAGGGCCTAAAAGATATCTATTTTCCAACTTGGTCGGAAAAAAATGGCCAGGATGATCTTAAGTGGTACAAGGGCCTTAAACAAAGTGACAATAGCTATCAGGTCACCATTGATACCGCTGACCATAACAACGATACCGGTAAATACCTGATTCACTGCTATGGCTATAATCACGCTAGTCAGGCAAGTCTCCTTGCCCATACCACGGCGACAGTAAGCTACACGCCGGCAACTGCTAAGGATCTGTCGGTCCAGGTTAATGACAATATCGCCATTGTCATCGTTACCGGCTTAGCATCCCCTAATGGCGTCAAGGAGATTCTCATTCCCAGCTGGAGTGAGAAAAATGGCCAAGATGATCTCAAATGGTATCGAGCTTCTAGGCAGGGTGACGGGTCTTACCAAGTAATTGTCGATGCTAAAAATCATCGGGGCGACAGTGGGACTTATCTTTTCCATAGCTACTGCGTTGAAGCGGATGGCGCCTATGTCTTTTTAGGGGCCAGCTCAGCCAGCATTCGCTACGTCGAAACCCCGATTATGGGAGCTAGCACTGTCTCGGCCCGTCAATTAGTCACCTACTACCAAGGCACCGGTAAAACGTATCCACAAATCTATAGCGATTTAGGCGTTGATCTCGAAAGCTTTGTTGACCTCTACTTAAAAGAAGCCCAGGCTGAAGGTGTTCGCGCTGAGGTTGCCTTTGCCCAAGCCATGCTTGAAACCGGCCACCTGCAATTTGGTAAAGATGTTAAGGTAGAACAATTTAATTTTGCCGGACTGGGGGCCACCGGTGGCGGAGTGCCCGGTTTTGATTTTTCAAAGGCTTATGGCAATGATCCGACCGGTCTTCAAATGGGTATCCGTGCTCATATCCAGCATTTAAAATGTTATGCCAGTGACCAAGCTCTTAAGCAGGATAATGTCGATCCCAGGTGGAATGATAAGCTGCGACGCCGGGCCTTATCGGTTGAAGAGTTAGCCGGAACCTGGGCCGCTGACCTTGGCTATGCACCAAAAGTTAAAAATATTATAAGGGCTTTCTAAAAAGCCTTGAAAGAAAAAGTCCCACGTTCACTCCTGAACGTGGGACTTTTAATCTTAAATTTTTAAACACCTTGGATATAAGCCCGCGCGGTTTCACCTGGTGGTGCAACTCCTTTTGGCAAAACCTTGATTTCAATGGCTTCTAGGCGGTAGCTAAGACCGGCTGTACCGGATTCAACACCATTTTTAGCCCAATCAAGCCAACCAACATTTTGTGCATGGACACGGTAATAGACATCAAAGCGATTGGCATCGGCTCCACTTAGTTTAATCCGAATGGCTTCTAGCCGTAGACCTTGTGCCTCTGTCCCACTCATTTGACCATTTTTTCGGTATTCTTGCCAGCCAACATTTTGGATATGGGTTGCATAGGCAATGTTTAAATCATAATCTTGATCATCAGTTAAAAGCTCAATACCTTCCAGCCGAAGCCCTTTGCCCTGGGTTCCACTCGTCTCGCCATTAATCCGATAGGTTGGTTCCCAGCCTACATTTTGAACGTGAGTTCGGTAAGAGGCTTTAATCAAGCGTTCGGGCACTTTAATACTCGTCCCATCGACCTCAACCAAACCCGCCTTGTCATAAGCATAAACATGGATGTTATAATCGTCTCGTTCATTCTTATGATCTTTATAGGAAATGCGCTTACTAGCGATATTACCGACTACATTTGCCTCATGCCAAATCAGATCATCTTGGCCATTAGCCGCTGTCCAGATGGGGAAGGCAACCCGGTCAATTCCCGAATCGCGGTCATAAACCTCACAAGAAACCGTAAAACCTAACTCATCGACATTAGAAATTTCAAGCTTGGAAATTGTCGGTTTTGTTATATCAATAATTTTCGCCATCACTTCCGTTCCGTCCATCGCCAAGAGTCCAGCCCGATCATAAGCGTGAGCGTGAACGATATAAATGCCACGTTCATTATTATAGTCTTTATAAGAAATACGTTTACTAGCAAGACCAGCAGATACACTTGCTGTGTACCACTTTAAATCATCCTGTCCATTAACCGCTGTCCAAATGGGAAAAACAACCCGATCAATCCCGGAGTCCTGATCTTCGACATTACAAGAAACGGTAAAACCGCTATCATCGACATTGGTAATTTTAAGATTAGAGATTATCGGTGGTGTCGTGTCAGCAACTTCTTCTTCAACAACTTCTTCAGGACCTGCTAAATCAAAATCACCTAGATAGATGTAACCTTGAAAGTCGCCAACCGATGCATGATCTTCATTGCCAATAGTGTATTGACCGGTTCTAAAATGAATCTTAGTGCTCCACGTTGACTCAGAGTAGGTTACCCTATTTCCTTCAATTTTTTCTACCACGGCCACATGACCATAGTTTGATCCACCCCAACAAATAATTGAGCCAAGCTTTGGGGTAGTCCCATAAGAATAAGCACCGCGATTTAAATTATTGCCCCACCACTGATTAGCGTTTCCCATACTCAGGCTTGGTTTCGTCCCTAAAATTTCATAGGCCCGTCCGTAGGCGTAAGCGGTACAGTTTGGCATTCCATAACCACCCAAGTAATAAGCATTTTTTTCATAATAATAAGGGTTTCCAGCCGCTGAGGCCGTCCTTTTTTCTGGGCCTGTCAAGCGTGGTGTAAATAAGGCGCTGGTCTGCAAAAAATCACCAGTATCTTCGCCCTCAATCTCGCTGACCTCATCGCCAGCCTCCATCTCCCTAGCTTCAATCACATCATATTCTATTTTTTCAAGCTTATTTTCATTATCTATGTCAACAATTTTTACTTCTTCTGCCCAGGCATTTCCCGAAAAAACGCCGATTGCTAAGAGAATTGCTACACTAATACAGGATTTTTTTAAAATTTTCATTTTCTCTGCCTTTCGCTTTTACTTGTAAAACGTTACAACTTGTTAGTACAAAGTTTACAACATTTTACCCAATAATGCAATGTTTTTTCAAAAAGAATGGCTAATTAAAGCATTTATTGTCATTATACGCTGCGAAGGGCATCAATCGGGTTAAGTTGTGATGCTTTTCGCGCCGGGGCAAAACCAAAAATTACCCCAATGGCACCGGAGAAAGCAATCGCTAAGATAATCGTTGAGCTGGCTAAAACAAAGTCAATTCCTATCAGTTGGCAAACAAGATAAGCAATGCCAACCCCGAAAGCAAAGCCAAGAATCCCGCCCATTAGCGAGAGCATGACTGATTCAATTAAAAATTGCAACTGAATCTGTCTGGGCTCGGCCCCGAGAGCCTTTCTTAAACCAATCTCACTGGTTCGCTCAGTCACCGAAACCAGCATCATATTCATAATGCCAATTCCGCCAACCACTAAAGAAATCCCGGCAATTCCAGCCAACATCATTGTTAGGATGCTAGTCATCTCTTCGATGGTATCGATAATGCTTTGCATATTAAAGATCGTATAGGCCTCTTCTTTACCATTAAAGGCCTGGCTAAGACTGGCTTCAATTTCCCTAGTCGTTGCTTCCGCCTGCGTCTCATCCTTTAAGAATACTTCTAGGCTATTGATGGTTTTTGATCCGATCACACCCATGGCAGTCGTATAAGGAATCATCACGGAATCGTTGATGGGCACCGAAGCAAAACTCGTGCTTTTTTCCAGAACGCCAATAATGGTATAGGTCATGCCACCGACGACAATTTCTTCTCCGATGGGATTAATCCCATAAAACAAGTCCTCTTTAATATCATCGCCAATTAAAGCGACATGGTTTTGGCTATCGATATCAATCGGATTGATGGTCCGTCCGAAAGCGAGGATTTCATCGGTATTTTGAAAATAGACTTGGTTTTTTCCCTGCAGGGAGATCTCTTCCATTGACCGACCATTATAGGCCACCGTCCTTGCATTTGAAATCGTTGGTGAGACTCCGATGATATTTGCTGTTTTTTCCAAGTCGGCCAAGTCCCCCTGGCTTAAACCGGACTTTAAGGGAGTTCCCATAATTTGAATGGTGACCTTATTGGATCCCATGGCGGACACCTGGTCAGTCACGGTTTTGGTCGCCCCTGAGACAATTGTGATTAGGGCGATGATCGATGCTACTCCGATGATAATGCCCAGCATGGTCAGAAATGAGCGCATTTTATTACTTAAGACATTCTCAAAAGCCATCTTGATACTTTCTTTAAACATGGACTTCTCCCTCCGTCAGATTGCCATCAATAATATCGACAATCCGACTACCATTCTTGGCGACCAGAGGATCATGGGTGATCATGACGATGGTTTTCCCTTCCTTATATAGGTCTGTAAATAAGTCTAAAATCTGGCAACCGGTTTTTTGATCGAGCGCCCCGGTCGGTTCATCGGCTAAAAGTAAGGTCGGCTCGGTGACTAAGGCTCTGGCAATAGCAACCCGCTGTTGTTGGCCGCCGGAGAGTTGGTTGGGGCGATTTCTCATCTTATCGCCTAGGCCCACCCGGTCTAATATTTTCTCACTTCGCTCTTTTCGCTCTTTTTCAGAGACGCCGGCATAGATAAGGGGTAATTCGACATTTTTTAGGGCCGACAGGCGGGGGAGTAATTGAAATTGCTGAAAAATAAAACCAATTTCGCGGTTTCGAATATGTGACAATTCCATTTCCGACCGGCCTTCAATCAGGTCTCCGGATAATTTATAGGTCCCACTGGTGGGAACATCTAAGCAACCAATGATATTCATCAAGGTCGTTTTTCCCGAACCGGAAGGACCCAAAACGGAAACAAAATCTCCCCGATAAATGGTTAGATCAATCCCTCTAAGGGCGAAAACTTCCTCTTCACCCATCGCATAAATCTTGGTTAGGTCTTTCATCTCTAAGATTTTTTCATTCATCAATTACTATCCCCCACCCCTTCAGGAGGTCCCATGGGGAA
>CAZWEU010000037.1:0-15769 GCA_964632785.1 uncultured Lachnospiraceae bacterium | reverse complement strand
AACAGGATATGCATCCTGTGCAGTATCGTGGGTTGGGCATGAAATTCAATCTTTTATTCGTTCTTTTCACCTTTCTGGCGCATCGGTTCCTGCCGAAATACGACGTCCGGATGCAGCTGCTGATGTTCCAGATCAAAATGCTGCGCGACCGGATCGACGACCAGCGCATTGTCCCCACTCCGGAGGAGCGTGCCGAGCTCCTGCGGTTAGGAAACGAGATAAACCATGACGTCAACAATGTCATGGTGGTGGTCAAGCCGCAGACCTACCGCCGCTGGCTGAGTCCGAAGACCAAGACCCGCAGTCCGAAACCGGTCGGACGTCCCGGCACCGCCGAGGAAATTGTTGCGCTGATCCTGCGCATGGCGACCGAGAATCTCTCCTGGGGCTACAAGCGCATCCTCGGCGAGCTCAAGAAACTTGGCATTTCCGTCGGGCTCACCACCATTCGCGACATCCTCAAGCGCTCCGATTGCCCACCGCCTCCCGAGAAGAGCAAGAGCAAGCCCAATATTCCCTGGTCGAAGTTCGTCAGCGCCCACATGGAATCACTGGTGGCCTGCGACTTCTTCACCAAGCCGGTCTACACCCTGCGTGGCAAGTTCGACGCCTATGTGCTGGTCTTCCTACATCTCGGCAGCCGCCGGGTCTACCTGAGCCAGCCGACCTTCCATCCCGATGAGGCGTGGGTGATGCAACAGGCGCGAAATGTGACCATGTGGCTCGACGACCACGGCATCAAGGCCAAGTATCTGATTCACGACCGCGACACCAAGTTCACCAAGCAGTTCGACGCCTTCTGGAAGCGGGCCGGGGTGCGCTGCATCCGCATCCCGCCGAAAGCGCCGCAGGCCAACGCCTTCTGCGAATCCTTCATCGGCACCTGCAAGCACCAGTGCCTGAACCACTTCGTCTGCTTTGGCCTTGGCCAGCTGGCCCACATCAACCGCGTCTGGCTCGACTACTACCACATCCAGCGACCCCATCAGGGCACCGGGAACAACGTCATCTCCGCCGATTTCCGATGCACATCCGAAGGACCGGTCAAGCGGCAGGAGCGGCTCGGCGGCATCGTCGCCTGGTATGAGCGGGAAGCGGCGTAAACAGCGCTTCCTCTGTGTAACATCCGCGCCCGTTTTCCGCAAAGCGGGATTGCTTCCGGCAATCATTTCGGACGCCGGTTCGGTTCCCGAAAACGGAATCGAATGGAATTGCTACCCGGTTCGACAAACCATTTGCTTTTTCCGCCACGCCAAGCATGAATGACACCGGTTGCCAAAACAAGCAGGGAGCACCGGGCCATGTCATGATCGAATGCCTGAAACGAATCATCCGCGAATACCAGAACCTTGAACCGCCGGACGGGCTGCTGCCCCGGCGTGTCGCCATTGGCAGCCTGCCGGGCAAGGTCACGGTGGTCACCGGCGTCAGGGGAAGCGGCAAGACCACCTTGCTGCGCCAGCGCATCCAGCAGCTGGTCGAGAGCGGTGTGCCTCGCGAGAACATCCTTTATCTCAACCTGGCCGACAACCGGCTTTACTGGCTGCGGCACGAAAACCCGGACCTGATCCTGGAGGCGTATTTCGAGCTTCATCCTCAGAAGCGTGGCAGTGAGACAGTCCACTGCTTTTTCGATGAGGTGCAGGTGCTCCCGCACTGGCAGCTCTTCATCGACCGCCTGACGCGCACCGAAAAGTGCGAGGTCACCGTGGCCGGTTCCTTGCTGCCCTCACCGGAGGAGGAAACCGCCAGCCCTATGACCGGCCGAATCGTCTCCTGGGAGATCTTCCCGCTTTCGTTCCGGGAGTTCCTCGACGGCAAGGGCATCGAGTGTGACAGCCCTTTATCCACCAAGCAGCGACTGACCATCCAGAAGGCGTTCGATGGTTACTGGCAGGTCGGCGGCTTTCCCGGTCTGAATCGACTGGACCAATCGCAGCGCATCGAAGCCCATCAGGCGAACTGGAACGCGATTATCGCCAGCATCATCGGCCACCACAACATTTCCCATCCCCGGGCGGTGATCGATCTGGCCCACTGGCTGGTGGGCAACACCGGCTCCTATTACGCCGTCAGCCACCTGACCGATTATCTGAAATCCCTCGGCCACCGGGTGCGCAAAAGCTCGGTGGTCGATTGGCTCGTCGCGTTCGAGGATGCCGGGCTGCTGTTCAGCGTGAACATCTTTTCCAGCTCGCCGACCCGGATCAGCGTCAATCCCCGCAAGGTCTACTGCATCGACCACGCGCTGGCGACCTCGGTCAGCTCCGGCATCCTCACCAACCGCGACAGCCTGCTGGAGAATCTGGTGTTCACCGCGCTGCGCCGGGTGACCCCGGAGATCTTCTACCACAAGACCAAGACGGGCCGGGAGGTGGACCTTGTCGCGCTGCTGCCGACAGTGCCGGGACAAGAACGAGCCATACTATTGATCCAGGTCTGCGCCTCCCTGGCCGATCCCCGCGTCAAACAGAGCGAAGTCCGTTCCCTCTCCGAAGCCATGGTCGAGCTGGCAGTGGCGGAGGGGACCATCGTCACCTGGCGCACCGATGAAACCATCCCCGTGGGCTTCGGTACCATCCAGGTCGTGCCGGTCTGGCGGTTTCTGCTGGAGATGGAGCCGTAAACCTACTTGATCGGTTACTTGGTCGGTACTTGATCGCTGAGCCAGTGCATGTCGCAAGCCGTGTCGCGAGTTTGTCGCAAGTTCACCCCCCAAGTCAGCCCCCAAGTGGGCCGTTTTATTCTTTCTCCGGGTCTTCCTCTCCGGCGGATTCGATCTGCTTCACTATCCGGTCAAAGTCGCTTTCAAATAGCCGATCCTGCACGATACGGTACTTCTCGAATTCGCTTTCGGCATGAGCTTTGGCAATCTCCGCGCTTACCTTGCCACTGTGCTGCAGAATGTCACGCTCGGTGAACTCCAGGAAGGCGTCCAACCGCTTGGCCCAGTCCTCCATGGTCATAGGAATTTTGCGCAGTGCGCGTTCCTCCGCAAGATCAAGATAGGCATTCACAATCCGCCCAAGAGCTTCCAGCTCCTCCTTGGCCAGATAGTTTTTGGCCACCGCAACATCGGTTTTCAAAATCTTGCCGTCAGGGGCCTTCTCCCAGGTGGTCAGCCCCATATTGGCCTTGGTACTGTCGGCCCGCTGCAGAATCAACTCAGCAGCGGTATGGCCATGGATGGCAAAATGCAGCTTGTTCTGCACCTTGGCGAAAAACGCCTTGGTGGTCGGCGCGTCCCGATTGTAATCGACACTGGTGGCATAGATGTCGGTGATCTTCTGGTAGAAGCGCCGTTCCGAGAGGCGGATCTCGCGGATCTCTTCCAACAGGCGTTCGAAATAGTCCTCACCCAGAAACGCCCCGTTTTCCATCCGCTTTTTGTCCAGCACATAGCCCTTGATGGCAAACTCGCGCAAAACCTGTGTGGCCCACTGGCGGAACTGGGTAGCCCGCACCGAGTTGACCCGGTAGCCCACCGAGATGATCGCATCGAGGTTGTAGAAGTCGATATTCCGGGCGACCTGCCGGCTTCCCTCGGTTTGAACTGTCCGGAATTTCCGGATAGTTGCCTCACGTTGCAGCTCGCCCGAGTCGTAGATGTTCTTCAAATGCTCGTTGACGGTACGGACATCCACCGCGAATAGCTCGGCCATCAGCTTCTGCGAAAGCCAAACCGTCTCATTCTCGTAACGGGCTTCTATGCTCTGCTCGCCAGCCTGACCGGTGAAAATCAGGAATTCAGCGGTGGAGTTGCGGATCAGTTTTTTGTCTCGGTCAGTCATAGCATGTTCCCCCTCATTCAACGTCCAGATAATCAAAGCGGCCGAGCCGCAACAGATTTTCCCGGGCACGTTCAGCATTTTCGCGGACCTGAGGGTCTTCAGCGGTCAGGCCAGCCTTCAAAATTGGCTTGGCCTCATCGGCTGAAATATACATCTGCGTGCCTTGGTCCATGGCATCCGTGATTTTGGCAAAGCATTCGACAACCAATGCCAGGTGATTCGGGAGCAGTTTATTCAGGGCTCTCACCTCAAGCGAAAGTCCAACATCTTTTCCCCGGCCAAGATCGAGAATCTTCAAGTACGATTGCAAACGCCATTCAGAGCCAAGGCATTCGGCTTCCAACCAAAAGGTGAATTCTTGAAGCTCCAGCGGTTCAGCGGATTCAAAGCGCCAATCGAAAAAAGCGATAATGCGGTCGGTCAGTGTTTTATCCAGATGCCTGCCGCTATTTCTCAATGATCGGCCAACATGGTCGAAGAGTTGCCCCCAGCGTTTCCGGTCGTCTTTGGTCTTGTCATAGAAACGCTCGAGCAGGCTTTCGTCACCCGTCAGGGGGTAGACTTCCCAAAGGTAGTAGGTGAAAAGGTGCTGGCCCAGTCTGTCGATAAGCTCCTTACCGTTGCCTTTTTCGTTCGCCAGGATATTGAGATTCTCTATTGCGTATTCAAACTCACCCCGCAGAATTTCAAACGTCATCTTGACCGGACGGTTAAAGCGGATAAAGCTGCCGAAGGCATCCCGCCAAACAGCTTCATTTGCCTGCGGGAAAAAGATTTCCCGTTGCTGGGCAGCCCAATCCCGATTGAGGGTGCAAAGGTTCCCAAAGTGCATCCCCAACAGCGCCTGCTCAGGTCGGGTTAGCGGGATTTCAGCATTCTCGGCTAGACGTACCGCGAGGAGGTCGGTCACTTCCGGCAACTGGTCTTCCGGTAACTGGCGGCGAACCCAGAAGCCGAAATTGACAAGGGATTCGAGTGACCGGCTGCGGGTATTGTTGATGGCTTCGGTAATAGGATCGTCGCGGTTAAGCAACACCGGGCGGTCGTGGTCGAGCCGCCAGTCGGACTGACCGCACGCCTGTCGAAGCAGAGCGGCAAGGCCGTCCCTTGCGGTAATTGGCGCATCCGTATCCTTGTTCACACAGGCGTCAATAAAATCAACCACGGCCCTGCGCGAGCTGCCCCAGTCAGGATGGTCGCGTGATTCGTCTCGCGGCTCGGGTTGTCCTTCCACTCGCACCGTGTCCGGATGTGACAGGACCCATGCACAGAACTCAAGCCACTGGTCCAGTTTGTCGAAATTCTTCTCCTTGACGAGTTCGAGCATGGCCTTGAGCATGGTGGCGACATAGACCGGCCGAGCAATCCGGTCACGGTTCGCCAGCCAGAAATCCAGCCGCTCGCCATCTGGCACGATCTTCTCTTTGAACAGGGATTGAAAGACGCCAGCCAGCGCGGAGATATTGATCTCAACCAGCCAGTTGTCTTTGTCCCGATGCTCCTCGTTCCAATCGTTCAGGTAGGCCAGAAGCTCATTATCGGTGAAGTTTTCAAGATCTTCGGCGGACTTCGGGCTCTGGTAGCTGACCGTGCCGCCGGTTACTCCGCCGTAGGGTGAATAGCTGTCATCGGTAACAACTTCAGCCGAGGCCTCATCTTCCAGCTCATCGAAATACCGTCGAACATCCCCGCTAAGCAGTGCGGCGAATGGGCGTAGCTGCATACGATGAAAGTAGCGCTGACGCTGCTGAAAAGCCTCCTCACTGTACCGTTCACCCATCCATTCACGGAAATCCTCTTTCGAAGGCCCGCCGAGAATGGCGTCGAAAATCTCTCTTCGTTCCTCCTCGCTGAGCAGACGGGGGCCGAAGTGTTCACTGGCCTTGCGGATCATCAATTGAAATTCGAAGTGATGCTCCCATTTGGGATAGTCAGCGTGACCAAGAATGTGCTCGCGTATCCACGGGAGGGTCTGGTCATTGGGGTGTGACGCGTAAAGGTGCTGCCGCAGTCGCTTGAACACCTTCCAACGATGATTTCGCAATGCCTGATCCAGGGCATCAATGGATTCCGGGGCTTTGTCATAGACCTGCTCACAGGCATAGGTCAGCGTCTGCACCAGGGTTTCCTTCGCATCCTGATAGTCGCGATCCGGCTTATCCAACCTCCGGCACCAGATTTCCGAATAGTCCTGGTCGCTGCCTTTTTCGAAATCTTCCGGGTGCATTCCCAACCTGATCATGCTTGCCACCGCATCAATCAGGATGCGGGAAACCTGATAGGGCTCATGCTCAGCCAAGGGGCGAACACCTTTTTCCAGGATTTGCTGATATTCCCATTGATCGAAACGCGGATTCGGCTCTAGCGAAGTGTTCCAGGCTTCCGGGTTATCTTTGCGCCGGGTCCGCTTTTCCTGTTCACGAGGATCTCTGCGGAACTCAACCATCTTAAGTAATAAGGCGGGGGTAACTTCGGAAAGGTGTGCATCAAAAATAAATGGCTTTTTCAGCAAACTGATGATGAGCTCGTGACCCCATCTGCAGTTATCAATAAAGGTTGTAATAAATCGTGAAAACCTTAAAAGCGCATCAGCCGAATCGGCTTTTAACACGATTTTCAAGATACCTTCCAAAACCCGAAAGTTATCCGTGTTCGGAAGTGCTGAAATTATGCCCATCACCTCAGCAGGCGCTGCGTCAAAGATGCGTATCAGATATTCGAGGGGAGGCCACCATGGGACAATATAATGCCCTTCGGTGGTCTGTTCTGCGTCGGGAGGATTGAGAAAATACCCTCTTTCAGAAAGAGGATCTAACCAAACAGCATCGCCAGCATTCTGGAAAAAGTAATCGTAATTAGACCCTCTGCTCTCCAATAACTGCATGACCCGCTCAATTTCAATTGGTGTCACCTGGTTCCCGCGAGCGAGTATGGCCTTCAGTTCCGTCAGATCTTCGGTGGTGATGGGTTTCGTAAGATCAACGTCACCGGGCAGCCTTTCTTTTCCAGACAATTCCGGTTGGAATGCCTCGATGTACTTTTCCAGATCAGGAAAATGCCAAATATAGCGCAGTCTATTTGCACATGCTTGACGAAAGTCTCCGTCGGCACTGATAACAGCTATGTTTGCATGGTGCTGCTTGTGGTATTGATCCAGCACACTAATGATAAATGCGTCTGGAAATTCTTTCTGTTTACCATTCTTATCTGAAAACGGTGGAAGGACTTCAAAATACCAGTCAACGACATCATCGAGATTGCCAGCAATTGGCAGGTTTTCAACGACAAAATGTTCCTTGAAGGATGACCATTGCCGGTTCATCTCTTCAATGCATTTCGTTTTCAGCTCCTCTTGGGAAGGGAGTTCAACAAGGGCCAAATTGTTGACAGGGTATGCCTTATGGGCGTTTGTGACTGCATTGGCGGCCTTTTCAGCTTCCCGTGAAAAGTGGCGGAGTAATTCGCGCTCCATAATTATCGGGACGAGCAGGCGAAGACCACCTTTGGCAAACGTATCGGTTAAGGCGGTAAATGCCTTTGTGTCGAAACGGAGCCCTTGCCTTTTGAAGACTTCCGTATCGATATAGAGAGAGGTCGGCACATGTCTCATTGGCAACCCACCTCTATCGCAACTTTACGTTTGGCATTGGTGAATATGGAGGAATAACTCATTAGTCCGCCTCACTGCCATCTGGAGCAACTCCGCACTTCGATTTGATGAACTCGAACATGGGGCGGAAGATTTCGAAGCAGGCAGGGGCCAGGGTTGGCACGACTTCCTTGGCGAATGTTGTTTTCTCGCCATCGGATTTAAAGACGATCTTGGTGCCGCCGACGCAGGGCTCCTGCTGGTAATAATTCTTGGTGGCTTCGAGTCCGTAAAACAGGTGCTCTATCTCACAGCAGGAGTCTCCGCCGAAGGTTTCACCCGTGGCAGCATTGCGGATAACTTGCTTTCGTATGTCGGCGTTGGCTGGCACGGGCAGCATCAAAGCATAGGATTCCCCCTCAGCCCACTTCTTGATCATTCCTTTCAACGGGTCTGTTTCGCTGACGGTTCCGTTCAATCTGTTCCACTGGTCATAGGCCTTGTCGAAATCGAACAGGGCGAAAACCGGCAATCCGCCCATTTCGGTATGTATGCGGTTGTCGGTCAGCAGCTGTTTGATGTAGGTGCAACTGAAGGCATAAAACGGGATGAACGGCATCTCTACGTCATACAGCTTGTACCACGCCTCCTTGAGAATCACCGGGTCGGTGCTGCCCTCGGTGAACAGAACTGGTTTGTTTTCAATCTGGATGGCGTTGATGATGCTGAGCAGCTGCTCCTGCTCTGAGTATTTGATGAGATCGGCGCTCAATTTTTTGATGGCAACAGACTTGGGCAAGTCATAGCAATTGGCCTGATTGCCTTTGATGTCGAAAAACTTGATTTTCTTTTTGTCGTGCGGAATGAGCGTCACAGCGCTATGGCTGCTCATCAGCACATGGTTGTTCTTGGCGGTGGTGTCGGTGATCTCGAAGACCTGCTTGAGGAAGTCGAATTGCCATTCCGGATGCAGGAATGAGTCGGGCTCGTCGAGCAGAGTGATGCAGTTGCGGTCCTTGAACAGCTCGACGATGGAGTAGATGTACACCGACTGGAACTGGCCATCGCTGAAGTGAGCGATGGTGGCGTCCACGCCGCCGGTCAGTTGCAGGGGGATGGTGATCTCGGTCAGCATCCCCAGGGTCTTCAGGTTGTCGAACCGGCGGAACAGCTCCTGGGGACTGAGGTCGTCGAATTCCTGGCGGATTTTGGCGATATCGAAATAGAGGATGTAACGATCTGGTTCAGCGAAATAACCCTCGGAGCGCACCGGGCTTCCAGTTGCGGTGTTGATGCAGCCATGGAGACGGTCGAGAAAGGTTTTGGTGATCCCCTCCGGCTGCCAGTAACGGTCAGTTTCATCGTTCAATTCGATGTCAAAACGGGAATCGGCGGCGTATGCGGGGCGTTCCAGCACCACCTTCGCTTCTGAGGCCACGGTTTCAATGCCGAGCTTCTGGCAGATGAACTGCCGGGCCTTGCAAGTGTCGGGCTGCATCAGCAGCACGGCCAGTAGCAGTTCCTTGTAGTCCGGGCCGATGCCGATGAAATACCGGGCCTCGTCAAAATCGGCGCGTTTGATGCGTTTGCGGAAGGCCTCTTCATACTGCTCGACCAGCTTTGCCACCGTGTCGTTGTGGCCGGAGTAGTAGATCAGCACATTATCCGGCAGCGGCGTCTTGCCGATGGTTTTTCGCTCCTTACCGCCGATGGTCAGCTTTCCGGAGTTCCAGCCGGTTTCGGTGGCCTTGCCGTCGATCTCGAAGCCGATGCGGTAATTGAAATCACAGGGGGCCTTGTCGCGGTCGAACTCGACGAGATGGCGGAAGATCTCGATAAGTGCCTCGAACAGGTTGGATTTTCCGGTGCCGTTCTTGCCGACAAAGACATCGATAAAACTGCCGCCGTCGAAGCTCAGGGAAAAGTCCCGAAGGTTCTTGTACTGGCCGATATAGAGCGATGTCAGGCGCATGGCATCTCCCTATACCTGAGCCATCACGGCGTTGAGGAGTTCGGTCTGTTTGCCGCTGGCGGCGTCGATCTGCTGGTCGAGCGTGTCGCACAGTGCCATTAACTGGTCGATGCAGGCAACGATGCGGTGTTGTTCGGGGAGTGGGGGGAGAGGAAATATCGTGGCAACAATCTTCTCTCGCGAAATATTGGGCTGAGCAGCTCCCGCTCCTTGGCTAATAAAGTATGGCTTTAGGGAAGTTATCAGGTAGAGAAGGTAGTTTTCATCGAAACTCGTGTAGGTTTTACACGCACAAACTGCCTGATTTGTCGCGGCTTCAATCTCCAAGATCCCAACTTCACCAATGTTAGCCCCATACATAGCAACCAAGACAGACCCCTTTTCGTTAATCTGAAGAGGGCACTTATCCAATGCCATTTGTGTGATGGTTTCCTCGGTAAATTTGATACGCCCTTGCTTAACCTCGCCTGATTTAACCCAGGGAATATCTCCACCATAGAAACTTGCGTTCGAACGGCTTGGAGTTGAGCCGGATTTCCAAATCCCAATGTCACCCATCCTCACCCACTCCCACCCTTGTGGCAGTTCATCGGGCAATTCGTCCGGCTTTATGGTCAACAGGGGCTTGGGCTGTTTGATTTTTCCTGCCTTCACCAGCCGCTGTTTTTCGGCCTCGATCTCTTTTAGCAGTTCGCTGGCGGGCGGGTCGTTGGGGTTTTGGGGGACGAGGCGGCCCATGACGGCGAGCTGGAGGATGGCCTTGCGCAGTTCGGCGACGTTTTCCTTGACGGTGTAGAGTTCACCGAAGTGCTGCTTGATAAAGTCCCAGGCCGTGCCGTCCGGCCCGTCGAGCAGTTGTTTGATGGCGGCGGCGTGGACGGCCAGCCGCTTCTCCTCCCGCTCCTTGCGCAGCTTTTCCAGCGCATCACACCGAGCCATCAACTGGTCGATGCGGGCGACGATGCGGTGTTGTTCGGGGAGTGGGGGCAGAGGAAACACGATGGATGCCAAAGCCTTGCTCGACATATTGGAGATGCCGACCCCTTTGCGATGCTGATTAATCTCGCCAGTGGCGTTCAGCTTCTCGAAAAACCTGTAGGCAAAGTACGGATCAATGTCTCTGTAAAACCGAGCACGATGGACGTGATTCTGAAAGCACACTTCTGAATCGAAGTGCCACACCGCTGCTCGACCCGCCTCCCCACCTTCACAGATCAACAAATCATTCTTTCTTGCAGTGCATTTTTCAAGTTCGTCGTCTCTGATTAACATTTGGCGAACATTGTCGAGTTCAAACCTTCCCCAGTAGAGATTTGAGGTCGTAATATAATCGCGTGGTTCGCCTGTGTTGCGCCCCTTGTCCAGCGTCTTGCCAGAATTGTGTTGGGCAATATCTCCGAATCGCACCCATGCCCAGCTTGCCGGAATTTCGTGGGTAACTTCCTCAGGAGAGACTTCCGGCAGGGGCTTGGGCTTTTTGATTTTGCCTGCTTTCACCAGTCGCTGTTTTTCAGCCTCGATCTCTTTCAGCAGTTCCGAAGCAGGCGGATCATTCGGGTCCTGCTCCACCAGCTTGCTCTGCATGGCAAGGGTCAGGATCAACTCGCGCAGTTTGGCGACGCCGTCGGGCGCGGCAAAGGCGGTATCGAAGTGCTGTTCCAGCAGATTGCGGGTGGCGTCGGTCATGCCTTCCCCCCCAGGCAGGCCATCAACTCGGCCTTCAAGGCTGCCTGTGCCGCTTCGAGTTGGTGGACTATCTGCTGGTATTCAGCCATCAGCTCTTCCGGATCGCGGTGGTTGACCTCCACCTCGTGGGGGTTTTTGCAGTCCAGGTTGTAGTTGCGCTCGGCCAGTTCCTTGGCCGAGACCTTCCAGGCCTGCTCGGTGGTTTTGCGCCCCTTGCGCTCGGCTCCGCCCCACCAACCCTTTTCGAGATCGAACTCGGCGATGGTCAAGGGCTTGGAGCGGGAGTAGGACTTGTAGCCCTCGGGATACGGGTGCGCGAAGAACCAGACCTCTTTCGTAGGCCCGCCCTTCTCAAAAAAGAGGATGTTGGTGGCGATGCTGGTGTAGGGGCTGAACACGCCTTTGGGCAGACGCACGATGGTGTGCAGGTTGAACTCCTCAAGCAGTTCGCGCTTGAGGTTGGTCTTGGTGCCCTCGCCAAACAGAAAGCCGTCGGGCAGCACCACGGCCGCCTTGCCGGTGTCGTGCTTGAGCAGGTGCATGATCAGCGCCATGAAGAGGTCGGCGGTCTCTCGGGTTTGGTACTTGCGCGGAAAGTTGTTCTCGATGCCGTCTTCTTCCATACCGCCGAAGGGTGGATTGGTGATGATCAGGTCTACCCGGTCGCGGGGGCCGTAATCCTTCAGCGGGCGACTCAGGGTGTTGTCGTGGCGGACGTTGGTGGGCACATCGATGCCGTGCAGCATCATGTTGGTCATGGCCAGCATGTGCGGCAGCGGTTTCTTCTCCACGCCGTGAATAGACTCCTGCAGGCGCTTGCGGTCGTCGGCGGTTTTGACCTGCTTGTTCAGGTGCTCGATGGCGCAGGTGAGAAAGCCGCCGGTGCCGCAGGCGGGGTCGAGAATAGTTTGCCCGAGCTGCGGGTCGAGCATGTCGACCATGAACTGGGTAACGGCGCGGGGTGTGTAGTACTCGCCCGCGTTCCCGGCCGATTGCAGGTCGGAGAGGATCTTTTCGTAGATGTCGTTGAACAGGTGACGGTCACCGGATTTGTTGAAGTCCACATCTTCTTCGATGGTGTTGATCACCTGGCGCAGCAGGGTGCCGGACTTCATGTAGTTGTAGGCGTCCTCGAAGACCGAGCCGACCACCTTGCCATGGGGCGACACACCGGCGGCGGTGGCCAGTTTCTTGAGCGCCGGGAAGAGGTCGTTGTTGACGAAGTCGATCAGCTCCTCACCGGTCATCCCCTCGGGGTTCTTGGCCCAGCTGGACCAGCGGAAACGGCTGGGCAACGGCGATTTGTAGCCGGGCACGGTGAGCTGCCACTCCTGTTCCTTGTCGTCGAAGATTTTCAGGAAAATCAGCCAGACCATCTGACTGATGCGCTGAGCGTCGCCATCGACGCCGACATCCTTGCGCATGATGTCCTGAATGGCTTTGATCAAGGTGGTGAGTGACATAGTGGTTTTATCTCCAGTTCTTTTTGTCAGGCGCTATAGAGGGCCTGTTCCAGTTCGTTGACAGCCTGCTGATACTGATCCAGCCCGCCAAAGGCGCGGATGATTTCCAGCGGGGTGCCGAATTCGGTAAAGGGAGCAATGGTAAGAATCTGCGTCTCTTCGATGTGGGCCACGCCTTCATCGGCGTACTTGTCGAGCAGGGCCTCCAGCACCCGGCGGGCCTGCTCTCCGTAGCGGGTGAAGTAATTGCGTTTCTTCACCTGTTCCGCCCGCTCCTTGCGGGTGAGCGGCGGCATATCCCAGGCGACATGGCAGACCAGATCGAAGGGGTCGAAGGCTTTGCCGGATTGCCGCCCGATTTCATCGGCAAGGGCATCGAAGAACACGCCCTGTTCCGACAGTTCGTCGATGATGGCCTGCTTCTTCTCGGTGCTGCTCCAGCGGCGGAGGAAATCGTCGAGGCTGGCATACTCCCTGGCCAGGGCCTTGCGGGTGTAATCTTTGAGGGATTCGGTGATCAGTTTGCCGTTGGCATCGAAATACTGGACGCGCTCGGCGGCGACCTTGACCTCAACATTGGCCACGACGTAACGGCGAATGCCGCCTTCCTCACCTGGGCCTGGTTCGGCGACGCCGGTCCAATCCTGGTCCTCTCCGGGTTCCGGGTAGGTGACGCCACCGCCAACTTCGGGATCAACGGAAACATCCGGCGGCACCGGTGACTGATCCCCGCTGGGTTCGTAGATCTGCACCGGGTCACCGTCGAAATCAGGATCGGCAAACAGCTCGGTGGCCTTCTTGAAGTCGATGATGGTGAAGTAGTACTTGCCGTAATCTTCGTTGATGCGGGTGCCGCGCCCGATGATCTGCTTGAACTCGGTCATGGACTGAATGCGCTGGTCGAGCACGATGAGTTTGCAGGTCTGCGCATCGACACCGGTAGTCATCAGCTTGGAGGTGGTGGCAATAACCGGGTATTTGCTCTCCGGGAAGATGAAGTTGTCCAGCTCGGCCTTACCTTCCTCGTTGTCGCCGGTGATGCGCATGACGTATTTACTGTTCTGTGCCACCAGGTCGGCGTTTTCGTTGACCAGAGCCTGGCGCATGCGTTCGGCATGGTCGATGTTTTCACAGAAGACGATGGCCTTGTCGAAACGGTTGGTCTGCCTCAGGAACTCGGTGATCTTTTTGGCCACCAACCGGGTGCGCTGTTCCAGAACCAGGGTTTTGTCGAAATCCTTCTGGTTGTAGATGCGGTCTTCGATTTCGTTGCCGTGCTTGTCGATCATGCCCTTGTCGGGCCGCCAACCGGTCAAATCCCGGTCGAGATCGATGCGCACGACCTTGTAGGGGGCAAGGAAGCCGTCGTCGATTCCCTGCCGGAGGCTGTAGGTATAGATGGGGTCGCCAAAGTAGTCGATATTGGAGACTTCTTTGGTCTCTTTGGGGGTGGCGGTCAGGCCGATCTGAGTAGCAGAGGTGAAGTATTCAAGAATTTCACGCCAGGCCGAATCGGCGGCAGCGCTGCCTCGATGGCATTCATCAATGACGATGAGGTCGAAAAAATCGGGGCTGAACTGTTTGTAGATGTTTCTCTCTTCCTCGTTACCGGTCACGGCCTGATAGAGGGAAAGATAAATCTCGTAGGATTTGTTGGCCTGCCGCTTCTGGATCTTGGTCATGGCCGAACCGAACGGCTTGAAGTCGTTGGTCATGGTCTGGTCGACCAGGATGTTGCGGTCGGCAAGAAACAGGATGCGTTTCTTCGCCTTGGACTTCCACAGCCGCCAGATGATCTGGAAGGCGGTGAAAGTCTTGCCGGTGCCGGTAGCCATCACCAGCAGAATGCGATTCTGGCCCCGCGCTATCGCCTCGATAGTCTTGTTGATGGCCAGCAACTGGTAGTAACGAGGACTTTTATCGCTGCCGTCGCTGAAATAATCCTGCGTCACCAGTGCATTCTGCTGATCGTTCAGGCCACGATGCTGCGCCCACCATTGCCACAGCGTTTCCGCCGTGGGGAATTCGTGGAGGGCAAGCTCCCGCTCGACAATGCCGCCCCCTGGTTGGCTGGCGGCAATCTTGTTGTGGAACAGAAAACCGTCGCCGTTGGAGCTGAATATAAAAGGCACTTGCAGCATATCGGCATAGCCCAACGCCTGTTGCATGCCGTCGCCAACAGTGTGGTTGTTGTCCTTGGCCTCGATGACGGCAATGGGGATGTTCGGCTTGTAAAACAGGACATAATCGGCGCGTTTGTGCTTGGCGCGGGTATGCAGCTTGCCACGCACGATGATGCGGCCCTTGGTGAGAGGAAACTCTTCACGGATTTGGGTCGTGACATCCCAGCCCGCCTTCCCCAGGGCAGGGGTGATGTACTTTGTGCAGATATCGCGCTCGGAAAGTTGTTTTTTATTCATCAGGCCAACTTCCCCTGTTCTTTCATCCGCACACAAAAGGCCTCGAATTGCCTTCTCGCCAGTTTGAAGGGAACCGTCTTGCTGTTTTCCCAGCGGTTGATCGTGGAAAAGCTCACGCCCAGCTCGTGAGCCAGCTCTTCCTGGCTGAGCCCCAGTTGCTGGCGGACTTCTTTGACCGTCTCCGCAAAATTTTCCGGTGCCTTTGCCATATCGGTTTGCCTCAATTCCTGATGCGCCACCAATTCACCGGCGACGAGCGAACGCAATGTGCCCAACGTACAATTACGACCCTCAATATAGCAGGTGACAACGCATGTGGAAAGATGAAATTTGGCGGTTATTCCAGAATTTTCCGACACATCCCGTCGCCACCCGGTAAGTAAGCCCTCAGAAGGCCATCGCTAAAAAATTTCAGCCACCGCCCGACACTTTCTCCATCTCTCCGGTAAGTAAGCGGGGAAGTAATCAGAAATCACAACGAGGAGCGACCGACCATGGACATCAACGACCTGTTTGACGGAATCATGAAAAGTATCAACCAGTTTGCCGACGAGATCGCCGAACAGCGGTTGCAGGAAAAAATGCAGGAATCCGGACGAGGTCCGGAGAATGGGGGTAAGAATGCGGAGAATTTTGAGGCGAAAGAGAAGCGGGGTATGACGGATTTCCCGAAAAGGGAGTGATCGGGGCGGCAGCACCGAGACCATGAAAGCGACGTAAGTCGCTGACAATACGCAGAAAAAGAAAACCCGTCCAATAACCGGACGCGGTTAGTGGACGGGTCTGTCTTTTTTAAATGGTGGAGGCGGCGGGAGTTGAACCCGCGTCCGGAAATTCTCCCCTTCTGT
>CAZWEU010000036.1:0-15996 GCA_964632785.1 uncultured Lachnospiraceae bacterium | reverse complement strand
AAGCTCCCGGCCAGGCGGTTCCACCGGACCAGGGCCTCACAGCCACAATAGGCCTCGGTGGCAAGATTATACTTAGGCTGGAGGTACATTTCAAACTCTCGCCGCCGCAGGGCATCCTCCATGCTGTCAATAATTTCTTTTTCCTTGCCAATTTTTTCTTGAAAATCATGGGAATAAAAAAACCAGGTCATATTGTCGGTATGTTTTGCTTCAATCCTGGCCATATTGGCCTTTTCCCTAACCTTTTCTAAACTATCTTTATCGGCAGCGCTAATCTTACTGATGCCAAATTGGCAGATAATTTTCCCGCGAATCTGGATGGCTTCTTTTCTCTTGTTAAGCTCCTTCATAAAATGATCGATCCGCTCGGTAAATTTACGTTCATCATAGGACTGACATAAAATAACAAAGTGGTCATTTGACACCCGGCCATAGCTTTCGCCCGGGCCGGTATTCTTTTGCAAAATACTCATCACTAATTTAAGCAGGTCATCGCCAACTTCATGGCCATACTCTTCATTGATAAAGCGAAAACGGTCGATGTCAAAAAAAATCATCACATACCTATCGCTTTGGTCTTTGTCAAGGATTTCCTTGGCCTCTAATTTAAATTTTTGCCAATTGTGGCCACCGGTCACCTCATCGACATAGGCAATATTTTCTAAACTTCGCCGCGACCGCTGCTGAAGAATTAAAATGCTGAGAAACAAGAGGTTAATAATGGCAAAACCGATATTAATCATTAGGCTGCTATACCGACTAATAAGACCGGCCTGTTCATTGACCGCTGAAACGGGGACCACCGAGACCAAGAACCAATCATTGATCTTAAGGGGGGCATAGTAGATGTAGCGGTCGAGGTCAAAGTAGGTCCCCCTGGTATAACCACTAAAGCCGGCCGCCATCTTGGTTTGAATTTTTTTAAGGTCATCGCCTTCTTCCAGGTCCTTGTCCTGCCAGAAGGCAAAAAGATTTTCCGCCTCTTTGGGACTGTTAGGGTGGTTGGAATAAAAAACGAAATCCCCATTGCCTTTAACAATATGGGAATAGCCCTTACCTTGAAAGGTTTCCTGGTCCAGAAAAGCCGCCAATTGATCAGTGTCGACCGTCGCATAAAGAGCACCGATGACCTGATCATTTCGTTTAATGGGGCTGGCATAGACATTACTTTTTTCATTCTTCTCACCCCAGATAATCTTATCGGAGATCACCGCTTGCCCCGTCATGACGCGTTGATAGATGGGCTGGCCACTAATATCGGTAATGCTTCCATCGAGGGCTTTTAGTTGCCCGTCTGTAAAGACCACGGCCAGGGTCTTAAAGCCTAATTTTTTTACTTCTTGTCCGACTAAGGCCAGCATCTCGTCTTGGGTCTGTAAATTGCTGTAGCCAATACTCCTGGCCAAGTTATTTATTTTTTCTTGTTCCGCTTTGATTTTCCCTTCGACGATCATGATACTTTGGCTGGTAACTTCCGTTAAAAAGATCTGGGCCCCATCTTCTAATTCGCGATTGATCAAAAAGGTATAATAAGAGGCAATCCCCAAGAAAAAAACCCCGAACAAAAGGGCATAGCTTAAATATTTTAGAAAATTAAATTGCTTCTTCATCCGTTATCCTTTCTCCAGCCTTAGGCTCATCTCTTTTAAAGCGCGTTAATTTTTATTCTATCAAAAAAGAGGATCCTTATCAATCATTTTGATAGAAATCCTCTTTTTTGAACATTTGTTTATTTTAATTCTTAGAAAACGGCTTTTTAGATGTCTCTAATATTAACCAGTTCAATTTCTGCCATGGTCCGATTCGACTTTAGGCAGTCGAGCAGGGCCTGGGCCGTATCGAGTGAGGTCAGCAAACTAATTGACGACTCAACTGATTTTCTGCGCATGCGAACACTATCGGTCATGGGCAGTCGCCCCTTGGTCGAAGTGGAGATCACGTAATTGACCATGCCACTTTCTAAGAGATTGCCGATATTGGGCTGGCGCTCGGACATGCGCCGGGCTACCTTGGCCGGAATTCCCTTTTCATTGAGAATCAGAGCCGTTCCGACGGTGGCATAGATAATAAAACCAAGCTCATGGAATTGGCGGCCAATTTCAACAATCCCTTTTTTATCCCGGTCCTTAACCGTTAAAAGAACACCACCGGACCGGTCCATGTGGTTGCCGGCCGCCACTAGGCCCTTGTATAAGGCGTCAGCAAAACTTTTGGCCACCCCTAAGACTTCGCCGGTTGACTTCATCTCCGGCCCTAATTGGGTGTCGACGTCTTGGAGTTTTTCAAAGCTAAAGACCGGTACCTTAACGGCCACATAAGCTCCCTCCGACTGAAGGCCGGGCTGACAGCCCAGGTCGTTGAGGCTTTCACCCAGCATCATCTTGGTGGCCAAGTTGACCATGGGGATATCGGTCACCTTGGAGATATAAGGGACAGTACGGGATGACCGGGGATTGACTTCAATTACATAAACCTCATCCTCGTAGATAACGTATTGGATATTGACCAGGCCGACAATCTCCAGGGCCGCGACCAAGCGGCCGGTATAATCGACAATGGTCGCCTGAATGTCCTCGCTCAGGGTTTGCGGTGGATAAACGGAGATTGAGTCACCCGAATGGACCCCGGCTCGTTCAATGTGCTCCATAATGCCGGGGATCAGGTAATTTTCTCCGTCCGAGATGGCATCGACTTCGACCTCTTTGCCCATTAAATATTTATCGATTAAAACCGGGTTTTCCAGTTCCACACAAGTAATAATGTCCATGTATTCGACCACATCCTCGGCTTCGTAGGCGATGATCATGTTTTGCCCACCAAGGACGTAAGAGGGCCGGAGGAGGACGGGAAAGCCTAATCTCTTGGCCACGTCAACGGCTTCTTCGGTGGTAAAAACAGTTTCCCCTTGCGGCCTGGGGATGCCGCAGTGCTCTAACAGCTGGTCAAAGACCTCCCGGTCTTCAGCGGCATCGATGTTTTTAGGCGAGGTCCCCAGGACCGGGACACCCATTTCCTCAAGGTAGCGGGTCAGCTTAATGGCTGTCTGGCCACCAAACTGGACGATGGCTCCGACCGGTTTTTCGGTTTCGATAATTGACCGGACATCTTCCTGGGTCAAGGGTTCAAAATAGAGGCGGTCAGAGGTATCATAGTCGGTCGAGACGGTTTCCGGATTATTATTGACAATAATGGCCTCATAGCCTTTTTCTCGCAAGGCCCAAACACAGTGGACCGAGCAATAATCAAATTCAATCCCCTGGCCAATCCGAATTGGGCCTGATCCCAGGACTAAAATCCGCTTTTTATCATTGGGGTGGTCCTTGATAAACAAGGCGGCTTCATTTTCGGCGTCCCGGGTCGAATAAAAATATGGGGTCCGGGCTTCAAATTCGCCGGCACAGGTATCGACCATCTTAAAGGAAGCGTATTGCTTGACCTCTTCACTTATTTTCTCACCCGACAACTCTTCAATCGTTTTATCCAGAAAGCCCAGTTCTCTGGCCACCCGGATACGCTCGGGGCTTAAGCGCTGACTTTTTAAATCTTTTTCCATAATGACCAGGTGGCGCATCTTGTCTAAAAACCACATATCAATTTTGGTCAGGGCCATAATGCTTTGCAAGGGGACCCCCCGCTTAATGGCTTCATAGACGACAAAGGCCCGCTCATCATCAGACTGGGTCAGCATGGTCATAATCTCGGCATCGCTGGCAGCCACTAATTTGGGGACGGTTAAAGTCTCCATGCCCAGTTCAATCGACCGAATGGCCTTCATCATGGCGTGTTCAAAACTCGAGCCAATGGCCATGATCTCACCGGTAGCCTTCATCTGAGTTCCCAGAGTCCGCTTGCCATAGACAAATTTATCAAAGGGCCAGCGGGGGAATTTGACGACAATATAATCAAGGGCCGGCTCAAAACAAGCGGTTGTCCCGGTTACCTCGTTGGTGATCTCATCGAGGGCGTAGCCAATGGCAATTTGCGTGGCCACCTTGGCAATCGGATAGCCGGTCGCCTTTGAGGCCAGGGCTGAAGACCGGGACACCCGGGGGTTGACCTCGATCACGGCGTAATTAAAGTTCTCCGGGTTAAGGGCAAATTGGCAATTACAGCCGCCTTCAACCTTTAGGGCCGAGATAATCTTAATGGCCGCTGTTCGAAGCATCTGGAATTCTCTATCGCTTAGGGTCTGGCAAGGGGCGACGACAATCGAATCGCCCGTGTGGATGCCGACCGGGTCAAAGTTTTCCATGCTACAAACGGTAATGACGTTACCCTTGGCGTCGCGCATCACTTCAAACTCAATTTCTTTCCAACCGGCAATCCCTTTTTCGACCAAAATCTGGGAAATCGGGGACAGGCGGATGCCATTGACGGCAATTTCCTGTAATTCTTGGGGATTGCGGGCAATCCCGCCGCCGCTGCCACCCATGGTAAAGGCTGGCCTCACAATGACCGGATAGCCCATGTTTTTGGCCCAGGCCACGGCGTCCTCCGGCGTGTTAACAACCTCCGAGGGGATGGAGGGCTCACCAATTTCGCGCATCATATCTTTAAAGGCTTGGCGGTCTTCAGCCTTTTCAATGGTCTCAAGGTTGGCCCCCAAGAGTTTGACATTATGGGCCTCTAAAAAGCCTTCCTTGGCCAATTGCATGGATAAGGTTAAGCCGGTTTGGCCACCTAGGGTGGACAAGATACTATCGGGTTTTTCCAGCTTAATCACCCGCCTAACCACTTCTAAGGTCAAGGGCTCAATGTAGATCTTATCGGCCATGGCCTTGTCGGTCATAATCGTCGCCGGATTGGAATTAATCAAGATCACTTCCAAGCCGGCCTTACTTAAAGTCTTACAGGCTTGGGTCCCGGCATAATCAAATTCTGCTGCCTGACCGATGATAATCGGTCCTGACCCAATCACTAGGACTCGTTTAATATCACTTCTTAAAGGCATCCCTGTTGCCCCCTTTCCATTAAATCAGTAAATTCTCGGTACAAATAGCCGGTATCATTGGGGCCTTCACTGGCCTGGGGATAAAATTGCACGCTAAAGGCGTGGATTTTTTCGTAGGCAAGGCCTTCGCAAGTCTGGTCATTTAAATTATAGTGGGTCATTTGCCCAATGGCCGGGTCAATGCTTTTAGGGTCAACCGTGTAGCCATGGTTTTGATGGGTGATAAAGACCCGGTCTTTGGCGATATCCTTAACCGGCAGGTTCATCCCCCGGTGGCCCGATTTTAATTTTTCGCTTTTACCACCCATGGCCAGGGCCAGTAGTTGGTGGCCCAGGCAAATGCCAAAAATTGGTTTGCCATAGCTGATAAAGCCCTCGATATTCTTAACGAGGTCGGGGTTTTCTGCCGGATCACCCGGCCCGTTTGATAGCATAATGCCATCGGGATTAAGAGTTTTAATCTCCTCCAGCTTGGTGGTTGCCGGCATAACCGTCACATTACAGCCTAAGTCCAAAAGCATCTTTAAAATGCTTTGCTTAAAGCCGTAATCAATCAAGGCGACATGGTTGGCCCGGTTTTGCTGGGTGTAATACCAACCCTTATTTTTACAGGTGACCACTTCAATTGCTTTATCAACCTTAAAATTGCGGATTTTTTCTAAGAAAGCTTCTTTGCCCTGGGTCATGTCATCGGTGGTGATGGCGCAATTCATGGACCCATGTTTGCGCATGTGGCCCATCAGGGCCCGGGTATCGACATCCCAAATGCCAATTTTATCTTGTTCCTTCATAAATTCATTAATATTTTTTACATTACGAAAGTTGGAGGGCTCTTCACACCATTCCTTAACAATGTAGCCATTAACCCAGCTGCGCTTGGATTCCATATCATCGACGTTGATGCCATAGTTGCCAATCAAGGGGTAGGTTTGCAAAACAATCTGCCCATAATAAGAGGGATCGGTTAATACTTCCTGATAACCGGTCATGCCGGTGGTAAAGACAATCTCCCCGATGGTCGTTCCTTCCCGTCCAAAATTATAGCCTTCAAAAACCCGTCCATCGGCCAAGACCAGCCAAGCCCGTTTATCTCTTTTGTAATACGACATTTTCTTACCTCCATTATTGTTCCCTCAAAAAATACCTGATTGCCGGCAATCAGGTATTTTGTCTTAGCGGATTGCTAAATCGTCATGCTTAGGACCAAGGCCCGTCTGGGCGACTCTTCTTTTGACCATTTTTTCAATCGTTTCACTGTATTATTAGTATTGTCAGGCAATTCACTTACAAGTTTTACATCCTTGTTTCCGCACTTATTATAACATAAGCAGGGGTCTTGTGAAAACTTTTTTTATTTTCATAAGCATATTTTTACCATTATTTTTCTTACATTTATTTACATAACCAGCTGCTTTTATTCCCAAAAAAAGAACAATGGATAAGGCCATTGTTCTTTTGTGAGCCTCTATTAAGCTAGGGCGACATTAAGTTCTAGGGTAATTCCGTCGATGTCAAAGACTACCCCAACCACCCGGTCTTTGGCCATACACAATTCAATATTATCCCCCGTCAACATGGTCGGCGGGGAAATATCAATGGTGACCTGGTCATTTGAAAAATAAATGGCGGCATTGGCCGTTAGCATATTGGATAATTCGGAAATGGCACTCTTGGCCATGTCATCGAGTTCCTCAACCGGCATGCCCATCATCATCACCGAGGCAATTTGCTTGGCTCCCTCAGTGTCGATCACATAGGCGACGTTACCCTTTTTATCACCAACAAGCCCCAAGGTTAAGAGCAGGCCGCTAACCATAATTTTCCTATCCTTGGTCTTTTGCTCTTTGACAACAATATTTTCAAAGCCCAGTTGGGGCATGACATCCTTGATTGCCAAAATAAAAGGATTGACTAGATCCATGCCAGACCTCCTTTTTGGAAACCAACATTCATAAAAACTTGGCTGAGATCTGTTTTTATAATAAAGGATTCACTGACGATATCGCCAATTGAGATGGTGATATCACTTCCCCGAAAGACTGTTGGTGGCGACACCCGAAGACCCAGCGAGCGGTTAAAACCATTTAAAAGTGAACAGGCATTGCCGGCGATAATATTGGTAAACTCGCTCAGGAAATTAATGGCATCACCGATTTCCCGGCTCTCATCTTGCAGTATTTTTTTAGTCATTAAAAGGGCTGTCTGCTCGGACATATCCATGATCAAGCGGCCATCGTGGCGGCCAATAATCCCAATCGCCACCGAAATGCCTGAGGAATTGGTCGTCGACGGATGCTTTAAGCGTTTCTCAACCATCACTTGGCCACCAATTTCTCGTTTTAAAAAGCCATAGATCGATTCCTTAAAGGCCTCCTCAAAGTTTTCCTGAAGAAGATCATAAAGGTCTTCCCCCTCAAAGAGGCGGTCAAGATAGGCATCGAGGTCAGCCTGGTCAACCGGTTTTTGTAAATAGCCTTTCAGACCGGCTTTTTTGGCCCGATTAATAATCTCCTCATCCATCATGCCGGAAATGGCAATAATCTTAACCTCTTTTAAATGCTTTAAGATCTCCTTTGAACAATCGATCCCATCGCCATCGGGCATGGTCATATCCATGGTAATCAAATCGGGTTTGGTCGCCAGGGCTTGGTCAACCGCCTCTTTAACCGTCAATGCCGTTGCTACAATCTCTAGTCCATCCTTTTCTAACATCCGTTTTAGAACCGCGATTGAAAAGGCTGAATCGTCGACAATCATCACTTTAATTTTCTTCATCACTTAACCACCTTCTGTTTAAATCGAAGCCGCCAAAAGCGTCTTCGTCCAGTCTTTAATAGTTAAGTATACCATAGTTTTTAAGGAAATTTAGCCTTCGGATAAAAATCTTATCCGGTCCGCCCATCAGCCTTTTGCATTTTTTCCTTTACAAGCTCACAGTCCTGTTTTATAATAAGCCTATTGTAAAGCTGGTAAAAGGCCACTCAATGATTAAACCATTGGCCCTTAGGAAATGCCTTTCCCAAGGGCTTTTTTATACTTATCAATCATAAAAACACAGGAGGATTAAATGGAAAACTCAATCAAGGAAGGCGTCTCGGATCTTTTTGGATCAAAGGTCTTTAATTCCAGCGTCATGCGCAAACGCCTGCCTAAACATATCTATGCATCCATGCTGCAAACCATGCGGGAAGACTTGCAACTGGAAGAAAACATCGCCGAGGTGGTTGCTAATGCCATGATGGACTGGGCCCTTGAACAAGGGGCCACCCATTTTACCCATTGGTTTCAACCGATGACGGGGATCACTGCCGAAAAGCATGATTCTTTTATCAGCCCGACCGAAGAGGGCAAGGTGATCATGGAGTTTTCCGGCAAGGAGTTAATCAAGGGCGAACCCGATGCCTCCTCTTTTCCCTCTGGTGGCTTAAGGGCGACCTTTGAAGCCCGCGGCTACACGGCCTGGGACCCGACCTCCTACGCCTTTGTAAAAGACACCACCCTTTATATCCCCTCAGTCTTTTGCTCCTACTCGGGCCAGGTCCTCGATAAAAAAACCCCCTTGCTGCGGTCAATGGATGTTTTAAGCACCCAGGCCATTCGGATTCTTCGGCTTTTTGGCAAGGACCAGGTTAAAAAGGTCACCACCACCATCGGGGCCGAACAAGAATATTTCCTGATCGAACGTGACATGTATAAAAAGCGCAAGGACCTGATTTTGACCGGCCGGACCCTCTTTGGGGCCAAGCCACCCAAGGGCCAGGAAATGGAAGACCATTACTTTGGCCGAATTCGCGGCCGGGTGGCCTCCTATATGGCCAACCTCGACAAGGAACTTTGGAAGCTGGGTATTTCCTCAAAGACCAGGCACAACGAGGTGGCCCCCTGTCAACACGAGATGACCCCGGTTTTTACCAATACCAATATTGCCTGCGATAACAATCAAATTATTATGGAACTCATGCGCCGGGTGGCCCACCGCCACGACCTGGCCTGCTTGCTCCACGAAAAGCCCTTTGCTGGCCTAAACGGGTCGGGCAAACACAATAATTTTTCCATGTCCACCGATACTGGTGAAAACTTGCTGACCCCGGGCCCCAACCCGGCTCAAAATAAACAATTTTTGATCTTTTTATGCGCCTGCATCGAGGCCGCCTACCGCTACAGCGAACTCTTGCGCATCACCGTCGCCTACGCCGGTAACGACCACCGCTTGGGGGCTGATGAAGCCCCGCCAGCCATTGTCTCGATCTTTTTAGGTGAGCAATTAACCGCTGTTCTCAAGTCGATTGAAACCGGCAAATCGATTGAAAAAGCCAAGGACCTGGTTATGGACCTGGGCGTCAAGAGTCTGCCTAACTTCATTGTTGATGCCACCGACCGAAACCGGACCTCGCCCTTGGCCTTTACCGGTAATCGCTTTGAGTTTCGCATGCTAGGCTCTAACCAGTCCATCGCTGGGCCCAATATCACCCTTAATACCATTGTTGCCGAGGTCTTATCACACTTCGCCGATGAGCTCGAAGGGGCCAGCGATCTCGATGCCGGCATCGACCACTTATTAAAAAAATCAATTGAATACAGCAAGAAAATTGTTTTTAATGGCAATAATTATTCTCAGGACTGGGTTGACGAAGCGGCCCGTCGGGGCCTTCCTAATCTGATGACGACACCGGAAGCCTTAGAACATTATATGCTTAAAAAAAATGTGGCCCTCTTCACCAAGCACCACATCTTCACCCCGGCCGAGATGCAATCGCGTTATGAAATTCTTCTGGAAGAGTACAGTAAAACGGTCAACATTGAAGCCCTGACCATGCTCGATATCGCCCGGCAAGAAATCATCCCGGCGGGAATCAAATATTCTAAAGAAGTGTGTGAGAGCTTATGGGTCAAAAAATCCTGCAGCGACCAGATCGATGTCGCCACCGAAACACAACTCGTTGAAAGAACATCGGCCCTCTTGGGTCAATTATCCAAGGCCGTCGACTCACTGGACTTAGCCCTAGCAAGGGCTTCTGATATGGCCCTGCCCCAAGAGCGAGCCAATTATTTTAGGGATACCATCTTGCCCATCACGGCCGACCTGCGGGCCGCAGCTGATTCACTCGAGACCATTATGCCAGAAGATTATTGGCCCCTGCCCAGCTATAAAAATATACTTTTTTACGTTTAAGCCTGTTGGAAAAATAAATCCCTAGCTAAAAACCATGCCTGGAAAAAATCCAGACATGGTTTTTTAATAGTTGTTTTTATTTAAGAGACTCTCTAGCTTGCCCACTTCTTCCTCAAGTATCTTGACCACCCGGTCCAGCTGATTTTCTAGCAGCTTTCGGTTTTCCGCTAGACCCTGCAAATAATACTTCTGACTTTTTTTGCGGATAAATTGTTTGCCAAAGGCGCCTAAAACAGGAATAAAGGTAAAGACGTTTCCAATAATTTCGGTCGCCAGGCGGGCATTTTTCTCCAGCTCAAAGGCGATAAAGGGCATGACCCCGTCTAGCTTAGTGGTGGCCACTAGGGCCTTGTCCAGTAAGAATTCACTAAAGGCCATAAAATAATCGATGGCCTGATAAAAAAGGGTCTTGGCTTCATTATCAATTTCGCTAAAAATTGACCGGGCATAGGCATTTATATAGGCATTGCGGTTTTTTTCCTTTTTACCGGAGACGGGATTAAAAAAGCTGACATCGTCCTTAATCAAGTGGTAGCAATCACTAAACCAAGCTTCAATCCGGTCTTGGCCAAAGGCTCGAACACTTTGGGGGACTCGCCTTTTAATTGTTTCTAGTAAATTTACCTGGATGCCCGTAAGCATTTCACTTTTACCAAAAGGCCGGGTCTGGCGGCCACCCAATAGGGTCTTTTGAAGGCTATTGACGGCAATAATCATCTCAAGGCCCGTTTGGTCGATTAGGACTTGGCGCATGGCTAAAAGTGACCCTTCTTGGTCGCTGATATCGGCGTGGGTTAGGGCGATGATCAGGGGATGGCCCGAGTCTTTAAGGGTTTTGATCATTTCCAGCTCAAAGTCTTCCACCCGGGCCGACTTGGCCGAGATGCAAAAGATAATGGTGTGAAAGCAGTCGCCAATTTTTCGTCCTTGGTGTTTGCTTAGGGCCTCATTAACCAGGTCTCGCCAGGCTTGGGTCTTATCGGCTTCCATCCCCCAAGAATCATAAAGGTGGAGGGTTAGGCCGGAGTCAAGGACTACTTCTTCTTCAAACAAGCCCATGCCGGTCACCGGTCGACCGGCCCCGGTGGCCAAAATCTCTTGGCCAAAAAGATAGTTAAAAAGAGCCGTTTTGCCGACACCGGTCTTGCCCAGAATCAGGACATTGGCCCTGATCGCGGTGGTCATTTTTTATTCCCCTTAAGCCATTGGCCCATCAGGTTTTCGATATTATCGCGGTTAAAATAATCGATAAATTCAAGGTCTTTTTGCCCCTCATTAATGGCCTTAGCGTACTGAAAACAAATCTCATTGATAGCAAAGCCCATGGCTGCCGTAAAGCCTGAGGCAACAGCCGCATTAACACCGGTCCCAACCAGGGTGCCAAAACCGGGGATTAATTTTAGCAAAGAAGTCCCAAGGTTTTGGGCCAGCAGACGGCCCGATTCCGTCACCACTAGCGAGCCGACTAACGAGGAAATCCCGCCTAGCTTTTGGTCCAAGCCGTAGGTCTTCATAATATGCAGGGCCATTTTCATTTGGATGGGGACCAATAAGGCCGCGTCGGAAAAAGGGATGGGGGTTAGGGCGACGCCGGCGGCGGCACTGGTATAGATGGGAATAATTTTCTGGCTGGCCAGGCTCTTTTTTTGCTTTAGGCCAATCTGTAAGGCGGCAATTAGGCCTTGGCGCAGGCCTTCTTCTAGGTGATCAATGGCCCAAACAATCAAGTCATCCCAGTCAAGATAAGCCTCAAGGGCCTCGACCAGGGCTTGGTCCTCAGAGACCAGGGTTTTAAAAAAGGGGACGGCCAACTCCTTGTCAATGACCCCTTCTAAGGCGGCCAGTTCTTTTTCATCGACGGTATCAATCTGGGTTAAAATCACGGCGACCGGGATCCGGCGGGCTTTCAACTGGTCAACCACCCCCATATCCATATCGGTGATGCGTTTATTGCCGGCCGAGATGCAATACCAGGCCATGTGGATGGTCTGGTCCGGTGACTGGTCCAGCCACTTGTCAATATTTTCTTGGTAGTCGCAATTCTTACCCAATTCATAGCCTTGGCTATCGTAAAGAACGACGCTGATATCCGCCCGAGCATATTTTTTAATCCCCCTTGTTACCGGTATGGCATGGCCGACTCTGGCCAATTGGCCCCCAAAAAGATGGTTGATCAGGGAGCTTTTGCCGGCACCAGTCGCCCCACAAATAAGAATGTGGGGTTTTTTAATCCGCTGATTAATTTTATGAAGTTCCTGATCAAAATCAAAATCATTGGCGGTTTTCATTATTGGTCTCCTGACTTATCTTACTTACTAGTCACCTCATCGATGGCCGGCACCCGGGCCGAGGGCACAACTTTTGCGGTCGAATCGGTGTGGATGGCCTGGTCATCAAAATAAATATGGGCGCCAAAGGCCTTGAGGACTTCTTTTTTCTCCATGCCACCAAGGAAAAAGGCTTCATCGATCCGGACCCCCCAGGCCCGTAGGGTCCGGATGACCCGTTCATGGGCGGGGGCTGACCGAGCGGTTACCAGGGCCGTGCGGATGGGGGCCTGGTCTTTCTCAAAGCCTTGCTGGATCAGGGATAGGGTTTTTAAAAACTTGGCAAAGGGGCCTTCCGGCAGGAGGTTAGCGGCATTTTTAACCTCAAAGTCATGAAAGGCCTCAATCCCTTCATTTTGATAGATTTTTTCCGAGGCATCGGAAAATAAGACTGCGTCGCCATCAAAGGCAATCCGGATTTGATCGATCCGGCCCTTTTTCTGACCGCTTAGGTGCTGGGTATAGATCAGGCCGGCCGCCACCCCGGCCTTAAGGGCTTCTTGGACATCAGCCTGGCTGGCTGATAAAAACAAGTCGGTCCGAAAGGCATTGAGATAGGGGGAAAGCGAAGCCCCACTGACAAGGGCGGCCCGGGTGATATTGAGGTCATAGTGCTTAATGGAATTAAAAATCCGTAAACTCGTGTCGGCAGAATTATGGGACATGACGATGATTTCTGTTTTTCGGCCCTTTTCCAGCAAATCATTAATATCTAAAAAAGCCCGAATCAAATTAAAGCCCGTACCGGGCTCTAAAATATCCATCTCGTGGTCAATCTGGTAGGCGCTATAGGCCTCGACCCCCATTTGCTCAAAAATCGTGTTTTCTTCCTCCAGATTAAAAAGAGCGCGTGAGGAGATCCCAATGACCAGACAATTATCGAATTTCTGCATTTTTATTCCCACTTACAATTGAACAACGGCGGCAATGCCAATGTCTTTCTCCAGATTTAAAAACCCTTGATGGGCATTTTCAAGGTTAAATCGATGGGTGATGATTTCATCGACCGATAGCTTTTCTGCTTCTAATAAGGACTGGGCCTTTCGGGTGTGGCTTTGGCCACAACCAATGGCATTATACTTTTGAACCTCTTTATGATCAAGAGGACTAAAATCATAGTCGACCTTGCTTACCGCCGGCAAGCCGTCAAAAGTACCTAAGCGGCCCTTTGTTTTGACCACCTGGACCCCGACATTGATCAATTCGGCCTTTCGCCGTCCAACGATCACCACATCAAAGCCATTTTGGTCCGTTTCACGTTCCAGCTGAGCCAAGGCCCGGTCGGCGTCTTCAAAGGCCCCATCAATACCTAGTTTTCTGGCCATTTGCAGTTGGTCTTGATTGTCATCGATCAGATAAATTTTCTTAACTCCAAAGGATTTGGCCAATAAGAAATTTAAAAACCCTATCCGACCGGCCCCAACAATCGCCAGGCTTTCGTCTCGCTTAATATTAAGCAGGTCTTGCATATTAACACAATAAGCCAAGGGTTGAATCAGGGCTATTTCATCATAATTAAGCTCAGTATGATTAATAATATTAATCCGCCGTCGGCAGATCTCTTCTTGCGATACCAGTAAATACTCTTGAAAACCCCCGTCGTAATTAAGCCCTAACCGTACATTATTGCTGCAAAGATGCTCCAAGCCTTTTTTACAATAGTGGCATTTTCCACAACCAAGACCCGGATGGATAAAAACTTTTTGGCCGACCTTGTAGACATTAACCTTTTTCCCCTTTTCGACAATGACACCGGCAATTTCATGGCCCAGCACGCGCGGATACTTCAAACGCCCTTGACCGTTACGCATAAGCTCTAAATCAACGTCGCCAATGCCGCAGGCTTTTATCCGAACTAAAATGTCCCTGTCACCACAAAGTGGTTTGTCACGTTTTTCCAGGACCAGCTCTCCGGGCCCCTTTAATACCATTGCTCTCATAGTTGGTCTCCTTTTTTTCAATATATCTATATAAAAGCTTTTGATCCTCGGATCAAACCCGATAATTAACTTAAAAAACACACGATCGCCATTGAAGCACTCAAAGAGCTGGCAAAATTGACAAAATCATTATTGATAAAAGCGACCCCATGGACCTGCTCATTTTTCTCCCCCCCAATAAGGGGTTTTTCCGTCAAGGTCCCCGTCTTGACGGACTGGTACTTGACTTGCACGGTCTCGCCTAAGATGCTATCAAGTAGGGCGCCCAAGGTCCCACCGACTGTGATTAAGCCCAGCTCCGTAAGTAAGGCCAAGGAGAAGCCGCCACTGATTTTAAAGAGGCCATAGGTCAGGGCCACCAAGAAGGCCCCTCCTACTGAGGCGACCAAGCCCAGGGCCGAGACGCCACCGGACATACCCCGCTGGACCGGCTTTCTGCTAATCAAGGAAATGGGGGCCTTTTGGCTAAGGACGCCAATTTCCGATGCCCAGGTATCGGCATTGCAAGCAGCAAAGGCGATGGCTACCCCTAGGGCGTAGCTTTGCGACTGGGTCAGGCCGTAGAGAATGGCCATGGTCAGGCCTGCCCCACCATTGGCCAGGACTTGGATAAAGTCGCGCTTGCCAATTTTTTGGTGGAGGTCTTTTTCGATTTTCTCCTTGGTCCCTTCCTTAAAGCGGGATAAAAAGGTGGCACTAAAAAAGAAAACCATCAACAAGATAAAAAATAAGGGCCCCCCAATCAAATAGAGGCCGGCGGCCAAGACAAAGGCGGCCAGGGCCGCCGGCTTGGTCAGCGATTCCCGCCGGTAGGCAAAGAAAGCGATTAAAAAAGAAAGGTTAATAAAGAGAATGTGTTGCAGCCATAAGTCCGGATTGGTAAGCATATAATTAAGTAGCATGATGTCTCCTTAGATGGGGAAAAGCCAATAATAAGCAGCTGAGGTCAAGAGGGGGACGGTTAAGTTATCCAGGCCCCAAGGAGTCATGGCCTCAAGGACCGTGGCAATGACCGATAAGGCCAGGGCCGGGACCAGGGTCCGGCTCTGACCGGTTAGGCTTAAAAATAAAAAACTAACCAGAAAGGAGCTTAAGAACATGGTTAGGCTGCCGGACAAGCTTTTTTGATTGCCCCCTAGTCGATAAGGACCAAGCGGGTATTTTTTCCCGATCACGGCTGCCAAGCCATCACCATAGCCCATCACCAAGATTCCCAGGCCACCGATAATCGGGCTGCCATAAGGTGAAAAAGAAAAAAGGGCCAAAATTAAAAGTGAAATGGCATAATAGACCGTTCCTAAGTCTCCCCGCCCCTCGCCCCGTTCCATGGCTGAAAAAAGATTAAAACGGTAAGAAAGGCCGTTTAAAAGGACAAAACAAGCCGGAACAAAGGCTGCCCACAAGGGACTTGTAAAAAAGATCATGGCGATCAACCACCAGTTGGCCACGAGGATATGAACGGTTTTTCGACTGGCTTCTTTGCCAAAGCGCTCGAGGAAACCGGCTAAAAAAATCACGGCAAAAACATAGATAAAGGAGACAATAATGCCTAAAATATTTTGTAATAAGGGATTCATTCGGCTTCCTCCCCTTCTAGCTTGTCTT
>CAZWEU010000035.1:13717-17150 GCA_964632785.1 uncultured Lachnospiraceae bacterium | reverse complement strand
AAAGACCAAAGAAGTCGGCTTATTCGATAGCATTTGCAAGGCCTGTTCAGCCCAACTGGGGGTCCTGGATTATAATGAAAAAATTGGCATCCCCATCAAAGGGAATGCCAAGGGTCATCCGGCCATGATTGACTACATCAAGGAAGGGTATGATATTATTACCCTATAATCATAGAAAGACAAATAGGTAAAATGTCCTATCTGTCTTTTTTCTTTAGAAAAACTTATGTTCTTAATTTCATGGGTAAATAAATCTCAAAGGTGAAACTATGAAGGCAAACAGAAAATCCATCGATAATCTTTTAGTGATCATCCACATTTCCTACGTTATTATAATGTTTTTAATCGTTGGCCTGACGCCTTTTTATGTCGGCGCCTTGTTTATGCTGGCCCAATGGATTCACGATCAAATTGTTGGTGATTGCATCTTAACCATCTTTCAACGAAAATACGGCTTCGCTGCGGAAGGTGAGGATTGTTTCCACTATCTTTTTAGAAAATTAAATATGCCCATCAGTAGCAAGATAACAGCTAGTTTTTATCACATCATCCGACTCCTTATCTTTATTGTCTTTCTTTATAAGGTCTATGTCTTTTATCGCTAGTGATTCTGTACATATCTTTTTAACGTGTTTTTAGTCGGCCAATAGTTTTTTGGCCGTTTTTTCATCGGTCACCAGGACGTCGATTAGTTTGGCTTTTAAGGCGGCATAAATGCTCTTAACTTTTTCTTCACCCTCGGCGGCCACAATCACCAAGGGAATGTTTTTAATCTGTTTGATGCCCAGGGTGATCACCCGATCATTCCAGTCACAGTTTACAATATGACCATCTTTATCGATGAAGTTATAGCAAAAATCACCCACCACATCCGAATAATCCTTGTCACTATTTGAAGCGATCTGATTAAAATGAGCCGTTGCCAAGGTACTAACAGAGGGCCGACCACCGATGCCGGCCAGTAAGATATCGGCATTTTTACCGACATCAAGGACGTCTTTGATAAAGGTTTGGCTCAGAAAGGTGTTTCTCGCTTCAATCGAATCAACCAAAACGGGGGCATACAAGTATTCCGCTTTCGCCTGTAATTTTCTCGCAAAGCGTTCACAAATCAAGTTTGCCTGGATATTTGGAAAACTCCCACCCAGGCCACCGGTTATGGAAATAAAGACCACCCCGGAGTGGTCCTTGGTGGAAGTCACTAAATTGGAAATATAATCGACCGTCGTCCCACCGGTAATGGCAACAAGATCCTTGGCCTTGACATGACGAAGAAAATAATTACTGGTCGCATTTGCCACCCGGCGCTTTTGCACGGCCTTATCATGGCTGCTATCGACACAGATGACATCCCTTAGGGAAAACTTACTTTTAAGGTTTTTTTCTAAATGACGATGGGTATTTAATAACTCATCGTGAATAATGACCTCAACAATTTTAAGGTCTCTTGCCTTCTTGAGATAGCGCGATACCAGTGAGCGACTAATATTAAATTTTTTACCAATATCCAGTTGCTTGGCCCCCTCATCATAATACATGTGGGCGATATCAACCAATAATTTAATATCATCTGACGAATGCTCCATCACCTAGTCTCCCATCCAATTTTCATTTAAAAAGCCTGATAGCAACAGTCTACCAGGCTTTTTAAAATTCATGCTTATTTGTCAAGCCTTAGGGCCACTTCGGTAAGCTCAGTATAGACACCGGCATCTCTAAGGGCTAAAAAGGTTTTTTCAAAGACCTTATACATTTCTGTATAAGCCTTATGGTTTTCCATATTGGGTTCAATAATCCCATGGGTGTGGACCATATCCTCCATGGCCTGGTCGATGCTCTCTAGCTCGCCGGCGGCAACACCGCCAAGGATGGCTGCTCCCAATGCCGCACATTCCGACACTTTAAGTCTTTCAACCGGGCGCCCGTAGATATCGGCTTGCATTTGAACCCAAAATTCTGATCGCGCCCCACCGCCTGAGAGTCTAATTGTTTCAAAGGGCCGGCCCAAGGATTTTTCCATTGCTTCAACGGCCATCCTGAGTTCATAAATGATGCCCTCTAAAACGGCTCGGGCCGTATGCTCGCGCTCATGGACCTGGGTTATGCCGATAAATCCACCCCTTGCTTGATCATGGTAATAGGGCGTCGCCTGGCCATTAAAATAAGGGAAGAAGAGTAAACCGCGACAGCCAATCGGGGCCTTTGATGCTTCCAGGGTAATCAGCTCGTAAGGGTCGATGCCCAATATTCTTCCCGTTTCTTTTTCAATTTGGCCAAAGGTATCACGCCACCATCTTAAGGCCATACCGGCCGAATGGGCGGTCCCTTCCATATCCCATTTATTGGGAATGGCATGACTTCCAAAGGATACACCAATATCGATGTCGCGATTAACCTTGGAAATATCATCAATCTGGGCGACCATGACAGCAGCCGTCCCCATCGATAACTCGGCGATTCCTTCACGGTTTATGCCCGACCCAACAGCAGCCGTTTGTTGGTCACCACCACCGGGTGAGATCGGCGTTCCTGCCAAGAAGCCGGTCAATTCTGCGGCTTTTTTAGAGACACTGCCAACTGCCCTTAGTTCATTTAAAACCGGTGGTAGCTTATCTTTATCAAAACCCATGGCATCTAGCAGGGTGTCCGACCAATCGATGGTATTAATATCCAGCATGCCATTATAATTTAAAGCGGAAGGAACACTAAAAATTTCGGATGAGCCGAGTTTGTTAAGAACCCACTCTTGGCCGTTAACAAATTTCTAGGTTCTTTTATAAAGATCAGGCTCATTATCCATGATCCATTTAAGCTTTGGATAAACCCACAAGCTCGATGGGATCAGGCCTGTCAAGGCATAATATTCTTCACGGCCAATCGTGTCAACAATCCACTGGGTCTCTTTGGTCGCTCGTCCATCATTCCAAACAATGGCATCGATCAGCGGTTGCCAATTCTCATCAATTGGTAAAAATGACCCTCTTTGGCTTGATAAACCAATTGATTTTATTTGACTCAGCTTGCCCTTAAACTTTTGCGTGGCTTGCCTAGAGGCCTTGCATATCCCTTGCCAAAGTTCGTTCATGTCTTGGTCGACCCAACCGGGGAATGGGGATGTTGTGGTATACTCACTATAGCCACTACTTGCGATTGAACCATCCTGATCAAAAATAATAACCGATGCCCCTGTTGTTCCGGCATCTATTCCTGCATAATATTTTTTCATTTTTTCCTCCCTCTTCGCTATTAATAGAATATCTTGAAAACGTATTCTCATCAATTATAACAAATATCGGTCTAAAACTAAAGGCTTCTTGCACATATTTTCATAATTGCACAGATGTGATTTTTTACTTTTTCATAGTCATTTGTTCCGCTTAAGCTCTTTATTAAAAGGCTTATCGCGGATGAGAAAACTTGCCTAATCATCCCC
>CAZWEU010000035.1:0-13617 GCA_964632785.1 uncultured Lachnospiraceae bacterium | reverse complement strand
TAATCATCCCCCTAAACAGATTATTTTTGATACAATGGTAGTATCTTAAGCCCGCGATCTGTTCCGGGCAAGAATTTAAGGAGGAATCAATCATGAATCAAGAGAAATTTAATGATATTGTTAACACCTTTAAAAGGACTAAGGACTCCGACGGCAATATTTTAAATATGCATTATTTATTAATTAAAAAAGATGATACTATCTATTCCCACCGCTTTAATGACCGAAAGGATCCTTCTGATGTCCGCAGTATCAGTAAGACCGTCCTGACACTCCTTACCGGTATGGTCAGCCAGCTGTCAAAAGATGGCCACTACCCCCATTTCGATGCCGAGACTCCTGTCTTTCCCATCCTCGCTCCCCTGATTGACCTAAAAAACCAGGAGAATAAAGACCGCCTCGAAAAGGTAAAAATAAAACACTTACTCACCCACACGGTTGGCTATGACAAGGTTTTACTTATGCGTGGTGATATCATTGACCGTGATCCTTTTACCTACCTAGACTATCTCCTTAATGAGCCAATCATCCATGAGCCAGGCGACTATTACCTTTATTCAAATGCCGGTTTTTATCTCTTATCAGCGCTTTTACAAGAATTTCTTAAGGAAGATCTCTTGACCTTTATCGACCGACAGCTCTTTGCCCCCCTCGGGATTAAAAACTACCGGTGGGAAAAATATGGAAACTATCTGGCCGGGGCGACACGGCTATGGCTGTATCCAGAGGACCTGCTAAAGATTGGCCAATTACTCTTTAATAAGGGCTCCTATCGGGGCCAGCGACTAATTACTCGTGACTGGATTGAGGCCATGCTTGTCAAAACGACACTCACCCCTGGGGTTGATACGCCGGGGGCCAGTTTCCGCCGTTATGCCTATGGGCGGGGTATTTGGCTAGCCAAAGAGCCGATCTTTTTCGGCCATGGCACCGATGGCCAGACCCTTGTGATGGTTCCTGAAAAAAACGCCATCATTGTCACCATGGCCCACCAGGTTGATGTCACCGAGCTTGAGAGACTAATTAGTCAGATCATCGAAGAGGATTTGTAAGGAAAATTAGGCCTTCACTTTTCTAGAATTCCTTTATAGAATCGATTTATAGACTCGATTTAAAAGGCGGCTGAAGTTTGCAGCCGCCTCCTTCAAATGCCTTCTATTTACCTGTAGAGGTGTTTTTTTAATGCTTTATTACTCGGTCCTTTTCTTTTTATAAAACGCCCTTTTCTTTTTATAAAACAATTTTAAATTCCCCATCGTCATCGACTAGGGGGATTACTTCAATGTCGACATTTTTAATGGTCATTCTTTTTAAGCCCTTTAAATGATCAATCAAAAATTCGATCTTTTCTTTTTTCCCTTGTACTTCGGCTTCAACCCTGCCATCTGTTTTATTTCTAACCCAGCCACTTAATTCCAGGCGCCTGCAAACTTGTAGTGTTTCATACCTAAAGCCGACGCCTTGGACTTTGCCTGAAAACACCACCTTTTTTCTAAGAGGCGGTCCTTCTTCAAAATCCGGTATTATCATTTTATCGGTTTGTTTTTTCAAAATCGCCTCTCTTTTTCTTCTAAAATAAGCTCGTAAACCCACGATAAATCCTTTCTGTCAATCCTCTTTTCACTCCTTGAAATACTTATCATTTGCCTTATCTTGTAAATAGCGATGGCTAAATTTTCCATCCGGCTTTTTATACATCCGGTAGCCTCGGTCAATACAAGCTGGGCAAGCCTCTCTAGGGATGGTGATGGCTAAAACCTGGTAGCCAGTGTCAGTTTGTGAATGAATCCAATTAAGACCCGAGCACTCAGGGCATTTTTTAAAATGCTGGACCTGACTATCCATAATCCCATCGGTATCGTAATAGATTTGTTTATGACGTTTGACCACGTCCAGATCTTTAAATTTTTTCGCCCCCATGGCTTCTTTATTGTTCCAGATTTCTAAGACAAGGTCCGCCGTCTTTTTAATATGGTCGCTGACCGCCGGCTCTTGTTTTAATTTTTCCCGGTCGTAATCCGGCTCATGGACATTTGAGTAGTCAAGCCCCGCCATGGCTAAGATGATGCCGAGGTTGACATAGGGCAAGGCCCCCTCGATCGAGTAACCGCCTTCAAGCACGGCGATGTCGGGGTCTAAAATGTGGTTGAGCTTGGCATAACCCTGGGCGGTAAAATTCATATTGGTAATGGGGTCACTGTAGTGGTTGTCTTGACCGGCTGAATTAATAATAAGATCCGGCTTATAGTCCTCAAGAATGGGCATCACGACATTGTCCAGGATATATAAAAAGCCTTGGTCACCGGTCTTGGGTGGCAGAGGGATATTAACATTATAGCCATAGGCTGCCGGGCCACCCAAGTCTTCAATGGGGCCGGTCCCCGGGTAAAGAGTTCGTCCATCTTGGTGGAAGGAAATAAATAAGGTCTCCGGGTCATTCCAATAAATATCCTCGCTCCCGTCGCCGTGGTGACAATCGGAATCGACAATGGCCACCCGTAAGGGGCCAAATTCTTTGCGCAGGCGTTCGATCATGATCGCCTCAACATTGACGACACAAAAGCCCCGATCGCCATAGACCAGGCGGTGGGCATGGTGGCCCGGTGGGCGAATCAGGGCAAAGGACTTGTCAACCTCCTTTGTCATGACTGCCAGTCCGGCCCGAATGGCCCCTCCAACCGCGATATAATGCGACTTGGTCAAGCGGGTCTTGACATCGGGGACGCAAAAATGGACCCGCTGGATATCCTCATCGATGGCAACAAGGGGATTATACATCTCAATCCCCTCGATATCATTAATGCCCTCTTCGAAAATTTGGTCTTGGGTATATAAAAGTCTTTCCTCCCGCTCAGGATGGGTCGGGCTGATGGCCCAATCAAAGGCTGGGAAAAAGACTAGTCCTAATTTATTTTTTGCTTTCATGGCTCATCCTTCCTTAATTTAAAACTATGGCCCGGTTTTATCTGGGCTTTAATGCGGATATTTTTCCCTGCTGCCGAAAAGCCCCTGACCATATTAAAACTGCTTTCTTCGGTAATCTCGATCTCCCGGTCGTCTAGGCCATTAGCACGGGCAAAGTCTTTTAATAATTCAATGGCTCTTTTCTTGGCATCGGCCAGGGAATAATCCTTGGGGATCTTTTCATAGACGGCAAATTCCGGCACCGTCAAGACCCCTTGGTCGCTATTGGCCAGCATGGTCATGTCCATGGTCGGCTTCGCCAGGGCCGCCCCGATGGCATTGGCCACCTGATAATTCTCCGGGTAATTACAGGCTAGGCCATATTCGGCTTCAAGCGCCGAAGCTAAGACCCCTGCCGGTCCGCCAATAATCCGAATTGTTTTTGGCTTAAGTGTCTTTCCCGCAAGGAGTTCTTTGACCGTATAGATAGGCTTACTATTGATGACTTCTAATAAGGCATCGGTTTTTTCCTTGATCATCCTGGCCATGGTCCTGATAATTAATTCGGCCGTCTCTTTAGGCGTGATCTTTAAGCCGTCACTTAAGAGCTTCATGGCTTGATGGGCTTTTTTCTCCTCTTGAGCTGCTTCCATTAAGCCAAGATAAATCATCGCATCGGTCGGAGTAGGGCTTGGTCCGCCAAAGGCGTAAGGCCGACCTCGTCGTCTGGGGCCAATTTTTAAGTGGCCGTCGACGAGGTCAATGCTACTATCGCCACCCAGTCCCATGGAGACCGAATAAATGGCCCTCACCAAGGTATTGTAGTTTGAAATGACTGCTCCTTCCGGCTCAAAGAGGGGCTGACCATTGGCTAAGAAAAAAATATCCGTCGTCGTCCCGCCAATATCCAGTAAGATCCCATCCTCTTGATCCCCTTCAAGCAGGCCACTAATGCCCATAAAGCTGGCCGCCGGGCCGGAAAGGATGGTTTCAACCGGTTTTTTCTCGGCTGCATCAATGTCCATGGTCCCCCCATCGGCTTTTAAGATAAAAAGATCGGCATCAATGCCTTCTTTTTCCAGTGACCTTTTTATATTAGTGGAAAAAGCCTTGAAGGTCGAGTGTACGGCTGAGTTCAAATAAGAAGTAAAGACTCGCCTGGGGAAATTTAACTTGCCTGACATCTCGTGGCCCAGGCTTACCGGTTCAAAATCCTCGCCCAGTGTTTTTTTAATGGCTAACTCAACCTTAGGATTTCGGGTGGCAAACTTGCTGATCACCGCCACTGTATCAATCCCATTTTCTTTAAATAAGGCCTTAGCCTCTTTAATTTCTGACCCCTTTAAAGGCTCAACAATAACCCCCCGGTGGTCGACATAGCCGGAAATAAAGGCGTTTTCCTCACCACAGGCTAAGAATTCACTCTTTAGGCCCGGGCCGGCTTGAATAATCATCCCCACCGGAGCAACTTTATCTTCAACAATAGCATTAGTCGAAATGGTCGTGCTTAAATTAATCCGTTTAATCTTTGATTTATCATCGTCTCTGAGTAATTCCTCTAGTGTCTGCCAAATTGACGAAAACAAATCTGTGTGGTCGGTTAATTTTTTAATCGTCTTGGCCACCTGACCCTCTTTTATGATCACCCCATCGATGTGGGTTCCCCCCATATCAAGACCTACAATCAAAATAATGCCTCCTTTTTTTTACTTGTAAGCCCATTATATCGCTAAAGCTGGGCTAACAGCAAGTTTCGGCCAAAAAGAAAAGACCATCCTTAAGATTCAAGGACCGGCCTATGGGTATATTGACTGTATAAAAAATAAGGAGACTGAGCAAAATGAAAAAAATGAGAACAATCATCTGGCTTCTAGCATTAATGTTAATTCTGAGCCTTACGGCCTGTAATCCCGGTCTTAACACTGACAAGGTGACGCCGACTCCCAGCCAAGAAGCAAGCCAAGAGGCTGGTCAATCGGCTAATGACACGGCTGCCCTTGATACCAGCTATGATGACCTGGAGATGAGCCCGGAAAAGGCCTTTGATGCCTTTATGGCCCTGCATCCCGACTCAAAGGTCACCGAGATTAAGCTTGAGAAAAATTATGGAAATTTAGAATACAAAGTTGAAGGCTATGACCTAAGCCGCGACTATGAGGTCCGGATTAATGCCCAGTCAGGCGATGTCCGAAGCGATAATAGTGAAACCCTTGATCGTGATGATCGCAATGACCCCTTTATTAGCAAGGATGATGTCGCTAAAATTAGCCCGCTTGTGGCTAAAGCCATGAATGAGGTCAATGCCGGTGCTCAATTTGAAAAATGGTCACTGGAAAATGATGACGGTTATTTAGATTTTGAAATTGAGTTTACAGACGCTGGTCGAGAGCTTGAATTTACCTATGATCTAAGTTCTGGGGCCTTAAAAGAAAAGAGTAACTAAAGGCTATCTGCTGACGTCAAACCAGCATCTCTTATCGGTTTTTTTAGATTGCCAAAAATTGTAATTTCGACTGGCAAAAGGCCCCTTGTCCGATCAGTTCTTTTGTATAATCATGTTCCGGATTTGAGAAGATTTGTGTTGCTGTCCCACTTTCAACAATCTCACCTTGCGACATGACATAAACACGATCAGCTATTTTTCGCGCAATTGCTAAGTCATGCGTTATATAGAGCATGCTAAAGCCTCTTTCATTTTGCAATTTTTTTAAGAGTCTTAAGATATTAGCCTGAGTGGATGGGTCTAACATGGAACTGATTTCATCGGCAATTAGCAGCTTGGGCTTAATAATTAAACTCCTGGCCAGTGACACCCTCTGTCTCTGACCACCACTAAGGGTATAACATTTTCGCTTTATAAAGCCAGCATCATTAGGTAATTGAACCGCCTTTAAGACGTCTTGGATTTGCGAATCAAAGCAGGCTTTAGAAGAATTATTGATGATTCTCAAAGGCTCACTGACGACCTCCTCGATGGTCAATTTTTCATTGATTGCCGAAAAGGGGTCTTGAAAGACCATCTGCATGCCATCTTCCTTGCTGGTAAAGTTATTACCTTTAACCAAGTGGCCTTCAAACATGGTCGCCCCTCTATCTGGGCTTCCAATTCCCGATAAAATACTGGCCAGCGTTGTTTTCCCAGAGCCTGATTCACCAATTAAGGCAACTACTTCTCCACTTTTTACATGGATATTGCAATTAACACAGGCATTAACCAGTCGCCCCTTACACTTAAATGTTTTACAAATATCTTCCCCTTTTAAAAGTGTTACAATCCCCCCACGATTACAAGAAACTTGGCGATTAGGTGAAATAAAAGCCAAGCCCGGCTTTTTATATTGACATAAATCAATGTTTTGCGTACACCTATTTTTAAAAGGACAGCCAAGGTCATCCGATTCCTTTCTCTCGCTAGGAATCCCCCACATATCACCAAAAACATTAACACAAGGTGATGAGTTCAGGAGTCCCTTCGTGTATCCATGCCTTGGCCCGGTCAAGACTTCTGATGTATCGCCTTTTTCAACGACTGTACCAGAATACATGACCGATACTTTGGAGGTCAACTTTAAAACCGTATCGAGTTCATGGGAGATGACAATCAAGGCAAAGTTATTTTCCTTAAATAGATCCGATAACAGTTTTATAATCTCATTTTTCGAGACCATATCTAAGGCTGATGTTGGCTCATCGACAATCAGAAGCTCTGGTTCACAGGACAAAGCCATCGCAATCAAAACCCGTTGCCTCATCCCACCCGAAAGCTCATGAGGATAAGAACAGGCAAGATCGACACTTAGTCCCACTTTAATCAGTAAATCATCAATTCTTTCATTAATGGCCGGTTTCAATAAATGGGTATGTTTAATTAACACCTCATATATTTGCTCATGAATGGTTAAAAGTGGATTTAAAATATCTAAGCTATTTTGAAAAACAATGGCCATCCTCTTCCAGCGAATCTCATTAAGTTGCTTTTGGGCTAAAGCATTTATTTCTTTCCCATCAAAGAGGATGCTCCCCCTAACCTGACCGGGTTTTTTAATGAGCCCCATAATAGCCATGGCCATCGATGTTTTGCCACTGCCTGATTCTCCAATTATCCCTAAGCTTTCTCCTTTATCGATGGAAAAACTGAGGCTATCAACCCCCTTAACAATTTCATCTTCGACCTTATATTCGACGGAAAGATTCTTTATTTCTAATAATGACTGACTCATCATCCACTCCTTTATAATTTTTCATTTAAAACCCTTTCTAAATCTTTACTAATGTAAGAAATCGAAAGAATTAATAACATCGTTGCAAACAGAGGGGCCATCACCCACCATTTCCAATAATCGGTAAAATAGATCCCCTTAAAATTGATGGCATGGTTTAAAATCAAACCCCAACTTTTAGAAGTCGGATCACCAAGACCTAAAAAGGATAATCCTGCCTCTGCAACAATCGCCCGACTTGTTATCCGAATAATAGTAATGGCTAAAATCGGCATTATCTCAGGAAAAAAATGGGTTTTAAATAAATGTAAAAACCGGGCATCATAACTTTTTGCCATTGCAATATAAGATTCTTGTTTGATAGCAATCACCTTGGATCGGATGATACGAGCAGGAGCGGTCCAAGAAAACAGAACCAATACGAAGACAATATTTCTAGTACTTGGGCCAAAAAAGGCTCCTAATAAGATCATCATGGGCAAATTGGGTAAGGCGATCATCATATCCGCTAATCGCATGGTTATTTTATCAATCATCCCTCCATAATAACCCGCCAGCACCCCAATTAGTCCCCCTCCTAAGCCGGCTAAAAACGAGGTTGAAAAACCAATGATGATGCTTAGTCTGGCCCCGTAAATGATTTGTGAGAGGAGGTCAATGCCTAAATCATCAGTACCAAATAAATGGTTTTTGCCAGGCCCTTCAAGTGCTGGCCCTGAAGGTGCGTCATGGGGATAGGGTGAAATATATGGCGCAAATATCCCAAGGATAATAATTAAACTGATAAATATGATTGATATTTTTCCCCAGATCGTAAATTTTTTAAACTTCGACATTATCGTCTTCATTAACTCACCCGTGGATCAATTCTTTTGTAAAACACATCTGCTAATAAATTCATGCTTAAAACAAGAAATGCAACAATTAAGAATATTCCTTGGATTAAAACATAATCTCTTACCACCACCGCCTCTCTCATCAATTGGCCTAAGCCTGGATAATTAAAGACGTTTTCGACTAAAATTGCCCCTCCTAAAACCGTTCCTAAACTCATAAAAACCCGTGTAACAATTGGTAACATCGAATTTCTTAGGCCATGTTTAAAAATAATAGTTTTTGAACTTAAACCCTTAGCAACTGCTGTTCTCATATAGTCCTTTGAAACGACCGTTAACATGCTATTGCGAGCAATTAAATAAAAACCACCTAATTGCGTCAGGACCAGTGCTAAAGTAGGAAGTAAAGCATGGCGGGCGATGTCTAAAAGCTGTGCAAGAAGCGTATCAAAATCGGCAAATACAGTCATCCCTCCAGCCAGTGGAAAAAATGCAAATCGAGCTGTTAATGTAAAGAGCAAGAGTATGGCAATTAAAAAAGAAGGAATTTCTGACAATAAAACCATCACCGGATATAAAGCCTTATCGATTAAAGAATTCCGATACCAAGCTGATAAACTGCCGAGGATGGAGCCTAGTAGGCTACTGATGATTAAAGAGGTCAAAGTAATGGTTAAAGTCCACATCGCCCTCTTTAAAACAATGCTACTGACACTGGCATTATAATAAATGCTATAACCTAAATTCCCTCGCCCTAAATTGGCAAGATAGTCCTTATATTGTTCCAGTAAGGGTTTGTCCATCCCATAGTATTTCTTATATTCTTCGATTTGTGCGTCGGTATAATTTTGGTGCACCTCACCTTCCTCAGAAGATAAAAAAGTAAAGGGGTCCCCAGGCATCAACCTGGGGAGAAAAAAATTCAAGGTGAGGATTAAGAAGAAGATTATAAAATACTCAATAAATTTTTTTAAAAAAACCATATCCTCTCACTTATTTCATTTCCACATAGGATATTTTATTATGCTCGATATTGTGATGATTAAAGACCTGCTTCCAGCCATCATACTTTTCGGGTCGATGAGCCGTATAACCAGTCGTGTTGTAAAGGGGAATCATGGGAATCTCTTCGGCAATTACTTCTTGAAGCTCAAAAATAAGATCTTTTCTTTGAGCGACATCAACTGCTTCTAATTGATCTTGCGCTAATTTTTCAATTTCACTATTTTCATATCCAGGAATCTTATTTTGCGTATATTGCTGGCGAAGGACATCAGAATTATACCCCCAACCACCATGGCCATATAAAACCATCTCATAATCCTCGCTTCTTATCGCCGCATCTCTCGATTTGCCATCTAAACTGGTAATGTTAAGGGTAATTCCTGCCTTTTCTAAATTTAATTTTAACAACTCGGCAATTCTAACTTCTGGATTAGAATTCCCAATTAACAATGACATTTCATATTCCTGACCAGCCAATAAAGTCTTGGCTTTTTCTAAGTCAAAAGCATAATCCGTAACTTTTTCATTATAAAATGTATGATCAACTGGTAAGTAGCCCGGACTTGCCGGCTTTGCTGCCCCTCTTGCCATCTTTTCAATTAATTCATCCTTATCTATACTATGGGCAATAGCCTGTCGAATGTTTTTTTCCTTAAGCTCTGGCCGCTTCTCCATGTTTAATAAAATTCGATATCCCCAAAAAGCTGGGTTTTCCAGCACCTTATAATTCGTATCCTCTTGGTATTTCGCTAGTATATCGGGCGTTAGGCTAACCAGATCGATCTCACCACTTTCAAAGGCCAAGATCGGGTCGCTTACCGGAATAAAACGAATTTTATCAAGTGCCGGTTTGTAGCCCCAATAGTCGTCAAAGGCTTCTAATTCATAGGCCCCCTGTTCTTTATTATACTCGGTTAATTTATAGGGACCCGATCCGACAAGGGCCTCCGGCGCATCAAATTTGGTTGGATCATCAATATTCTCCCAAATATGCTTGGGTAAAATTCTCACATTACCAAAGCGCTCTAACAAGGATGCATCCGGTGACTTAACCTTAATATTAATGGTGTGGTCATCAAGGACATTAATTTCTTTTATATAATCATCTTGGCTTAAAGCTAAGTGGTCTGCAACCGGAGGATAAATTTTGGAATAGTCAAAGGTAAACTTTATGTCCTCAGCAGTTAGGGCCTCACCATCTTGCCACTTCACACCTTTATTAATATAGAAGGTATAATTAGTCCCCGTGTCATCAATTTCCCAACTTTCTGCCAGCCAAGGAATTAAACCCTCTTCCCCTCTTTCTAACATACTATCAAAGATAATTTTTGTTCGATGAGCACCCTGTCTAGGGTGATGAGCATAGGGAGTCAAATATCCCGCATCGCCACTCGTATTGGCTAAATTTAAGACTAAGGGCTCCTCTTGATTAGCGTCTTGATTTACCCCATTTAAACTCTCACTATTTTCCTTGTTTCCTTGTGTACAAGCACTTAGAAACATTGCAAACACGACTATTAACGACAATAACTTCAAGCTCTTTTTCATTCAAATCTCCATATCTCTATTTTAAATTGTATTATTTTGGGTTTAATTCTGCGTTGTAGGGTTTTATATCTAATACCGGTGTGCCCTCTAACATGTCGACACCTTCAAATTCTAGCTTATTGCCATCGACCTTTGTAAACTTAACAATTGATAAGCCGATACCATTAGGCCGATTGGGTGATCGGGTCGAAAAAACACCGGTTATTTTTTTACTTCCACGAGGCACTACTTTCAAGGGTTGATTATCAGACTTGTGAAAGTGAAAAAGAATTACGCCATGGCTGCCCTCTTTGATCCCTTCAAGGCCTTCTGCAAATTTAGGTAAAATTTCAATAGTGGCTTTTTTTTCTTGGTTTAAAACACTTTGCCTGGGCAAGTCCTTTTTCTCTTTAATTCCCGATTTAATATAGCCGATCGCTTCCATCCTTATATCCATATCTCCACCTCTTTTTAATCCTATCCCTTTTTTACAACGGTTAAAAGCATCTTAAAGCGAGTGATCGCCTTAACCGAATGCGGAACATCAAATGGCATGACAAGGCCTTGGCCTATTTTTGCCCGAAATGCTTTCCCATCAATCGTAATTTCTGCTTCACCCTCTAAGATTACAGCCATGGCTGCCCCCGGCGCAGAATGTGTACTCAGTCCCTCGCCCTCATCAATTGCCAACAAGGTAATCCCGACACCCGGTTTTTGCGCCAGCGTTAAACTTGCCACTTTCCCTTTTTCATAGTCCACTAGATTCACAAGTTCAAAGGGTGTTGAGTGCTCAATATGCTTAATCAGTTCTTCCATTTTTAACATCTCCTTTATTCATTTATTATTATTTGTAGTACTTTAAAGGCTTCTTTTCCGCCAATGGCGTGGAGTGTTCTCGCCGGTATTAATAGAACATCTCCCATAATTAAATGCTTTGTCTTTTCTCCCTGTTTGATATAGGTTTCTCCCTCTAGTAGATAATACATCGTATCTCCAAAATATTCTTCTTCGCTGACGGTTTCTTGGTCTGCGAAAGTAAACAAACTCATTTGAATATGCGCGTTTGCTGCCAATGCCATGCTGATAATTTGATTTTTCTTTGGCGTGATCAAATCTTTTAATGCTTGCGGTTTATCGATTGGTAAATTTTTTAGTCGCTTCATTATCCTCTCCTTTATAGGGATATCATCCCTAAGCTTCTGATTGATTTATCGGACTATTTTTGGTATAATTCAAGTTAGAAAAAGCTAACTTTGTTAGTATGATAACACTAACTGTTTTGATAAGTCAGTTGCTGTGGCAACAAAAGGAGTAAATATGAAAAATTATTTGTCCCTGCTCAAAAAATCACCTCTATTTAATAGCTTAAATGAAGGTGGTATTTTACGGGTCATTCGATGTCTTGACGGCTATCAGAAAGATTATGAAAAAAATCAGATCATCTATAATTATCTAGATCAAATTGACTATGCGGGAATTGTGCTTGAAGGGGAAGTTAGTGTTGTCATGCTCAATTTTTGTGGCAATGAACATGGTGTAAGAAAATTTGTAAAAGGCGATCTTTTTGGAAATGCTTATGCCTGTTTGCCGTTAATGAATTCTGCCATTCAAATTCTAGCTTCTGACGAAAGCAAAATATTGTTCTTAAAACTTTCCAATCTTTTTTTACCCAAGGCCATTCATTGCCCATACGCTTCTCAAATAACGATAAACCTTTTAAAAGAAACGGTCGAAAACAACCTCACCCAAGATGCTAAAATAGAAATACTGATCCAAAGATATATTCGTGATAAATTAATTTTATATTTGTCTAAACTTAAAATAAATAATGACAACAGCATCACCCTAGCCTTTAATCGGCAAGAACTCGCCGATCATTTGGGCGTAGAGCGAAGCGCCTTATCACGAGAATTAGGAAAAATGAAAAAAGAAGGCTTAATCGATTTCCATAAAAATAAATTATATATCCTAAAAGAATATGATACTTGGTCGAAAGCCGATTTTTGCCAAAAAAGGAAGTGTAAATTCCAATTCACCTGAAAACGCGGGGCCTTTCCTTTGTCATCTCCCCGCCCCCTCGTCCCCTTTTTCAGCTTATTTATAGTCGCTAATCGCATCGATAAATTCATAAAAAGATCATAGGCACTTGCCTTCTTATCGGTATAAACGGCTAAATCAATATCACTGTCTTCTCGCCCCTCGCCTCTAGCAAAGGATCCAAAAAGATAGATAAACTTTGGCGCGAGTTTCTTTTTTAAATAGTCAACGATGACCTTCTTTTCTTTATCGATCAAATACACTCGGTTCACCTCTTGCTCTAAATACTTCATGCTTTAATCTCATTTTACCACAATCACCCTTAGATACTCTTTTTTGTCGCCTACAAAGGGGGGGGGGCTATGTCACTTATCAAATCAACATCTCCAAGGGCTTTTCCAATAAATCCCGAAGCTTTAAGGCAAATTTCGCCGCAACATGGCCATTGATTAAGCGGTGGTCGTAGGTCAGTGAAATCATCATTTTTTTGCGATTGACCACCTGATCATCGATTAGTTCCAATTCATCTTCGATCGCGCAAATACCAATGATAGCGGCATTGGGTTGGTTAATAATCGGAGTAAAAGAATGGACGCCAAACATCCCCAAGTTGGACATGGAAATCGTCGACTCCTGATGGTCCTCGACTAAAAGACTTCCTGAATGGGCTTTGTCACTGAGGCCTTTAATGGCTTCTGAAATTTCCGTCAGACTTTTTTGATCGGCCGCTTTGACCACCGGAACAACTAAGCCTTCTTGCAGAGCCATTGCAATGCCAATATTGACGGCTTGGTGGTGGATAATGTCCGACCCGTCCAGGCTGACTAAGAGGGCCTTATCTTTACTCAGAACTTTTGAAGCTGCTTTAACAATAAAATCATTAATCGTCAGCTTATCCGCTCTTTTTTCATTAATGGCTTTTCTCAGTTCAAGCAGACTTGTCATGTCCACCTTGGTGTTTTGGGTCACCGAAGGGATCTCTAAGTGGGCTTTTAGCATTCGATCAGCCACTACCTTCTGAACACCTGATAATGGTTTTGCCCTTGAAGGATCAAGGTCCTGCTCGTCGATCAATTTTTTAGACGGTG
>CAZWEU010000034.1:0-19556 GCA_964632785.1 uncultured Lachnospiraceae bacterium | reverse complement strand
GTGCTAACATGGAAAATGGAGTCATTGTATCTTGGAATAAAGAGCCTAATGATAAGGTTGAAAAGGGTGAAATCCTGTTTGAGGTGGAGACTGATAAGGTAGTCAGTGAGATTGAATCCAGCGAAGAAGGAATTTTACGAGAAGTTTTTTTTGAAGAAGGCGATCTGGTAAAGGTTGATGAAATCCTAGCAACTATTGAAAGCATTGAGTAGGATGGAAAAAACAGAGCGAAAACCGGAATGGTTAAAGGTAAATTATAATAAGGAAGCAGTCGATAAAGTCACTGCTTTGATGGCTAAGCTTAAATTAAATACCGTCTGTAAAGAGGCTAACTGTCCAAATCTTGGTGAATGCTATAAAAAACAGACGGCAACATTTATGATTTTAGGAAATAATTGCACCAGGCAATGTACTTTTTGTAATGTGTCTAAAGGACCAGTTGAAAAGCTTGACCCCAATGAACCACAGCATTTAGCAAAAGCAGTAAAAGAACTAGACCTAAGACATGTGGTGGTGACAAGCGTGACTAGGGATGACTTAGAAGATGGCGGGGCCACCCATTTTGCCAAAACAATTGAAGCAGTTAGAGCATTAAATCCAAAGACAACAATAGAGGTCTTAATCCCTGATTTAAAAGGTGTCAAAGAACATCTTGATATTGTCATTGAGGCAAAGCCTCATGTTATTAATCATAACGTCGAGACAATTAAGTCTTTGTATTCTAAAGTTCGGCCTCAAGCTGATTATGAGAGGTCAATGGAGCTATTAGCATATGTTAAGGAAAAAGCACCCAGCATTTTAACGAAAACGGGTATCATGGTGGGACTTGGTGAAGCTGATGCTCAGGTTTATGAAGTCATGGATGATAGTCTCAAAGTAGGCTGTGATATTTTTACCATCGGCCAATATTTGCGACCGTCAGATCGACATATTGAAATGAAAAAATATGTGAGACCGGAAAAATTTGAAGAGTACAGGAAAGTTGGAATAGGAAAAGGTTTTAAATACATTGCCAGTAGTCCCCTCGTTAGAAGCTCTTATAATGCTGAAGAGGCCCTAAAAGGAAGGAATAAGTAAGGTTGATTTATATAGAAAACACGTCAACTAACCCATACTTTAACTTTGCTTTGGAATATTATCTAATCAAGGAAAAACAATTACCGGATGAGAGAATATTTATTTTTTGGCGAACGAAGCCAACCCTAATGATTGGTAGATATCAAAATACGATTGAAGAAATCAATGAGAAATTTGTTCGAGACCATAAAATCCATGTTGTGAGGAGAATAACCGGCGGGGGAACCATTTATACTGATCTGGGTGGCTGGCAGTTTTCTTTTATTACAAAAGGCCGGGCTAGCCAGATCGATTTTACCAAATACATTAGTCCGATCATCGACGGCTTAAAAAAAATGGGCGTTAAAGCGGAGTTCAATAGCCGAAATGATCTTGTGATAAAAGGAAAAAAGATCTCCGGCAATGCCCAATGCATGGCTAATCAGTATACCCTCCACCATGGCTCCTTGCTTTACGATACGGATTTAGAGCAAATGATGAAATGCATAAGAGTGGATGAGCACAAGATCATATCGAAAGGGATTAAATCGGTTCGCGATAGGGTAACAAATATTTCCGACCACTTGCCTAAGGCGGCCAATGAATTAGAATTTAAGGAGCAGATGGTCGCAAGCATCATGGATGGATCAGATAAAGAATATCTGCTGACATCGTCAGATATTGAAAGAATTAATGCTATTTCCAAAGAAAAGTTTGAAAATTGGGAATGGAATTATGGGAGGTCGCCCAAATTTAATATTAGCAAAAGTGGTCGTTTTGATGGTGGAAAAATGGAGTTTAAACTAGATGTAAATAAAGGAATGATACGAAGCTGCCACATTTATGGTGATTTTTTTGGCTCGATTGATATTTCTAAAGTGTCTAATGCTTTGATTAATTGTCAATATAAGAAAGAATCGATAAAAAAAGCATTGGCAAAGCTTGAATTGAAGGATGCTTTCTATCATATTGATGTTGATGACCTAATCGATATTATTTGCTAGCTTTTTCATCTAAAAAGGGAGACGTCATTTAATCTGACGGCCTCCCTTTTTTATAGGTGTTTTTTAAGTCTTCGATTCTATTTTGGGCACTTCGCTTGCCATCAGTCATAATTTGGACCAGACTGGCCATCAGGATAATACCGGAAGCGATGGCCCCAACTTTTTGTGCTAAAAGGGCTAATCGACTTATAAAATCAGGTATATTATAAGCGATCAGGTAGCTGGTGGTGTAGTATAAGTCGCTTCCCGGGATTAAGGGAATGAGCATGGGCACTAAAAACATAATGACCGGGGCTTTAAACTGTCGGGCTAAAACTTCTGCTAGCAGAGAAGTTAAAAAAGCGGCAAAGAAGATGCCGGTGATCAGGCTATCACTATAATTTTGGACCAGCAAAAAGACGGTCATGGTGAAGGCGCCACCCAAGGCGCAAAAGATCAGCTTGATTCCCTTAACATGAAACATGATGGCAAAGCCCAGGGAACCTAAAAAGGCCAAGCTAACCTGAAGAATCGGATTCATAGTATTCCACCTCCAAACCAGATGATCACCAAAGTGAAGCCGAATGATAGGGCCAGTGATCGTAAGATGGCATCGCCAAAGCCGATGATACCGGTGATTAAATCCCCGTTGATCATGTCTCGTAGTGACGTCGTCAATAAGATGCCGGGGATTAAGAGCATAATGTTTCCGATGATGATTTTGTCCATATTTTGCCCTAAACCTAATTTAATCAGGGCGATCGCCGCCCCACCGACAGCAGCCGAGGTAAAGAAATTAAGGACGATCGTTTGGAGCGCCATTCGGCGGCCTAAACGGACGACCGCTCTAAGCAGGAGGCCACAGAAAAAAGCAGCCATGGCATCCATTAAGCTGCCACCAAAAAACAGGGAAAAAACAGCCGAGATAAAGCCATAAATAAAAAACATCGTTTTTTCAGAATAACCCTGGGCATTTTTAATCTCGGCGATCGCTAAGGCCAGCTCCTCTTCATCGATGGGCGCAGAGCAGATCCGCCGAGAAAGGTGATTAACCCGTTCGATCTTGTCAAAATCGGTGGCATATTCGGTGATGCGCCTGGTCTCTGTGTAAACCTCCCCCTGGTCGTTATGAGCACTGACCACGATGCTTGAGGTGATTGAGAAAACATCGACGCGGGTGAAGCCGTAAGCGCAGCCGACTCGCAAAACGGTATCTTCAACCCGATTGACTTCAGCTCCTGATTTTAAGAGAATTTCCCCCAAATCCATGATCTGGGTCAATAACCGCTGGTTTGGACGAATGAGTGTGGGCATTGTCTTCTCCAAAGCCTCATTCACACTTTTGATAGGCGATTCGCTCGCTCCCATCGGCTAGATAAATAATGCCGCACTGAGTAAAGCCTTTTTTCGCCAGAAAGCGGCGCATGGGAAGATTATCTTTGTGGGTATCGATCCGGATATTTTGGCATTGATCGTAGCAATAGTCGACACAAAACCCTGCTACCCCACTTTTGTTCTTGCTCGTTGCAATCCGGTGGATCACCCCGTAGGGCTCATTATTTAGCCACTTGCCTTGGAAAATAGTTTGATAGGTCGGATCAATTTTTCCCCTGCTGAAATAGAAGACGCCAAGGATCTGCCCGTTTTGTTCATAAAGATAGGCTTCACCCGCTTCAATATCGGTTTTAATAAGAGGCAAACCCGGATAGCCCTTTTCCCATTGGTCAGGGTTATTGTTTTTGACCATGTAGTCAATGGCGTGATCATAGATTGCTTCTATGGCCTTGATGTCATCCATTCTTGCTTTTCTAATCGGCATTTTTTAAATTCTCCCTTCACTAAGCCTTGTTTTTTTAAATGATTCATTCAATTCTCTATAATACACCGAAAGACTGGATCTTGCCATGATTTATTTTGATTAAAAATTATTTGCCCCTAAGAAAAAGGAGTCCTAAAAAGTATACAAAGCTAGCTTGCTGGTATATACTAAATTTAGAATTGCTAAAGAAATAAAATACGAGGGGGGTTTTTCAACTATGCTAGTCGCCAAGAAGAAAATAATTGACTTTATGATCATCGAAAAAGAACAGCACAGTAAAAATGTCATTAACATCAGCGAAAGAGGAAAATATGCCATCATCTTTTTTTACGCAATTTGCATCTTTCTATCATCATTTTTATTTAATAGTCCAAGCGAGATAATGCGTGGTATGACAAAAATTGTTTTGGCGCCCAGTCTCTTAATTACCGACTATATTGAGCTGGCCAATATGGGGGCAGCTTTTTTTAATAGTGGCCTCTTAATGATTATCTTTCTGATGATTATCAAGATCAATAAGGTCCACATGAGTGGTCCCGTTGTTGCGGCAATCTTTCTTGTTGCCGGTTTTGGCTTTTTTGGTAAAAACATTTACAATGTCTGGTCGATCCTGCTTGGTGCTTATTTATTTTCAATGACCCAAGTCGAGAATTTTAGCAGATACATTGTCCTGGCTTTCTTTGCGACCGCCCTGGCCCCGGTCGTTAGTCAGATCAGTTTTGGCTTTGCTTTTAACCCGGTGGTTGGGATAGCCGTAGGAAATATGGTCGGGGTCATAATTGGCCTGATCATCATCCCTTTAGCCAATCATTTTGTTACCTTTCACCAGGGCTTTAACCTTTATAATATGGGCTTTACAGCGGGGATTGTCGGAACGGTATTAATGTCCTTACTCCGGGCCTTTGGCTATACCACCGAGCCGACAATGATCCTTTCAGAGGGGAACAATGGTCTTTTAGGCTTGTTTTTTGGCCTGGTCTTTCTTTCCATGATCATCATCGGCTATCTCTTAAATGGAAAAAGTTTTAAGGGCTATAAAAAACTCCTCAAGACTTCCGGTCGGCTGGTATCCGACTTTATTACCGTCAATGGCTTTGGCATCAGCTTGATCAATATGGGGATTCTCGGCTTTGTCGCCATTTTTTATGTTTTAATTGTTGGTGGCCACTTAAGTGGCATTGTCATTGGTGGGGTCATGGCTGTGGCCGGGTTTGCAACCTTTGGCAAGCATATTCGAAATGTAATCCCGATTATCTTGGGGGTTTATATTGCCTCCTTATTTAAAATAGGGGATGCCAATACGGTAACCTATTTAGTCGCTGCCCTCTTTGGGACTGCCCTGGCCCCGGTTGCCGGAATGTTTGGCTGGAAAGCGGGGATCTTAGCCGGTTTTTTGCACGCCTCTGTCGTTATGAGTCTGGGTTATCTCCATGGTGGCATGAATTTATACAATAATGGATTTTCCTGTGGGATTGTCGCCGCCTTACTCATTCCACTAATTGAAACCTTTAGAAAGGACGATAACTAAGATGAAGTTTAAGAGTGAAAAGTTAATAAAATTAATGAATGAATTGATCAACTTTTGTTTGGAGATAGGGATGAAAGATTTGGATATCCGCTTTAGCAGCCACACCAACAGAGGGGAAATTACTGTCTCGGGCTATGTCGAAAACCCACCACTCGATGAGCTTAAAGACCTGGAGGAAATCTTAAATATGCCCCGCCAAGAAGAATTGGAAGAGTACTATTGGATGCTAATTGGCGATGGCCACGGCATGCAAGAGCTTGAGATGGTCGGCACACTTGTTGACAATGGCAGCATCAGTTATGAAAATAAGATCCTGACAATTCATATCTGCCGACACGAAGATTAAGGGAATCGTCCTTTTATTAGCTAAAATCATGATAAAGATATAAAAATTAGGGTAAGTTTATTACAAGAGACTTAGAATTTTAAATGATTTTTTACTAGAAAGGGTGATGCTCACACGTTTGCTTTTGTTGACACTATTAAAAGATGTGGAGAAAGGAAGAAAAATGATGAAAAAAGTTGCTTCTATAATTTTGGCCCTTCTAATGCTCGTTAGCCTTGCCGCTTGTGGTAGCAGCGATGTGAGTAGTGATGACCCCAATGTTGGCATGTGGACGGCTGTGTCGGCCTCAATGTTAGGCATTACCACCGATATTGACGAGGTCTTTGATCAGGGTGCTTCTCTTGAATTAAAAGCAAATGGTAAATATGTCTTGACACTGGATGGAGAGAATGGAAATGGTAAATGGACTTATGAAGACGGTGGTCTGGCCTTTACCAGTTCCGAGTTTGATTTCTACGGAAGTGTTGAAAGTGATATCTTGACCCTTGAAAACCTAATGGATACCGGCTTGAGTATAAATTTTGAAAAGGAAGATAAACAGGAGTAATTGACAATTGATATCGTAATTCTTAGGGCAAACAGCCTGTTACAAAGTAGCAGGCTGTTTTTTATGAGATATTAAAATGAAGGCCTACCAATAATGAACCCGTAGCCCGCATTATTCATAAAAACAAAATAAATTCTATTAAATCCCATGAAACCAATGCTTTCAGCCCTTCTTGTTTTTCACCTAGTAGGTGAAGAATAAAAAACACCAAAAAAGAACAAAAGAACCCCAATTTCTGATAAAATTTAAGCGATAAACCAAAAACCATCAGAGAAAAGGAGCTCTTTCAATGACAAGTTTAACCGATTGTACGCTAAATTTCAATAAAAACCTGAAAATTAATTTTAATGGTGGGAACCTATCATCCGATGCGGGTCTATTGATTCCCAGAAGCTTTGATGAAAAGCTTGGTTTAAGTCAATTAATCAAGTGCTATTTTCCTGATCAGGTCAAGCGCCGGCATTCCACTGCGGATGTGATTCGGCAGCTTGTCTACACAACCATTGCCGGCTATCATGCGGATGATGCATCCGATCATCTGCGTTTTGATCCCGTTTTCACCCAGATCCTAGGGAAAAACAGGCTGGCATCTCAACCAACGATTTCTAGATGCCTAAACCACTTTGATCCGAAAATGTTGCACAAACTTGATGATCTGCTTCTCAATTTTGTGGAAAAGGCTTATGCTGTGAAACAACCCGAATACGTGGTCCTGGATGTCGATTCAACTCATATTGATACCCACGGTTGTCAGGAAAATTCGGCTTACAATTACCATTATGGAACAACCGGTTATCATCCCCTGATGGTTTTTGATGGTTTAACTGGCGATTTGTTAAAAGTTGAACTTCGAAAAGGCAGTGTCTACACGTCCAATAACGTGGCTGCTTTCTTGAAACCCGTTCTTGAATGGTTTCATTCGAAATTTCCGAAAATTCAGCTGATTCTTCGAGGTGATAGCGGTTTTGCAACACCCGAACTTTATGAACTCCTCGAAAATTTTAACATCGATTATGTCATTCGCCTTAAGGCTAACCCCAAGCTCTCAGCTTGCATCCGAGAAGCAGATCTTGAATTTTATGCCGCCTATGGGACAGATTACACAAAAAACCATAATCTCTATCATGATTTCAAGTATCAGGCCGGAAGCTGGGAGAAACCCCGCCGGGTTGCCTGCCGTATTGAGCGGCATGTTGGTGAATTCTATCCACGTCACACCTTTATCGTGACGACACTTGCCGCTCATCCAAAGGAAGTCATTCAGGTCTATCATAAACGTGGCCAGATGGAAAATTTCATCAAGGAAGCTAAACTTGATTTCGGAATGGATACCTTAAGTCACTCATCATTTTTGACTAATGCCGTAAAACTTCTGATTCGGGCACTTGCCTATAATCTCATCAATTTTATGAAACGACTGATTCTACCGAAAGCCTATCAAAAGAACCGTTTAATGACGCTACGTATCATTTTGATTAAAGTAGCTAGTCGTCTCGTCCGTTCCGGACGCGCCTCCTGGCTAAAACTCAGCTCAAGTTTTCCTTATCTAGGCTTGTTTCATGACCTGCTTGTGAAACTAGAATAAGGACGGCCTTAAAACTTAGCATTTAAATTTTAAAAGCAACGTCCCGGGTATTTGTACGCCCTTTTGAGACCATCATTAGCCTTTTAACAACCAACGGTCGATAAAAGACAGTGTTATTGAGAGTTTTCAAGTTTTCAGGGTACATCAGCCTGAAAATAACTTTTGTATGATGTGTTTTTAAGAAATACCCGAGTCTATGAATAATTCGGGCGTAGTTATATAATAAAGAAAAAAATAAAGAGTGTAAAGAAGGAGAAGAGATGGAGAGTCATGCAAAAAATGTTGTCGTTGTCTTTTGTTATCTGGTCAAGGATGGCAAAGTCTTATTGATCAGGCGTAATTTTCCCCCAGTCCAATACCAATACACCATTGTCGGAGGAAAAAAAGAAGCCGGTGAAAATTTATATGAAGCTTGCAAACGCGAAGTTTATGAAGAAACAAACCTCCTTTTGGAAAGCGCCGAATTTAAAGGGGTCGTCGTAAATTCTTTTGAGGGCAAGGACTATGATGTGTTAACCTGTTATTTTTTATCAGAATCCTTTACAGGGGACTTAAAATCAAGTAATGAAGGCCATGTTGAGTGGTGCAATATTGAAGAGAGTTATCAAAAAGACGGCATTAGTGAATTCTATGTAAAAATATCCCCTTATGTATTTAATCGTCATACTTTTTTTCATGGGACTCTTGCCATGAAGGACAATGGGGATATTAGTGAGTTTAGACTAGAAAATTGAGTTTAAAAAAGGAGAACATGATGAGTATTATTACCTTTATCGGGGCTGGACAAATGGCCTCTGCCTTAACCTTTCCGGCAAGTGAAAATGGCCATGAGGTCCGATTGGTGGGGACCCACCTAGACCGAGAAATCATTGAGTCTTTGCAATCAAATGGCTTTCACCCGACCTTAAAACGAGTCCTTCCAAGTGTCGGCATTAGCTACTATCAAATTGATCAGTTAGCGGATGCCCTAAAGGGCAGTGACGCGGTTTTATGTGGGGTTAGTAGTTTTGGGGTGGATTGGTTTAGTCAAAAGATTTTACCCCTAATCCCCGTCACCCTTCCGATCTTATCGGTAACCAAGGGCATGATTGATTTAGACGATGGCTCGATGATGACCTATCCGGATTATTTTTTAAGCACCCTTCCGGCGGGCAAACAATTATCAATTAGTGCGATTGGTGGGCCTTGTACCAGCTATGAGCTGGCTGATAAGGACCATTCCGCTGTGGCCTACTGCGGACCGGATATGGAGAAGCTAAAATGGTTTAAAGATATTTTCTCCACCTCCTATTACCACATTAGTTTGTCAACTGATGTGGTCGGGGTCGAGTGTGCCGTTGCCCTTAAAAATGCTTATGGCCTTGGGGTGTCACTAGCCATTGGCCTGGCCATTGGGCCGGATGGAAGCGGAAGAGAGCATTATAATTCCCAAGCAGCTCTTTTTGGTCAGAGCATTAAAGAAATGAGGGACCTCCTTAAAATTTTTGGCGGAGGCGAGGAAAACATTATCTACGGGGCCGGCGACTTGTATGTTACCATTTTTGGCGGCCGAACGCGAAAAATTGGTACCCTATTGGGCCAAGGTTGGTCGATTGAAGAAGCGCTGGCAGAATTACAAGGCGTGACCTTGGAATCGATCGTTATTGCCACTCGGACGGCTAGAGGAGTCAGGCGGCTGGCCAAGCAAGGTCTGGTTAAGGTAGAGGATTTTCCCCTGCTTATGCATGTCGATGCAATTATTAATCAGGGGGCTTTAGTTGACATCCCTTGGAAAGCCTTTGAAACGGAAGAATAGTAGCGCTTTAATCTAGATCTGAAAATTTATCGTTCTTTTTTCATGAAAACTTGATAATAATCTTTTTATTTGATATAATCATAAAATACGTCATGTGAAAAATATTTGAAAATTTTCGAAGAATAATTCGATAGGGTTTTACTTAGAATTTGCAAATAAAACAACACGAATACTAGGATGCGAGAGTTTATTAAAAGAGGAGAAAAGATATGAGTAAAAAAGTAATACTTCCCATTGAGAGAAGAGAAAAAGTAAGCGGCAATGCTGGCAAGCAGCTAAGAAAAATTGGTTATGTACCTGGTGCCATTAACGTCAAAGGTATGGATTCCCTTTCAATTAAAATGAAAGAAGATGAATTGTTAAAAACAATTGCCAAACACGGTAAAAACTCTTTGTTTACTCTCGAACTAGGAGACGAAAGCTATACCACCATGATCAAAGAGATGCAGCATACACCAATAAGAAGAGATGTTTTAAATGTTGTCTTTCAACAGGTATCGATTACGGAAAAGATTGATATTAACCTCAGTATTCGGATCATCGGTAAGGAAGACGTTGAATACAAGGGCTTTATTGTTATCCAGCAATTAGACCGGATACCGGTTAGTGGTCTACCACAAAACATTCCTGACTATATTGAGATTGATGTCTCCGAACTGACGGTCAATGACCATATCACCATCGCAGATATTAAATTCCCCGAAGGCATTGAAACAGAGGTTGAAGCCGATCAAGTCGTTCTGGTTATCTCTGAATCACGTCTAGAGGAAAGCTTAGAAGTTGATGAAGATGCCGAAGGCATGGTTCCGGAAGATATGGATGGCGAGCCGATAATGGAAGAAGAATAAAAAAAGTTATAAAAACAAAAGACCCGCTGATGATTTTTAGTCATCAGCGGGTCTTTTAAAATTATACTAGCAATCACCTGCGACTAAGCTTGCGCAATCCTTAAAAATAATCCGATTTCGTCCCGCTTGCTTAGCATAATACATGCGCTTATCAGCGAGCTCGACTAAGTTGTAGACCATCAGATTATCGATTTCACGGCAATCGGAAATACCGGCGCTAAAGGAAAGGTAAGGGGGATGGACTGGCCATCACAGATAAAAGGCTTAGTCCTCATAATCTTTAGAATTCGCTCGACGATTAAATAGCCTTGGGTCTTGGTGGCGTGGTTTAAAATAAGGATAAACTCTTCTCCCCCATAACGGCCTAGCAAATCGTAGGGGAGCAGATTATCAGCAATAATTTTGGTAAAAGCTTTTAAAATATAATCGCCAGCTTGGTGGCCATAGGAATCGTTAATTTTTTTAAAATGATCAATATCAATGATGCAGATGGAAAATAGTTTTCGAGTCCGCTTATGTTCTTCAATAATTTCCTCGGCCCGACTATAAATAAAGCGGCGGTTGTAAACATTGGTCAGCGGATCGCGATTGGTTAATTCCAGTAATTGCTCTTCATATTCAATTCGTTTTGTGATGTCACGAGCGGCCGCATAAATCAAGTTGCCATGCGGACTTGACCGCCATTCAATATGGCGGTAATTACCACTTGCACCGAGATAGCGGTTGACAAAGTGGAGGATCTTTTCACCAGACTCAAGTGTCTTCATGGCTTCTAAGGTCGTAAAAAGGTCATCAGGATGGATAAAAGACAGGAAATTACTTTTATTTAATACCGCTGTTGGATAACCGAGGATATCTTCCCAGGCCTTATTGGTCTTGATGAAGTTCCCCTCCATATCCGTGATGCACAGGAGGTCGAGGTTGACCGAAAAAAAGCGTTCCAGTTCTAAAGCTTGCTCGTGCTCCTTAGTGACATCAATATTAGTCCCAATCCAGCGAGTGGGGGTGCCCTTGTCATCTCTTAGGACGCCACCGCGGATTAAAATCCACCGGTAGCTGCCATCCTTGTGCTTTAAGCGGTTCACAATTTCAGAAGCTTTTAATTTCCCACTGATATAATCGCCGGCTGACCTTTGGATAGGGTTTAAATCATCGGGATGCCAGAACTGGCCCCAAGCTTCAATGGTGTTTTCAACTTCATGGTCCTCATAGCCTAAGATTTGCTTCCACATGGGCGATAAAAAGACCGTGTTATGGACCAGATCAAAATCCCAAAGACCGGCCTTGGTTTCATCCAGGGCTAAAAAGAAGCGGCGTTCGCTTTCTTCCAAGGCTTCAAGAGCTTGTTTTTTGAGGCTGATATCGGCATGGGTGCCAAACATCTTAAGGGGCTGGCCTGAATCGTCTCGTTCAATGACCTTGCCACTATCTTGAATCCACACCCAATGGCCATCCTTATGCTTCATTCGAATTTCATGTGCATAGCAGTCACGCTCACCATTTAAATGGTCTTGAAGGAGATGATTGGCAACTTTTAAATCGTCAGGGTGTGTCAGTCTAGACCAGGTGTCAATGCTGATTGGTTGGAGTTGATCTAAAGAATAACCCTGTATTTTGGCCCACTCTTCATTAATAATCAGTTGACCGGTTTGAACGTTCCATTCCCAAGTGCCAAGATTGCTTCCCTCAATGATGTTTTCAAGTTTTTGATAGTGGCGTTCGATATTTTTTAAAAGCTGTGTTCGCTCGCTAATGTCAACGATGACCGTCAAGTAGGATTCTTGCCCCTGACTATAGATTGTTTCGACCGAAAATAAGCCATTGAGTAAGCGCCCATCCTTGCCCCTTAAAAGAAGTTCCTGGTCTTTTATTTTCCCCTGACTGATCAGCTTATCTTTAAGGGCTAGAAATTGTTTGGACTCAACAAAAAAATCAAGGGACTCGCTGGTCTGGCCGATCAAGTCGGCCTCACTATAGCCGGTTGCCGCTAAAAAGGCTGGATTGACCTTGGAAATCTTTCCGTCTTTCATGCTAGTGATGGTCATGGGCAAGGGATTATGGACAAATACCTTAGAAAACAATTTCAAGTTCTCTTTTTCTTGGCTGATATCCTTTAAAATAATAAAGAAGCAATCTTTTTTATTCCACTTTCCAATTTGAATGCGGCTTTCAACCGCGTAAGTTTGGCCAAATTTGCCAACAATAGCCAGGGGGCAAAAATTTGCTTCTTCGTTAAGGACCTGGTCAACAAGGTCGGCAGCATCGTCCCTGAAATCCTCAGGATAAAGGTCTAGAATAGTCATTTCTTTTAAGTCGGGCAGACGGTAGGCCAGTTTATCGATTAAGGACTGATTAGCATGGATGATCTGGCCGCTAGGATCACTGACCACGAGCATGTCTTCCATGGTCTCAAAAAAAGCATGAAAATTATCTTCCGATTCACGGAGTCTTGCTTGAGAAATCTTTCGTTCATAGGCATTGGCAATGATCCCTGAGATGGTTTGCAGAAGTTTTAACTCGTCTGCTTGCCAAGTCCGCTGATAGCGACATTCATCAAAGCCGATAAAGCCGGCAATTTTCTTTTCAATATAAAGAGGATAGACGACCAGGGCTTTTATCTTTTGCGGCTCAAGGCCGGCTATAATATCTTGCGGCAGATCGAAGATATTATTAGAGCAGATCGAGCCCTTTTGGGCCAGAAGTTCCCGCCATGAGGGGATATCGTCATAATTTATTTTTTGCAAATGATCAATCTGGGGGGCCACCCCAGTTGCGCACCACTCAAAGACATTAGAGACGACCTGGTCACTTTCATTTAAAAAAATATAGATGCGGCTGACATCGACCCCTTGTCCGATGTTTTTTAAGACGGCCTTCATCTCACAATCAAAATGCTTAAAATTTTGAAAGGAGAGGGCAATTTTGGATAATAATTTTAATGGATTGATAGCGAAAACCTCCTGCCATAAAGTATTGATGGATGACCCTATTAAGAGCTTTTATCTAAACCCTTTGGGTCATTCATAATAATTTTATTTCGTCCCGTTTGCTTAGCGTAATACATCCGTTTATCAGCGATTTCAACCAAATCGTAGATCATCAGTTTCTCTTTTTCAATTTCCTGGCAATCGGAAATGCCGGCGCTAAAGGTTAGGCTGATTGGCTTGTCTTCACAGATGAAGGGTTTTTCGACGATAATCTTTAGAATCCGTTCGACGATCAAAAAACTTTGGCTCTTACTGGCATGATTTAAAACAAGGATAAATTCTTCGCCACCGTAACGGCCCAGCAGGTCGTAGGGCCGCAAATTGTCACCAATAATCTTGGTAAAAGTTTTTAAAACCGAATCGCCAATCCGGTGGCCGTAAGTATCGTTGATTTTTTTAAAATGGTCGATATCAATAATACAGATGGAGAAAATTTTTCCAGTCCGCTTATACTCTTCAATGATCTCCTCGGTTCGGGCATAGATGCAGCGGCGATTATAAATGTTTGTTAGGGGATCACGGTTGGATATTTCCAGGATCTCTCGTTCGTATTCGATTCGCCTGGTAATATCGCGGGCGGAAGAATAAATTAAGTCGCCAAAGGAATTCGACCGCCATTCAATATGGCGATAATCACCATTGGCACTGAGATAACGGTTGACCAAGTGGATGACTTCTTTATCCGAACCAAGTTGTTTTATCGCTTGTAGGGTCGACGAGCGGTCATCGGGGTGGATAAAGTCAAGGATGTTAATCTCTTTCATCTCAGCGGCAGAATAGCCTAGCAGGTCCTCCCAAGCCTTATTGGTCTTAATGGCCTTGCCCTTCATATCCGTGATGCAGAGGAGGTCGAGGTTGACCGAGAAAAAGCGCTCAAGCTCTAGGGCCTGCTCATGTTCTTTAGTCATGTCGATATTAGTGCCGATCCAGCGGGTGGGGGTGCCCTGCTTATCCCTTAGGATGCCACCACGGGTTAAAATCCAGCGATAATGCCCGTCCTTGTGTTTCATCCGACTGGTTACTTTAAAGCTTTCAGATTTTCCGTAGCGATAATCATTTGCCGCTTTTCTTACAAGGTCCAAATCATCGGGATGGGAAAAGCTCTCCCAGCTATAAGGGGAATTTTCAATTTCATGGTCGGCATAGCCTAAGATTTGTTTCCACATGGCTGATAAAAAAACTGTCCTATTGACCAGGTCAACATCCCAAAGGCCGGCCTTGGTTTCATCGAGAGCCAGGAAAAAGCGTCTTTCACTTTCTCTTAAAGCCTCGATCGCTTGTTTCTTGGTGCTGATATCGGCATGGGTGCCAAACATGGTAAGGGGCTGTCCGGAAGCGTCTCGTTCAATCACCTTACCGCTCACTTGAATCCAGACCCAACGGCCATCTTGATGTTTCATCCGGACTTCGCAGGCATAATCATCACGCCGGCCGTCTAGATGGTCTTGGAGGAGCTTATCGGCCATCTCTAAATCATCAGGATGGACAAATTTGCGCCAGGTGTTAATGGTGACCGGTTGGAGGGCAACTAGAGAATAGCCCAGCATCTTAGCCCAGCGTTCATTAATAGTCAATTGTCCGGTTTGAATACACCACTCCCAGGTGCCAAGATTGGCCCCTTCAATAACATTTTCCAGTTTTTGATACTGGCTTTCGAGGTTATTTAAAAGCAGAGTTCGTTCGGTGACATCGACGATCACGCTTAAATAGGATTTTTTACCCTGGCTAGTTATTTTTTCAATTGAAAATAAACCATTTAAGAGACGCCCGTCCTTACACCTGATTAAAAGCTCATGGTCCTTTGTTTTTTCCTTAGTCTTAAGGGCTTTTCTAAGAGCATAAAAAGCTTTAGATTTAACAACAAGATTAATATCACTAGGGGTCTTGCCAATAAGATCATCCTTATGATAGCCTGTGGCCGCTAGGAAGGCCGGGTTGACCTTGATGATTTTTCCATCGTCGGAACTATTGAGGACCATGGCTAGGGGATTGTTTTCAAAGACATTGTAAAATAATTTTAAATTTTCTTCCTCATGGCTAATATCTTTTGAAATGCTAAAAAGACAGTCTTCTTTATTCCATTTTCCCAACTGGATTCGGGTTTCAACCGAATAGGTTTGATGATTCTTTCCGGACACTTTCAAGGGACAAAAGTCTGCCTGACCTTTGAGCATTTTAGCAAAGATGATTGCTGCGTCCTCTCTTAGGTCTTTAGGATGGAGGTCTAAAACGGTCATCTCTCTTAATTCAGCCAGACTATAACCGAGTTTATCTCTGAGGGCTTGGTTGCAATGGAGGATGTCGCCGTTAGGTTTACTGATAATGAGCATGTCTTCCATTGTTTCAAAAAAACGATGGAAATTAGTTTCGGAATCAATCAGGGCTTCTTGAGCATTTTTTCGCTCGTAAGCGTTGGCAATAATCCCCGAGATTGTTTCTAAGAGTTCTAACTCTCCTATTTGCCAAGTCCGCTGATAGCGGCATTCATCAAAGCCGATGAAGCCGGCAATTTTTTTCTCTATATAAAGAGGATAGACAATCAGGGATTTAATTTTTTGGGCTTGTAGCTTGATGAAAATATCCACAGGCAGGTCTGAGATGTCACTTGAACAGATAAAACCATCTTTTTTAAGCAGGTCAATCCAGGAGGGGAAATCCTGATAAGAAAGCTTTTGTAAATTCTCAATATGGGGGGTGATCCCGTCTGCGCACTATTCAGCAGTATTACTGACGACGTTTTCGCTTTCATTGAGAAAAATATAAATGCGACTGGCATCAATACAATCACCAATGGCCGTTAAAGTCTCAGATATCTCACGATCAAAATGAGTGAAATCTTGAAAGGATAGTGCAATTGTTGATAATAAGCTTAGTGTTCTCATAATGAATCCCCTCTCAGCGAAAGTTAAATGGTGGTTAATCAGCCTTGGATATTAGACGAAATTAGTCTTTGTAACAAGAATGATTCTTCAAACGAAATTATGATGTGTATTTTAGTTTTAAAGTGCTAACAAATATAGTTTTAATAATACTATACCATTCTAAATAAGGCAATAAGAAGCCGTCATAAAGGATGATGATTATGGCAAATTAAAACTGTTCAATTCTGGATAAAAGGGGCTGGATTCTTAATTTGAAGGCTTTTTAATGAAAAAAATCCCCTTGTGAGAAAAGTTTTTAATCTTGACAAAAGTACATTCTTTAGCTATACTTAATAAAAGTAAATAGAGATTGATCGGTCCATGATTAAAAATCATGGTTAAAAGGGCAAGTCAGGTGAGAATCCTGCACAGTCCCGCTACTGTAAAGTGATGAGAATCACCAAGTCAGAAAACCTGCCGATTATAGCTTGCAAGTACTCTACGGTCGATAGAGAGCATCTTTGTGTTGTTTTATAACGCGATGAAGCCGTCTACCTTGGTGTGGACGGCTTTTTATTGCTGAAAATAAAAAAAGAAGAAAAGAGGAAGAAGAATGAAAAAAAGTTTAAAAAGTTCGCTTATTTTGTTAATGGTCTTGGGCTTTGCAGTCATGCTAAGTGCCTGCACGTCAGCGATTGAAGCAGGATCTTACACCGCGACGGTGCCGGCTTATCACGGCGAATTTACGGTCACAACCGAGATTGATGAAGAGGGTAAAATCACCACGATCATGGTTGGCGACCACGACGAGACCAAAGGGATTGGTGATGTTGCCATTGAAAAAATACCCAAGCGGATTATTGAAGCCCAATCACTCGACGTCGATGTCGTGTCCGGAGCAACGGTTACGGGGGACGCGATTATTTCTGGGGTTGCCAATGCCCTGGAACAAGCAGGAGCCAAAGTAGCCGATTATGGCTTTACGGCTGCAGCGACTGTTGAGGCTAAAGAAGAAGCAACAGCCTTTAATAAGGATGCCATGCCGGTAAAAAAAGAAATCACGGGCTCAACAACCATTAAAGATGCCAAGGGGCGAGAGGTCACCATCGACCTACCGGTATCATCTTACGCCATCAGTACCATGGATGTGATCGACTACATCATCCCTCTTAAAGGTGAGGAAGCCTTTGAAATGATCGTCGGTTCGGGGCAAGATGGTGGTGGCGGCCTGCAACAATATCAAAAACTCTACACCCCGATCGTTGGTAATTATATGGAACATATGGGACAAATTTCTGACCATAATGCCCCCTTCGACCTAGAAATGATTTTGGCCATGGACCCTGATGTTATCTTTGTTAATTCGGCCATGGGCGCTCATAAATATGCCCTTGAGGTTGAAGAACAGCTTAAGACAGCCGGCATTTCAATTGTCTTAATTGATGTACCGGGAAAGAACTTAGAAACGTCAGCTCAAAACACCATGACGATTTTAGGAAAAGTCTTGCAGGAAGAAGAAAAAGCAGCCGAAGTCGTCGCTTTTCTTGATGCCCAAATCGACCTCTTAGCATCTAAAGATTTGATGGGTCGAGCGGATAAACCAAGTGTTTATTATGAAAAATCAGGTTACTCAGAAGTCTACGGGTCAACATCAACCAGTGATTCCGGTTGGGGAATGCCGATTAAACTTGCCGGTGGCGAGAATATTGCCGATGAGTTGTTACTTGATGGAGCTGCGAAAAAAGGGGGTAGTAATACTCTGGATCCTGAATATGTGATTAAGGCCGATCCTGATTACATTATCCTTAGCGGGATTAACTCGGGTTGGCTCGATTCCATTCAAGAAGTAAAAGAACCATGTGATTTTGACTTGCTAAAGCGAACCGGTTGGAGTGAGCTAAAGGCGGTTAAAGATGATAATGTTTATGAATTTGCCCATTCAACGAGTCGGTCAATCTATGCCTTTTACCCGACCTTGAAAATGGCTAAAATTTTCTATCCCGATGACTTTGCAGACCTTGATCCGGAAGCCCTACTCGATGAGTTCTTCGACCGTTTTATGCTAGTTGATTCAGATATTAGTACCTGGATGACGGTTCCGGCTGATTGTCAGAAATAGAGATAAAAAGTGTGGTCAATAAACTAGGAGAAAAATGGAAGATAAAGTAAAACCGAAAGAGAATGCAAATAGAAAACTTTACAATAGTCTGATTCGCAAAAGAATAATCATCATCATTGCATTGAGCCTTGCCTTGATCGTTTTATTGATCTTAAATGTCTCCATTGGTTCTTCGGATATTGCCATCGATGAGATTCTTCGAACGATGTTTCTAGGACAGTCACAGAGCCACAATCAGATGATTATTATGGATATCCGCCTACCCATGGCCCTGATGACAGTGGCTGTCGGGGCGGCTCTGGGGATTGGTGGGTGTGAAATCCAAACGATCCTTAGAAATCCCATTGCCAGCCCCTTTACCCTGGGTATTTCGGCGGCCGCCTCCTTTGGCGCAGCGGTGGGACTGGTTTTAAATAAGAGTGTTTTTAATGTTTCAGACACCCTGGCGGTAACGGTCAATGCCTTTGCTTTTTCACTATTGGTGGCGGTGGCAATTTATATTTTTTCACGGCAGAAACAAGTGGGGAAAACGGCGATTATTCTTTTTGGGATTGCCCTTAATTTCCTCTTCTCGGCCCTGACCATGATCCTTCAGTACATCGCCGATGAAGACCAATTGCAAAGCTTGATTTTCTGGAGTTTTGGTAGCATGCTAAGAACGACCTGGGATAAATTTTTTATTGTCTTGGCCGTTCTTGTTATCGCCGTTTTAATTTTATTTAAGAATGCCTGGAAATTGACAGCCATGACCCTAGATGATGCTAAGGCTAGAAGCATTGGGGTGGATACGGCCAAGATGCGGCGCTTTGTGATCTTTCTGGTCTCTCTTCTTTCGGCTGTTGCCGTTTGCTTTGTTGGAACAATTGGCTTTGTTGGCCTAATTGCCCCCCATATAGCCAGGCAACTAGTCGGCGAAGACCAGCGTTTTTTCATGCCCTTATCGGGCTTAATTGGCGGCTTTGTCTTGTCTTTGGCTTTTGTCATTAGTAAATTAGTCATCCCCGGGGTCATTCTACCCATCGGCCTGGTAACATCAGTGATTGGGATACCATTTTTTATCTCAATCATATTCAGTAAAATGA
>CAZWEU010000033.1:0-20073 GCA_964632785.1 uncultured Lachnospiraceae bacterium | reverse complement strand
ACGCATGGTCTGAAAATAGGCACTAGTGGTCTATTATGTAGGCAATACTCATTTAAATAATCTTGAAAAAATATTAATATGATCACCTCCTAAAAATGAACATGAAAAAAGCACCTCTTGAGAGATGCTTAAAAATTATTTTGTTTTCTTAAGGTTAGGTCGCATAATATAAAAAGTGTGACATTAAAAATTTAAGAATTATGTTAATAATCCCCATCAAATATGTAATGATTTTGTCGGACATTCGTCAACACATCTGAAGCACAGGATGCATTCTGTTGCGTTCCTTCTCTTTCTGGAATTATCTATTACATTCACATCCATTGGACAAACCTTTAGACATTTCCCGCAATTAATACATTCGTCTACATTGTTTCTTACCCTAAGCAATGAAAAATAGCTAGCGGGCTTTAGAAAAACTGTGACTGGGCAAATATACTTACAAAATGCTCGATTATCTTTAAAAGCAAATGTGAGAGCGATTCCAATTATATAATATAAAATATTTCCAATAATAAAACTATAAAACATAATGTTCTCTAACTTTGAGACTTGAAAGGCAAATAGTCCTATCACAAATATAAATGAAAGAATAAAAACAAGATAACGAATGAAACCAATTTTTTTGCGTGGAAATTCTGGCTTTTTGTAGGGTAATAAATCCAAAACCATTGCTGTCCAACAAGCATATCCACACCATCCACGACCAAACAATAAAGGTCCAAGTATTTTAGCAATGGCATAATGAATAACAGCTGCTTCAAATACGCCGAGAGATAAATAGTACCAAAATCCTTCTATTTGCATGTTTTCATTACTAATGATACCAAGATAAATAAGCATATAGGAACCAACTGCAAACTGTAATACATTTCGTGCATACTTAACTTTTTTCGAATACAATAATAGTCCTATGGCTAGGCAAGAACCTAGATAAGAAAAATTAAACAAATAAAAAACATTGTCCATTGTTAACCATAATGTAATGGCAATTGTTTCAAACAAAAGCCATATAAATAAAGGTATAACGTATTTTCTCAAACCTCATCCCCCTTTACTTAATATTTGGTGCACATAAATATACTTATGCGTAGTTAAGAATGATTTAAATACAAGTATACCAAGGAATTCATAATATTAAAAGACCAATATTCCTCTTTCATCATATACACTACCAGCACTAACACCGTCATTTCTTAAAGCTCTATCGAGGGCCATAATAGTCGCAACTGCACCGTCAATTTTCTCACTAGACTTTTCTTTATCAGGTTTAATATTTCCAGCAGGATCCGTTCTAACAAATATATTATCCATCATCCAACGAAGGACTGGATGGCCACCATGGGCTAGTTTTTCCTCTAAGGTTAATTTCATTAACTCTTTAGTAGGTGGACTCATATCTTTAAAGCCCTGTCCAAAAGGAACAACAGTAAAGCCCATACCTTCAAGATTTTGTGTCATCTGAATTGCTCCCCAGCGGTCAAAGGCGATTTCTCTAATGTTATATTCCATTCCTAATTCTTCTATAAAGTTTTCAATAAAACCATAATGAACAACATTTCCTTCAGTCGTTTTAATATAGCCTTGTCTTTCCCATAAATCATAATTTACATGATCTCGTCTAACTCTTAAATCAATATTTTCTTCTGGTATCCAAAAGTAAGGAGGAAAAAATGATTAAAGTAACAGATGAAGAAAGGCGATTTCTTATAGAAAACATTGAGAATGCAGAAGAAATACTAATGTCTGACAATGTGAATGATATTCTTGATTCTTTAAGTGATTTTTTAAACTTTGCGGGTTTTGATAAGAACGATGATATAACAGATTATGGAAGAAAGATTGAACGAATATACGACAATATTTATTACAATAGTTTTCTATAACCACCAACCGTAAAAAGTCAGGTGGTTTTTTAATGTAAAGAATCAGAAAGGAGGAAAGCGGAGTTAAAAAATTGTAGCGTGGGCAAGGCTGATAAGTTTTAACAGAAGAAAACGGCTTATTTTCTTATAAAAAGACCGGAATTTAACCGGCCTTTCGTTATAAGAATTATTTTTAAATTTGTCTATTGTGGCAAAATGGCTTTGTGTATGAGGTGTACTGCAGCCCTAATTTCATGGTGGTTTAACTTACCAGCTACCACCACCGCCACCACCGCCACCGCCGCCGGAGAAGCCTCCGCCGCCGGAGAAACCATCCCCGCCAAAGCCACCAGAACCTGATTTAGGTGGAACAATGACTTGCGACGAGATCCGATTCATACTGCTCATTAGAGCGGAGGTAAAGTAAATGGTTGAAAAAGCCCCCATATCCATGCTATCACTGCGATACCAGTTTGGTGGGTTCATCTTGATTGATTCAAAATTTTTCGCCCATTTATTGGTCACACCCATGACATAAGCGTAGGGGAGGACATTAAAATAATAAGAGGGGTTTTCATCGACCAATTGAATAATCCGATCTTTTTCAGCCTTTTCGATGAAGTTTTTAAAACCAAGGACTTCACCATACCACTTTAAGCCAGTCTCAGTTCTTTTTTCAGCAATTGTTTTGAAAAGGCTGATGGCATAGGTGGCAACAAGTGCTAAGCTAGGGAAGGCGATTGCCTGGAAGGAAGGGTAGTCAAAGGCTAGTGAACTAATTATAAAAACGAGTAGAGCAGACAGGAGGGTCAGGCTAATACCTAAAATCAAGCGACCAGTCGTTTTCTTAGTTGATGCGCCCTTGGCTTTTTTAATGGCTGCGACCACAAGATTGAGACTAAAAATGGTCGGGACCACCATAAATCCAATCAAAAATCCAACCAGAATCAAGTCATCAAAGAAATCAAAGTAACCATTCCGGTAAGACCCATTGACAGCAAGGGCTAGTAAGGGCAATACCATCAAAACCGAAATAAAAATTGAACCAATCTTTGATGAGCTTGTAAAGAGTTCATTTCCTTTAATCTTGAAGTAGTCGATAATCTGACTCCGTGTTGACGTATAGGTTTCATAGAAATTACTGGGCACGCTTTTGGTTGAGAAGGAATCGCCAAGATCAAAAAGGCCATGGAAAAAAACACGCTCAAAATTTTCGGCATCACGCGGTAGGTCTTCAAGCTTATGAAGGATAAAATGCTTTTTAGAAACCTGTTCAATTTCCAAGAATCCCTTATCGGCCCAGTACATGATTAAAGACAAGACTTCGGGTTTATCGACATCCCCATTGATGATATAACCGACTTGTGAAGGGGTAAAACCCTGCGGTGGATAAAATTCAACGGGTGCAACCGGTTTTTTATCCCGTCCCGTAAAGATCCAGATCAGCAAAGCACCGACTAATGCTAATAAGCTAATGATATAGAAAAAAGGTTCAAACTCACGGCCGGTCGTGCCACCAACAAAATAACCATCGGGCAGGTTAATTTTAAGGGTGACCCCTTCCTTGGCTTGGAGGGGACGGTTGATGCGAGCTGAAATAGTATTTCCCTCAACAGAGTAGTCAACTGAGTTGGTATCGGTGGATCCGTATCCACCGGTTAAAAATTCAATTTGATTGGGATCAAAGGCCTTAGGCATGGTAATGGTGAAAGATGCTTGATTAATGGTCGTATCCCAGAAAGGCCCAATAATGTTATAGTAGACATCATCCATGGATTCAATGCGGTCAAGACCGGGGTTCCAGGTAAATGAAATCGGGTAGGTTTGGCTGCCTTCAACGTATTTGTTAGCATCCCCGATTTGAATGACAAGATTATCGTTTTCGGAATAAGTTTCAAATTTCCAGCCGGGCACAGTGACGTCAGTAATCCTTGCCCGATAAGACGATTCTAGGGCCTGGCCATCAATTTCTCGATAGTAACTTCCGGAATAAGGAATAAAACGAAAGATCCCGCGGCGAGGCTCGCTAAATTCAACAGTATAAATTTCTTCAATTTCATAGGCGTGATCTTCTAAAACATTCATATTGATATCTAAATTGCTAATATCAAAGTATTCCCGGGCCATAATACTGCCGGGAAAAATGAATGTTGTAGAAATTATGAAAAGAAGAATTAGAATAGCTTTTCTTTTCACCTTTAAACCTCTTTCTTTAATTAAATTTAACCTGGACGTTTTCTCTTTCAACTTCACTGCCCACTTCAAAGAAGGGTTGTTTTTTAAAGCCAAAGATACTGGCAACAAGATTACTGGGGAAAATCTCAACTTTTGTGTTCAAGGTTCGAACCGTGGCATTATAGTATTTTCGTGAGTTGGCAATCTCCCCTTCGAGTGATTGCAATTGATTTTGCAAATCAAGGAAATTCGTATTGGCTTGCAGGGTCGGGTAGGCTTCGGCAACGGCAAATAGGCTTTTCAAGGTATCGTTAAGCATATTTTCGTTGGCAATTCGGTCGTCAATTGAGCTCGCCCCCATGGCCGCTGTTCGAGCAGCCGTTACTTTTTCAAAGGTTTCTGATTCGTGACTGGCATAACCCTTAACTGTTTCGACCAGATTGGGAATTAAATCATATCTTTTTTTAAGGTAAACATCCATTGTCGAAAAGGCTTCTTCAACTTGGTTTTTAATCACGACCAGACCATTTCGTGCTAAGACTAGCCAAAGGCCAATGATGACAAGGACACCAAGGATAATTAAAAGAATAAACATACCAATTCCTCCTATTTTTATTAAACGCATGGGATCTGCATTTTCTTAATTTTATTATACCACGGTCACCCTAGGCCGACAATAAAAAGTTATCATTTAGGGTGGCTAAGAGGACAGCCAAGTCAACTAAGATTGGTTCATAGCGATAATTTTTCTTGTTGAATTGGTCTTTTTATATTATAATACTTTCTTATAGGATAATGATTGATTATAAGTAAAATTAAATTAAGAGCTTAAGAAGGGTCTTACTTATACAATTATTTTTAGACCATGGATGGATGATTTTTCTGAAATACTTGGAAAAATGATAAAGAGTGATGATAACGAGGAGGTATACATGAAAGCAGTTAACACGAATTTAAAACGAACAGCCTTAATCGAAGGTGATTTACATTTTACACGCTTTGGCCAGATCATCAAATCGACTTTATTTAGAACCTTAATTAGAACCTTTGTCAAAGAATTGGAGTTGATAAAATCAGACCTGGTTTTGGTCGTCGAGCCTTTTTATGACGACGAGGGAGCGTTTAAGGAGGAATCCTTTATTGATTTTATTTATTTATTAAATATTAATCGGCTCGAAGAAATTATGAAGTCCGGTTATTTTGATATTAATTTATCTCACGAAGAATATGGTAAATCATTTATCGGCTTTTTAGAAGGCTTTTATAATTATTGGCGAAGCATGCAGCGCTTTATGTTTAAGCAAGATAGCTATAGCCAGGATGAAAAAGTGAAACGGTCTAAGGCTCATTCACTGGCATCCAACAATGATGCCTTTAAAAAAATGATCTTGGATCTTTACCGCAATATCCATTTTAATGTTACAGGCACCAGCTTTAGTATCTATCGCCAGCTTCCAAGTGGGGCCCAAGTGGCTTTTTTAGCGGATCAATTTGAATTTGATCGGAATGTAAAAAGTAAAAATGAATCCTTATATCAAGTTAATTATGTCTGGGAGGCAATTTTTGAGCCACCGGTGATTTTCTATACCCGGTCGAGTACCCGAGTTGGTGTCTTCCCGGTCAAAGAAAAGAAAATTCTGCAGAATTTTTACTTATGCGCCAGCAATTGGTTTGCCATCCCCGTAAAGCTAGGCCGCTTAATGGCCATCGTTTATGTGGAAAAAGATTTCTTAGCCTTGGGTGCTGGGCTTTTTAACTTATTCGAGCTGGCTAAGCCGGAAGAATTTACCCAAAAAAAACCGGATGCCGTGGTTTTCTTTGGCTTGGACAAAAGTCTTTTTGAAGAAGATGAAATGCGTGGTTATGTGGTCAAGGAAGATGGTGTTTTTTATGGGATGCTCCCCAATGATGGTAACGTCGATTATTTTGGCTACATGAAAAAGATGATGTTAACCCTGCATAATTTAATTCAAATTGAAAAAGGAAACCTACCTGTTCATGGGGCTTTTTCCAAGATCCGGGTTGGTGGCAAAAAATCGGTTAATGTCATGTTAATTGGCGACTCTGGGGCCGGCAAGTCGGAGACCTTAGAGGCCATCAATAAACTGCCTAAAGAAATGGCCTGTGACTTCGATATTCTTATTGATGATATGGGAACCCTCCATTTTGATGACGACGATCGCTTAATGGCCGTGGGAACCGAAATTGGTGCTTTTGTCCGCCTTGATGACCTGCAGCCAGGTTATGCCTATAGCACCATGGATCGAAGTATCTTTATGAATCCCAATATTGTCAATGCGCGTGTGATTGTTCCGCAAATGTCTTATGAAGAAATTTCTAAATCAACCCGAGTGGACTATATTTTCTATATCAATAATTATGAAGAAATCAGTGACGACAAGCCCGCCATTGAGATTTTTGATGATTTAGATGAAGCCTACAAGGTCTTTTGTGAAGGCAAGCGGATGGCCAAGGGCACAACCGGTGAAGTTGGACTAACAACCAGCTATTTTGCCAATCCTTTTGGGGCCGTTCAGAAAAAAGACCAGCATGAAGTCATCGCCAAGGAAACCTTTCGAAAAATGAATGACAATGGGGTTAAAATTGGGGTCATTCGGACCCAATTAGGGATTCCCGGTTTTGAGCAGGATGGTCCCTTTGAAGCCGCTCAAGGCCTAATTGATTTTATCATGACGGTGAATTAGAAGACGTTGATAATACGAATGATTGCCTGGAAATAATTTATAATTATTGATAAGAGGAGAAAAAATGGGAAAATTAAAAGGAAGTCAAACATTAAAAAATTTAATGACCGCCTATGTCGGTGAATGCCAAGCCAGAATGCGTTATACTTATTTTGCATCGGTGGCTAAAAAAGAAGGCTTTGTGCAAATTAGTAATTATTTTACCGAAACCGCTGATAATGAAAAAGAGCATGGGGAAATGTTTTACAAGTATATTGCTTCGAATGAATATGACCTAGGCCAAGCGGTAATGATCCCGGTGCAGGGCGATTTTCCCGTCGCCTTGGGGGATACTAGAAGTAACCTTCTTCATGCGGCGGCCGGCGAAAATGAAGAGTGGCAAGTCTTGTATCGGAGTTTTGGTCAGGTGGCTAAACAAGAAGGTTTTCCGGAAATCGCCAAAACCTTTTATGAGGTGGCCGAGGCGGAAAAAGCCCATGAAACACGTTTTCTTAAACTAGCTGATAACATTGATAAAGAACGCGTCTTTAAACGGCCCATGGTGGTCAAATGGATCTGTGGGAATTGTGGTTATATCCACGAAGGCAAGGAAGCACCGGAAGAATGTCCCGCTTGTCAACATGCCCGTGATTATTTCGAATTATTTATTGAAAATTATTAAAAAAGATTTAAAAAAGGGCAGGAATTCCTGCCCTTTTTTAGCGCTTATTTTTCAAAGGGGAAGTGGTAGTCATTTAAGCCCAACTCGGCCTTAATATCAAGGATATCCTTGATTAAAGCATCATTCATGGGGGCACCCTTATCTTTTCGCTCAAGCCAAGCGTCATATTCTTTTTCACCGGCCGTATAAATACGTTTTTCGCCGGGCATCTTATCAGAAGCACGAAGGTCCCTGAGAATATCACCGGTTATTTTTTTAAAGGCATCAGGCTCGGTAAAGTTTTCGATATTGATGGCAATAAAAAAGTGTCCCAAGTGGTAGGGTTGGGCCTGGCCAAGGGCATCAAAGCCCAGCAGGCCTTTTAAAAAGGACCCCCCTTGGAGGGCAGCCGATAAAATCTCGACAAAGGTTGCATAGCCATAGCCTTTATAACCACCGGTTTCTTCGCCAATTCCGCCTAGTGGGGTTAAGGCGGCGTTTCCTTCGACGAGGTCGACTAAAATTTGCTTGGTATCGGTCCGCGATTGTCCCTGCCGGTCGATCACCCAACCATCGGGTAGGTCTTTGCCCTCTCGGTCGTAGACTTCTATTTTACCCCGTTGCGAAACCGAAGTGGCACAGTCGAGGACAAAGGGGAAGGCTTCATCGGAAGGGAGGCCGACGGTAATCGGATTGGTCCCCAGCATATTTTCCACGCCGAAGGTCGGGGCAATTGAGGGGCGGGCGTTGGTGCCAGTCATACCGATCATATTATTGTCGATTGCCATTAGGGGGTAGTAACCGGCAAAGCCATAATGGGTGGAGTTACGCACTACGGTCATGCCCATGCCATAGACCTTGGCCTTATCGATGGCCATTTGCATGGCCCGTTTAGCAATCACGTGGCCCATGCCATCGTGACCGTCGATCACGGCGGTTGTAAAGGTGTCTTTAACGACTTCAAAATTGGTTACGGGCTTTTGGATGCCTTTTTTGATCCGATCGTAATAAATTGGTTTGAGCCGTCCGATCCCATGGGAATCAAGGCCGCGTTTATCTGAGCTAATTAAAACATCGGCGCAGATCTGGGCGTCTTCTTTGGGCACACCAAGCCCCATCAAGGCCTCGGCCATAAAAGTTTCCAGGGTATCAAAAGGAATATAGGTCTTTTCTTTTTCCATACAAATCTCCTTATTTTTAGAATGACTAGGATTTAAACAATCATAGTGGTCACGTAGCTAGATGTTGCGGCGTGAAGGGCTGAGACGTAGTCACAGCGAAAACTGATGATATCACCAACCTTTAAATCAAGGCCGTCGATATCGAGAATCAAATGATCAGAGCTGGCCCCCTCAATGTGGACCCCTTTAAGGAGGGGGAAGAGATGGTCAGGATTAGTATCCTGGCGGCCAAGACCACAAATAGCTCGTCGGCGAAGGCCCTTATTTTCAAAGACGGGTCTTTCGCCAAAGGCATTGCGGCCGATTTCACCCAAGGGGAGGGTCGGTTTAGTTTGGATTTCCATAATTTCCACATCAAGGATAAAGGCATCCTGGTGGAGATAGGTGTAGCAGTGGTAGTGGGCCGACTCGCGACCAAATAAAATGACATCCCCTAGGCGTAAATTATTGATAAAGGTTGGCAGGCTGGCATCTTCAACCAAGTGCCAAGCACTGGAATTACCGCCAGAAACAATCTCACAAGGCAGACCAAATTCTTTTTTGATCAAATGGACGGCCTTTAAGAGGGCCCCAAAGGTTTGGGGACTGGGAATGGTGGCCCCAATACAGGTCGCATTGGTGGCGATCCCTTTTAACTTGATCTGGGGCAAGGCTTGGATAGCCGTAAGATCGTGGCGGAGTTTTTCAAAGGAGGCATCAATCAGGAGCTGGTTTTCTTGAGTGGTCGGTCGACCATCCCCGATAAAAAGGCCCTCTCGTAAATCACCCAGGTCCAGCATATAAAGAATCTCATGGCTTTTGCCCTGGTCCTTAGCGGCCTCATTGAGTAAGGAAATGGTTGATAATTCACTGTTTAGGGACAGGGTGGAATAGGAAACGACAGCCGCAGCTTCACTGGGCAGGGGGAGCCTGATTAGCCATTTCTGGCAATCGAGAGAACTTAGATTTTTTAAATTTTCAATCCGTGACTCACCAAGGGCGGTGGCACCAGCGTTTAAGAAAATCTTGGCAATGTCGAGATGGCCCCCCGTTACCTTGGTAACAGCGGTAATGCCAATCCCTTGGTTTTTGGCCCGGCTAATGATGGCTTTTGCATTTTCAAAAACCTTTTGACGATCTATTTTTAAAAGAGGGTACATAAATTACTCCTTGATCATTTATTAAGGTCTAGTATACCATAAAAAAATAGATTCACGAGCTTAAAGGGCGGTAAAAAATTGACAAAAGATTGACAGGAATCTTTCCCTTATCTATAATAGTGACAAGAACCGATAGCTTAATTCGTCTCGTGTTAGACGGATTTTTTTGTTAGTAAAAGAAGAATCTTAATTTGGAGGAAATATGTCACATTATGATCATCAAAAGATAGAAGGATTTTGGCAAAAAAAATGGGAAGAAAATGAAACCTTTAGGATGGCAGAAAATTCACAGAAAGAAAAATTTTATGGCTTGGTCGAATTTCCCTATCCCTCAGGGGTCGGCCTCCATGTTGGCCATGTCCGGGCCTATACGTCACTGGAAGTGATTGCCAGAAAGAGACGGCTAGAAGGCTATAATGTTCTCTTTCCGATTGGCTGGGATGCCTTTGGCCTACCGACCGAAAATTATGCCATTCAAACAGGCCGCCACCCGCGGGAAGTGACCGATGAAAACATTGCCGTCTTCACCGACCAGCTCAAGCGGATAGGTTACGCCTTTGATTGGGACAAGGAAATTGATACGACCGATCCCAATTACTATAAGTGGACCCAGTGGATCTTTTTACAATTATTTAATCACGGCTTGGCCTTTCGTGACCGGACTTATGTGAATTTCTGCAATGGCTGTAAGGTTGTTTTAGCCAATGAAGATTTTAGAGAAGGCCGGTGCGACCGTTGTGGTAGCCAAGTCGTTCAACTGGAAAAAGACGTTTGGTTTTTAAAGATTAGAAACTATGCCGAGCGCCTCTTAAAAGGTCTGGATGATGTTGATTATCTACCGCGGATTCGCTTGGAGCAGGAGAATTGGATTGGCAAATCGGTGGGGGCGGAAGTGGATTTTGTCATTTCGGCCAGCGATGAAAAATTAAGAGTTTTTACCACCCGGCCGGACACCCTCTTTGGGGCGACCTTTATGGTGGTCTCGCCGGAGCACCCGATTCTTGAACGTTTAAGCCAAGAGATTAGCAACAATGACGTTATTCAGGCTTATCAAGAGGCGGCCAAAAAGAAAACTGAGTTTGAACGGGTTCAATTGGCCAAGGATAAAACCGGGGTCCGCATCCAAGGCATTTGTGCCATCAACCCCTTGACCCACCAAGAGATTCCAATTTTCATCGCTGATTACGTCATGATGGGCTATGGAACCGGGGCGATCATGGCCGTGCCCGGCCACGACAAACGCGACTGGGACTTTGCCAAGAAATATGACCTGCCGATCATCGAGGTGATCAAAGGAGGTGATGTGACCAAGGAAGCCTTTACCGATACGGAGACCGGGCAACTGGTTAATTCCGGTTTTATCAATGGCTTGCAAGTCAAGGAGGCGATTGCCAAGACGATTGAATTTTTGGAGACAGAAAAACTTGGCCAAGCAACCATTAATTATAAAATGAAGGATTGGGCCTTTAACCGCCAACGCTATTGGGGCGAACCGATTCCCATTATCCACTGTAAAGACTGTGGTATGGTGCCGGTTCCCGAAGAGCAACTACCCCTTAAATTGCCGGTGGTTGAAAGCTATGAGCCGACGGAAACCGGCGATTCTCCTCTGGCTAATATCCCTGAGTGGTACCAAACCACCTGCCCAAAATGTGGGAAGGCAGCTAGGCGAGAAACCGATACCATGCCCCAATGGGCGGGTTCAAGTTGGTATTTTTTACGCTATTTTGATAATAAAAATGATCAGGCCTTTGCATCCGAAGAAAAATTAAAGTATTGGATGCCGGTTGACTGGTATAATGGGGGGATGGAACATGTCACCAGGCATCTACTTTATTCGCGCTTTTGGCACCAATTCCTTTATGATATAGGCTGCGTGCCAACGCCGGAGCCTTATGCCAAACGAACGGCCCAAGGCCTGATTCTTGGTAGTGATGGTGACAAGATGTCTAAGTCCAAGGGCAATGTGGTTAATCCCAATGTGATTATTGACGAGTATGGGGCGGATACCCTAAGAACTTATATTATGTTTATCGGGGATTATGAAAAAGCTGCCCCTTGGTCGGATAATGGGGCCAAGGGATGCCGCCGCTTTATGGATCGGGTCTGGAAGTTGCAAGAAAGTCTTGTTGCCGGAGAAGATCATACGCCGTCCCTTGAAACCGTGATCCATCAAACGATCAAAAAAGTTGGCTCGGACTTTGAGGAGATGAAATACAATACCGCCATTGCCGCCTTGATGAGTTTGACCAATGAATTCTACAAAGTGGGTAAGATCACCAAGGCTGACTTATCGACCTTGATTCGCTTACTCTATCCGGTGGCCCCCCACATCAGCTCTGAAATATGGACTAATTTAGGTTTTGACGGGGACTTAGATGATGCCAGTTGGCCAATTTATGAGGAAGCCAAAACAATCGAAGAGGTCATCAAGATGGCCGTTCAAATTAATGGCAAGGTCCGGGGGACGATTGAACTGGCCATTGATGCGACCAAGGAAGAAGCCCGGGCGATCGCCTTAGACCAGAAAAATATCATTGCCCATACCCAAGGCAAGACGGTTGTTAAAGAGATATATGTAGCCGGTAAGATTTATAATATTGTTGTAAAGTAGGGAAAAAATGAAAGTAATTCATCTTTATACGGATGGAGGCTGTCGTGGTAATGGCAAAGAAGGTGAAAACCTTGGTGCCATTGGTGGCGTCTTGATGTATCCGGAGAAAAATGCGAAAAAAGAATATAAAAAAGCCTATGAAAATACGACCAATAACCAAATGGAGTTACTGGCGGTTATTGAGGGGCTAAAACTCTTAAAAGAACCCTGTGAAGTCCATGTCTACAGTGATTCGGCCTATGTGGTCAATGCCTTCGGGCAAAAGTGGATCGATAACTGGAAGGCCAAGAATTGGACTCGCGGCAAAGCCGGTGTCCTTAAAAACCGCGAGCTTTGGATGAGTCTCGATGAATTGGTCAATCAGCACCGGGTTGTTTTTCATAAGGTCAAAGGCCACGGTGATGATGTCTATAATAACCGGGCTGATGCCCTAGTTAACCAAGCTATGGATGAATACCAATAAAAAAACGACAGCGATCGCTGTCGTTTTTTTAATAAGCCATTAAAAGGGCCTGGTCATTGGCGTAATAGGTGGTTAAACCACGCATGGGAAAGATATAAATTTCTTTCAAATTAAAACGACTCTCAAGCATTTCCTTGAGGGTCTGGGCCTGTGTTGGGTTGTTGCAATGGGTAATAACAACAGGAAAGTCACGATGGGTTTTGATCTTGTCTTCGACCGAATTGGCCAGCTTGGAGAGGGCGCGTTTTACACCCCGTATTTTTTGGATTACTTGGATCTCGCCATTTTCATCGGCCCGACAAATAGGAACGATTGAAAGGGCAGATGCCACAACACCGGCAACCTTGGACATTCGTCCGGTTTTAACTAAGTTAGATAGATCTTGCAATAAAAACTTGAGTTCCAAGCTATCTTGATAGTCGGCTATTTTTTTTGAAATGCTTTCAAAATCAAAATTATCGGCTTTAATCATATCGCGTAGCTTCATGATCATTAAAATCATCTTTGATGATGTTGCTAGCGAATCAAACAAAGCGATTTTTGAGTCGGGATTTTCATTCACCACAATATCTTTAGAAACGCGGGCACTATTAAAGGTACCACTTAGGCCAGAAGTGATCGTAATCACATAATTTTCCATGTTTTTTCGAAGCTCTTGGGCAAAATCCTCAGGTGATGGGCAGGCTGTTGATGAAGCCTCCTTATATTCTTTCATGGCCCGAAGTAATTCACGCGTATCGAGGCCTTCATTATCAATAAATTCTTGATCACCGACAATGATTTTTAGAGGCACAATTGAAAAGTCAATGCCATCTTTTTCTAAAAAATCATCGGGTAAATCGCAGGAGCTGTCGCTAATAATTCGTGCTTTCAATTTTCCCTCACTTTTTTATCTTATCAGATAAATTTATTCCTCTACTTCAAGTCCGAGTAGGCAAATATCATCAGAAGGCATCTGGCCTTCTTTAAACTTAAAACAAGCGTTAATAACATTACTTCCAATTCGATTGATCGGCTGATCAAAAGAATTTTTAATCACATCAATGATCCGATCCATACCAAATTCATTTTTATCAGGATCTCTCGCATCGATAAGGCCATCGGTGAAGAGTAGGAGCTTATCACCTTTAGTGAATGTCACCCGCAGATCGGCGTAATGGGTCGTATTTAAAAATTGGTGTAAACCAAGCATGGGAAGATTAGGCCTTAGTAATTGAACATGGTCATTGGCTTTCATTAAAATGCCGGCCGGATGCCCGGCATTGGCGTAGAGAATCGTTTTTTCACGGGGATCTAACAGAAGACTGATGGCCGTAAAAAAAGTATTATCCAGCAATTGGGTGATATCATTTTCAATTTGTTGAAGGACTAAGCAAGGTGATTGTCTGATAAAAGGGTCTTTCATTGAATGAGAATAGCTTAATTTAATCATACTGGTGATCATTGCAGCATCGATGCCATGTCCAGCGGCATCGGCCATGATCAAGTTGATTTTTCCATCAGCAAGAAAATGAAAATCATAAAAATCGCCACCGACCTTGCGAAAAGGACGCAAATAACTATGGAAATGATACTGATCTGAAATAAAGGTACCAGGAACAGGAATGATTTTTTTCTGAATGTTTTGGGCAAATTCTAATTGTTTATCAAAAAGAATGACAAGATCTTGATAGGCGTCATTAGTATTCAAATGTGAACCCCCCTCAAAGTACTAAGATTATTATAGCATAATATATCCACTTCTTTGACTAATTATTTTAAAACGATTGAAATTATTGACGCTTCCCTTTATAATGAAGTTAAGAATACGAAATGAGGTGTCTAGAATGATTAAATTTGTGTACGGCGATAAAGGTAGTGGCAAAACAAAAAAAATGATTGATATGGCAAACGAGGCGCTTGAAACCTGTGATGGAAACATTGTTTTTATTAATGATCGCGATAAATACCAGATTAAAGTGGATACAAAAATTAGGTTTACCGATTTAGATGAATTTGAAGTGACGGGAATTGACCAGCTCTCAGGTTTTATCAGTGGTGTAATATCAGAGAATTACGATGTAAAGCTAATATTTATAGATAACTTGCTCAGAATTCTTGAGGCTAAGGACGTAAAAGATGTCTGTCTAATGATCGAAAAAATTAAAAGAATTCAAAAAGATCATGACATCAAATTTGTTTTAAGTATCTCTTGCGACAAGGAAGAATTGCCGGAGTGTATCACCGAACTTATGTAAACAGACTTAAAGACGAACCTTTTTATGCTAAAAAAGTTCGTCTTTAATCTATAAAAGGAAAATAAATGATAAAAGAGAATCGCTATACCGTCTACTCCCAATGGTTGAAGAATAAATATGGAGAAAAAGTCTATAAGATCCCCATCAATATCCCGGTCACCTGTCCCAACCGCGATGGCAGCAAGGGGGTTGGTGGTTGCCTTTATTGCGGGGCCAAAGGCGGTGGGGATGAAACCCTTTCCAATCTGCTTGCGGTTAAAGATCAGCTTGATCAAAATATTGCTTATATTGGAAAACGCTATCAGGCGAAAAAGTTTATTGCCTATTTCCAAAGTTTCTCCAATACCTATTGCCCAATTGATGACTTTAAAAGGTGGATTAATCAGGCGATCAGAGCAGAGGTCGTTGAAATTGCCATTTCCACCCGGCCGGACTGCATTACAAAAGAGCACTTATCCTTTCTAAAGGACTTAAAAGACCAGCATTCTATTGAGATTACGATTGAATTAGGCTTACAAAGTGTCAATCGCCAAACCTTGGTCATTCTTAATCGTTGTCATACGCTAGACGACTACAAAGAGGCCGTTGTCATGATTCATGAGGCGGGTTTAGCAGTGTGTACCCATATGATCCTTGATTTGCCTTGGGATAGCGATGGGGATGTAATAGCAGGGGCAAAATTACTATCGGACCTTCAGAGTGACTTTGTTAAATGCCACAGTTTATACATTGAAAAAAACACCAAACTAAATGATTGCTACCAGGCCGGAGAGCTTAGACTGCTAACAAAAGATGATTATATCAGACGAACGATTTTATTTTTAGACTATCTATCCGAAGAAATCGTGGTCCAGCGCCTGATTGGACGGGCCCCACAAGAAAACAATGTGATCGCCAATTGGAATATGAGTTGGTGGAAGGTCAAAGATGAGTTAGAAGCAAAAATGGAAAAAGAAAATAAGTTTCAAGGAAGATGTCATCGTCTAACTTGAGTTGATGATAAAGAGGTAGAGCTTTGAGAACAAGATATTGGCAGGAATTTTTAATCCCCTATCAACAAGCGATTGACGAAATCGTCCTTAAATTTACCCGCTTAAGAGAGCAATATTCAAAGATTGGTGAATATTCGCCAATTGAAACGGTCTCTGGCCGGGTGAAGAGTGTGTCAAGTATCCTGGAAAAAATTCAGAATTGTGGGGTTGATATAAATGACTTAGAAGAGAAGATCCATGATATCGCCGGCATTCGCATCACGTGTCAGTTTGAGGAAGATATTTACGAAATTGTTGACCACATTGAAAAACGGATGACATGTGACATGGAGATTGTCAAAATTAAGGATTACTTAACTGAGAAAAAGCCAAGTGGCTATAAAAGTTATCATTTGATTATTCGCTATCCGGTTTATACGGTCTTTGGTTTTAAAGAAGTCCTAGTTGAAATTCAAATTCGGACCCTAGCGATGAATTTTTGGTCGATTATTGATCATTCACTTAATTATAAATACAAAGAAAACATTCCCGAAGAAATTAAAAGTCGGCTTATCAATGCGGCGAATGCCGTTCATGAGATTGACCGGGAGATGTCCTCGATTCGTGGTGAAATCCAAAGTGCCCAACGTTTGTTTGGTCTTAAATCAAGCTCCGTTTCCGGCATTCTCGAAAGCATTGGACAGCTTTATAAATTAAACCGTGAGGATAAGGCGTCTGAATATGAGCTGATCTTTAATGAGCTTTTTGAACAGGAAGATATTCTGAAACTCATTCTTTTACAAAAAGAGCTGAATTTAGAAGTAACCCGGCTTGAATCAAAGTTATAAAATTTATGGTGAAAAAAAGGTTTTATGATATAATGTCCGTTAGAAAAAGTAAAAAGAAGAATTGAGGAGGAATATATGGCTGGACATTCGAAATGGGCGAATATAAAACACCGAAAAGGCAAGGAAGATGCAAAAAGAGGAAAAGTTTTTTCCAAATTAGCAAAGTATATTGCCGTGGCGGCGCGCGAAGGCGGGTCTGACCCGGAAATGAACCCTAAACTAAAAGAAGCCGTCTCTAAAGCAAAAGCGGCTAATATGCCAAATGATAATATTGAGCGGGCGATAAAAAAAGGTGCCGGTGAGTTGGAGTCCGATTCTTACGAAGAAATCACTTATGAGGGCTATGGTCCTGGTGGTGTCGCAGTATTAGTTGAAACCCTAACCGATAATAAAAATCGGACCGCTGGCGATGTTCGCCACGCCTTTGATAAAAATGGCGGAAACCTTGGCACAAGTGGCTGTGTAAATTTTTTATTTACTAAAAAAGGCCAAATTCTAATTGAAAAAGATGAAGCCATTGATGAAGATGAACTTTTAATGGCAGCCTTAGAAGCCGGATCAGAGGATTTTGAGACTTCCGAGGATGGTTTTGAAATAACCTGCCAGCCGGAGGACTTTAGCCAGGTCACGGAAAGCTTAAGTGCGGCTGGTTATAAGCTGGCAGCGGCTGAAATTGCCATGATTCCGTCAACGGAGGTCGCGCTTGAGGATGCCGGCGACATTAAGAAGATGCTAAGAATGATTGATATGTTTGACGATGATGATGACGTACAGGATGTTTGGCATAATTGGACGGGGGAGAGTGATGAATAAAACACGTTTTCAGAAATTTAAAAACGTCCTCTTATATATTTTCTTTGCCGTCAGTTTTATTTTTTTAACCTCCTCCTTTGTGATCGAAGACGTTTATTCGGCAGCTGACCACCTAAGCATGGATGAGGCCGGTATTTCCGATGTTTATGCCATCTCTGTTGGTATTCCCGGCGAGAAGTTTTCCTTTGACGAAGAGGTTGACGAAGAGGAAAAAAAGGTTGAGATTAAAACCGATAGTGGTGATACGATTGTCATCACCGAGTATACGATTGGGGACATCAGTGACGAGATCCTTGATTTTCAAAAAATTCTCTACAATCTTGGTTTTATGACGGTTGAACCGTCGAATCAATTAACGGAAGAGGTTCAAACAGCCATTAAGACCTATCAGGCCATGAAGGGTCTTGAGCAAAGCGGTAATCTGGACCGATCAACAATTATTTCACTGGTGGCTGAGGATGTTAAGTTTGAGAAGGGTGATAGCAGTCCGGTATTAAAGGCCTATCAAGAAATTTTAGTCAAACAAAACCTGCTAAAAGAAGAAGATGTCAGTGGTAGCTTTGACGAAAAGACGGAAACCGCCATTAAAGAGTTTCAAAAAACCAATAATTTGCAAGAAAATGGTAAGATTGATGCAAAAACCATGAAGGCCCTAGACGCACTGCGCTAATAAGGATGATTGACAAATAAGTAAAGTGGAGGGATGCAAATCTCTTCACTTTTTTATCGCTTAAAAGACAAGGAGACAATGATTAAGAAAGGGAAAAACATGAAAGTAGTTACACCAAAAGAAATGGCTCGGATGGATCAAGATGCCATCAAAAGTGGAATAGCGGAGATCGACCTGATGGAACGGGCCGGAGTGGTCTGTGCCGATTTAATTTTAAATGATGTCACGACCGAGTCACAAATTATTGTTATTTGTGGACCGGGTAATAATGGAGGTGATGGCTTGGTCATCGCCCGCCTACTGATCGAATTAGGCTATTCGACACGGGTTTTTTTGACCGAAAAGGCAAAAAGAAAATCACTGTCAAACGAGATCAATTTAAATCGCTTAAAAGAAAAAGACGTTGAGATTCATTATCTAGAGGATCGTTTTAAACGCCTTGAATTTAGTCAACTCTTGCAAGAGACGACTCACTTAATCGATGCCATCTTTGGAACGGGCTTAGAAGAACGAGAGATTCATGAAAAGTACCAAGAGATCTTTGCGGCCATCAATGAAAGCCAGGCCTTTAAAATTGCCATCGATATTCCTTCTGGCCTAAGGGGGGACATTGGTTTAGTTGTTGGGCATGCGATTGTTGCTGATAAAACCCTAGTTATTCAAAATTATAAAACCGGCTGCTTAATGAATGATGGGCCGGACTATACCGGTGAGACCCTCTTGCTTGATATCGGCCTTGATGAAGATAGTATTGAAAATCAAAAATATTATATTTTACCAGCGGATATAAAATTCCCAACAAAACGGAAAAAAAATACCCATAAATTTAATTATGGGTCAGTCGTTGTGATTGCCGGTTCAAAGAATATGAGTGGAGCCGGGATTTTAGCCATGGAGGGGGCCTTAAAAAGTGGTGGTGGCTTAATCACCGGTTATGTCCCCCAGGATATCTATATACCAACGGTTTCGCGGGCCCCGATCGAAGTGATGATTAAAACCTATGATACCAATATCACCGAGGAAGATATTGCGGGTGATCGTAAAAAAGTTGTTTTGATCGGTCCAGGGCTTGGCCGGGCTAAAAATTATAGCTTTATCCTTGAGCATCTTTTAAAAGGCGACCTGCCGGTGGTCATCGATGCCGATGGCATCCACCATCTGGCCCTGGTTATTGAGACCTTGCGCGAATCCCAAACACCAGTCGTCCTGACCCCTCATTTTGGCGAGTTTTCCAAATTAATTGATGTCCCCCGCGAAGAGATCTTAAAAGATCCAATCGGCTATGGCCGGCGCTTTGCCATTGAATACCAAGTGGTCTTGGTCCTAAAAGGTTATCGCACCATGATCTGCGCCCCAAATGGAGAGATCTGGTTTAATTCAACCGGCAATCCGGGCATGGCCACCGGGGGAACGGGTGATGTCCTAGCCGGGATGATCGCCGGGATTATTGGTCAGAATAGCGATATTTTAGATGCGGCTAAGGCCGGTGTTTATTACCACGGCAAGGCTGGCGATTATTATGCCAAACACTTTGGTCAAACGACCCTGACGGCCATGGATATTGTTGAATCCTTGAAATATGTATTAAAGTAAGAAAGCTTTTGGAGTAGAACAAGCTATAAATGAAAGAGTAGCCATAAACCTGAGTTATTTGAATCTGATTAGGTAGTACACAATTAGTGTAAGCAAAAAACTTGATTTCTTAGTCGTTTTGAGATAGTATATAGAAGTAGTAAGTATAATAGAATATAA
>CAZWEU010000032.1:0-20882 GCA_964632785.1 uncultured Lachnospiraceae bacterium | reverse complement strand
ATCTCTATAAAAATATATAATATTTCCTTGCAATTACTATTATACGAGGAGGCATTAAATGGCTATTTTTGAACGTGTTGGTGATTTGCTAAAAGCCAATATAAACGATATGTTGGACAAGGCGGAAAATCCCGAAAAAATGGTGAAGCAAATTATTATTGACATGGAAGCCCAGGTCAATAAGGCAACCCAAGGGTTAGGAGCCGCCATGGGAAGTGAGAAACAAGCCTTAAAGCAGCTCCAATCGGCAAAAGCCTCTTCTGAGGATTGGAATAAAAAAGCTAAAATGGCTTTACAATCAGGAAATGAAGAACTGGCTAAAAAGGCCCTTGCTCAAAAAGCAAGTGTCGATCAAAATATTGATCAATTTCAAACATCCTACGACATGATGAGCACGCAAACAGCGCTACTTAAAGATCAAGTTCGGCAATTAAAATCAAAACTCGAAGAAGCCCGAATGAAACAAACCATGCTTGTTGCTCGTTCACAAATGGCCGATGCCCAAAAAACGATCAGCTCCTCCTTAAGTTCTACTGATAGTAAGAGTGCTTTTTCCAAACTTGATAAAATGGAGCAAAAGGTCAACGCTAAAGAAGCCGAAGCCCAAGCCTTTACGGAAATGGCCGAGGGTGACACCAGTATCGCTGACGAATTTGCCGCCTTAGAAAAAGAATCAGCTGTCGATGATGATCTGGCTAGACTTAAAGCCGAAATGGGCTTGGATTAAGCGCTATGAACATCATTATTGGCTTACTTTTAATTCTTGCCGGTATTGGCTACGCCGTGTATGTTTATCGAAAAAACACCAGTAAAGCACAAGAAATGCAGTTTCAACAAACGACCTGTATTAAGGATGTTTTGGATATTATCGGCGACTTATTAGACTTAGACGAAAACTATCGTCATTATTCGGAGGTTAAAGGCCATCTTCACAGTGTCACAGCTGATGTAGAAGCACCTTTCTCGCAACGGCAGGTTGCTTATTACGAAAACACCTTGTATTCCGTTAGTGAAGAAACACGGACTGAACGCGATGATGAGGGAAACACGCGAACAATCACCAGTAAGGTTGAAAAAGTCATCTCTAACGAAAAAAGTCCGGTTGAAATTTACCTTTCTGATGATAGCTCTGACGAAAAAGTCTATATTGATATGGAGAGTTTTGGCGGCAATATCGACTTGATGTCTGGTGCTGATCGTTTTGAATCAAAAAACTCTTCTTGGGTTCGCGATAACTTCAGTTTTAATTTTTCCGGACAATCAGGATCGCGATTTTTAGGATATCGCTTTTATGAGCAAATTCTTCCCGAAGACCAGCCCATGTACATTCTCGGTGAAATTCACAAACGTGGAAATCGTCTCTATGTCGGGCGGGCCGTCACATCAAAAAAACCCTCCCATCTGACCTATAAGTCAGAGGATGAATTACTCGATGATGTTAAAAAAGAACGGATCTTTGCCGCTGCTATTGGTGCAGCCGGTATTATCGCTGGTATCCTCGTTATGATTTTAATGTAAGAAAAGAAGTCCCGGAAGATTCCGGGACTTCTTTTTTCCTTTACTTATTTTCAAGGCTTACTTAAATAAACGGTCTCTTACTCGTTAGCTTGGTCGCTGCCAAGGCGAAATGCCAGATACTCAATAATCATGCCGTACAAAATACCGGCCAAAAAACTGATAGGATCGGCAAAGCCCGTTGAAGAGTAAAAAGCCAAGGAAATAATCAGCCCCAGTATTGCGCCGCGGATAAGTAACTTTGGCATTCTAACCCTATTCCAGGGTAGACCAATCAATAGACCCATCAGCAGGCGATTATACCATAAGGAAAAAAGTAGGTAGCCTTCCATTTGAAAACTAGACCTGACTAGGGCACCAATAATACAAAAAACCCCTAATACTCCTCCTGAAATAAGGGCGACTTTCATTCTCTTGTTTATCATATTAACCTCCAGTAAGCGATTCTTTGATCACTTACTTATCAGTATACCCCGAAACTAATAAAAAAACTGGTCGGAGTGAGAGGATTTGAACCTCCGGCCTCATGGTCCCGAACCATGCGCTCTACCAAGCTGAGCCACACCCCGATAAATCTTGCATTTTTGATTGTTCTATTGTAAACTATAATTGGAAAAAATTCAAGCCTAGGAGGAAAAAATGCATAAGAAAAAAGGACTCTACCGAGTTGGCGCACTTGTACTTGCTGCCGCTCTTATTATCAGTATGTTAGCCGTTTACGGTCTATAGGATGCTGATTCAAATTATCGCCGTCGGTAAAATTAAAGAACGTTTTTTTAAAATGGCCATCGACGAATATTCAAAGCGCTTAAGTGCTTATTGTCGGCTAGAAATCATCGAGGTAAAAGATGTCGCCATTGGTGAAAAAGCCAGTGCGGCCGATAAAGTTAAAATCCTAGATCAAGAAGGTTTAAAAATTCTTTCTCACGTTAAAGATTCAGCCTCTCTCATTTGTTTAGATATTGATGGAGAGAGCTTAGACTCGGTCAATTTTTCAAAAAAAATTGAGAACTTGACCATTATGGGGAAAAGCCACTTCGTTTTTGTTATTGGAGGTTCTTTAGGACTTTCTAAAATAGTTAAAAACCGTGCTGACTGGCGACTATCATTTTCACCCATGACCTTTCCCCATCAATTATTTCGAATTATCCTTCTTGAACAACTTTATAGAAGTTTTAAAATTATTCACCACGAAAGCTATCATAAATAAAAATTTCACCATAAACGAGGTATCCTTATGGCATTAACAAAGAGAGCAAGTGGCGTATTAATGCCAATATTTTCGCTACCCGGTCCTTATGGAATCGGTAGTTTCGGAAAAGAAGCACGACTTTTTATCGATCAATTAAAAAGGATGGGCTTTTCTTATTGGCAAATTTTGCCACTCGGTCCAATTGACGATTGTTATTCACCCTATAAAAGTGATTCGGCTTTTGCCGGAAACCCCCTATTTATTGACCTTCCCATTCTTCATGAATGGGATCTTTTAACGCCTCAAGAATTACAGGATAGTCAGGATTTGTCCTTCCCCTATTTAGTTTCCTATTCAACCCTGATTAATAAGCGGATGGAACTATTAAAAAAAGCCTTTTCGCGACTAACACCGTCACTCTTAGCTAAGATCGCGATTTTTAAGCAAGAAGAAAGCCATTGGCTGATCGATTACGCCCTTTATAAGGTCCTCGTTACCCACTTTAATGAAAGCAATTGGGCAAAATGGCCTGACGAAGACTTATCCCTTCACAAGCCGCTGGCCCTTGAAAAAATTAAAGACCACTACAGCCAAAAAATTGATTTTGAAATTTTTTTACAGTATCTTTTCTTGACCCAATGGTTAGACCTAAAGGCCTATGCCAATGACAATGCTATTGAATTTATTGGTGATATGCCTATCTATCTCTCTTACGAAAATGCTGATGTTTGGGCCAATCCCCACTATTTTCAGCTCGATAAAAACCGGTCGCCCATTAATGTTGCCGGCGTGCCACCGGATTATTTTTCAAAAGATGGCCAACTTTGGGGAAATCCCCTTTATGACTGGGCGGCGCTAAAAAAGGACGATTATTCTTGGTGGAACAGACGCCTGGAAAAAGGACTTGAGTGCTATGACCTCCTTCGCATTGATCACTTTCGGGGCTTTTCTGCTTATTGGTCGATCCCTGCCGATTCCAAATCAGCCATTAATGGCCAGTGGGTTAAGGGACCGGGAATTGACTTTTTTGCCCAATTTGCCAGAGACCACGATACGTCATCAATTATTGCCGAAGATTTAGGGGTCCAAGATGCCGATTTACACACTCTTCTTAAGGAGACTGATTATCCCGGCATGCGGCTGATGACCTTCGCCTTTATCGATGATCACGATAATATTCATCTGCCTCACAATTATCCCACTAATTGCATTGCCTATACCGGCACCCATGACAACAACACCCTACTGGGTAGTTTGTTTGAATACTCTGACCGGGAACGGACCTATGCCCTCGAGTATTGTCAGTACCGGGAGGACCAGCCAGATGATTGGCAAATCGGCGGTGCTTGTAGCCCAGCTTGTCGCAGCATCATTGAAACCCTTTGGAAGAGTCCTGCTAAACTGGTTATTTTACCAATCCAAGATTTATGTGGTTATGGCGGCGACACCATTATTAATGAACCGGGAACAATTGAAAATAACTGGGCCTTTCGGATGACCAAAGAAGGTCTTGCAACAATTGATGAAGAATGGTATCGGAAAATCAACACCCTTTATCACCGTCGTTCCAATTAACTTAGCATCTTTGACAAATTATCGCTTTCTTGTAAAGATAAACTTGCATATTCTTTACTTCATTTGATATAATGACTGCAGATAAAATTAGGAAGAAAAAAAAGGAGAATCGTATGAAAAAAGTACTTGCATTATTACTGTGCCTAGCACTCGTCACCCCCATGTTAGCAGGCTGCGGTGGATCTGATTCCGCTGCTGGCGAAGACTCTGATGTCATCAAAGTTGGTGTTTTCGAACCCTTAACCGGGGCCAATGCTGCCGGCGGAGAATTAGAAGTAGAAGGTGTTGAACTGGCCCATAAACTTCGACCCGAAGTATTGGGTAAGAAAGTTGAACTTGTTATTGCTGACAATAAGTCAGATAAAGCGGAAGCAACCACTGCTGCTGCTCGATTGATTGAGAAAGATGATGTTGTTGCCTTACTCGGTTCTTGGGGATCATCATTGTCAATTGCTGCTGGTGATGTTGTTAAGACAAACGAAGTCCCAGCTGTGGGTATTTCTTGTACTAACCCACAGGTAACGTTAGGAAATGATTACTATTTCCGCGTCTGTTTCCTCGATCCCTTCCAAGGTGTCGTCATGGCTAACTACGCTTATAAAAATTTAGATGCTAAAAAAGTTGCCATTGTTCAAGAAGTCTCTAATGACTATTCTGTTGGCCTGGCTAAATTTTTCGTTGATTCTTTTGTTGAATTAACAGGGGACAAAGACGCAGTTGTTGCGACCGGTAATTATAATACTGGCGACCAAGACTTTAACGGTATCTTAACCAATATTAAAGCTGCTAATCCCGATGTTATTTTTGCTCCTGGCAACTATACTGAATCGGCCCTTGTCATTAGACAAGCAAGAGCCTTAGGAATCACTGTTCCAATCATTGGTGGCGATACTTGGGAAACTAATGAATTTATTAGTGTCGGCGGTGACGATGTTGAAGGCGCTGTTATGTCAACCTTCTTTGATGATACCAACCCCCTTACTCAAGAAGGTGTTGATTTTGTTAAAGAATATAAAGCTGCTTACCCCGATCGCGAAAATGTTGCTGCCGTAACCGCTCTCGGCTATGACTCGTATAATCTTTTACTCGACGCCATCGAACGGGCTGGCTCAGTTGATACTAATGCCATTCGCGATGCTATCGCTGAAACAGTTGACTTTGTTGGAGCGACCGGATCCATCACTATTGATGAAAATGGCGATGCTGAAAAAACTGAAGCCATTATCAAAGTTGTCAAAGATGGTAAATTCACTTACCTTGACTCCGTAACTGTTAAATAACCACCTAAAAACTTAATTTTATCAATGAGGGTATTTGGAAACAAATGCCCTCAATTTCAATTAGAAGATTAAAGAGGTTCTATTATGGTCGTCGGAATGACACTCACTACATTACTACAACAACTAATCAATGGACTTTCACTCGGAAGTCTTTATGCATTGATCGCCATCGGATACACCATGGTATATGGTATTTTAAGACTTATCAACTTTGCCCATGGAGATATCTTCATGATGGCTGCTTACTTTGCATATTTCGGGATTGCCGTTTTTTTAATTCCCTGGTATATTACATTCTTTTTAACCATTGCTCTTACCACTTTATTAGGCATCACGATTGAACGGGCGGCCTATCGGCCACTGCGAGAAGCGCCTAAAACATCCCTGCTTATTTCAGCTATCGGGGTTTCTTTTTTGCTGGAAAATCTAGCAACCTACTTATTTTCCGGTAAACCACAAGCCTTTCCGGAATTTCCAGCCATGACCACCCCCATTAATTTTGGTACCTTAACCATCCAACCGGTTTCAATTGTAATTCCCATTACTGCCTTCGCGTTAATGTTAATCCTGCTTTTTGTTATCAATAAAACCAAGGTTGGCATGGCCATGCGCGCTGTTGCCAAAGATTACGATACGGCTAAACTAATGGGCATCAAGATTAACAATGTTATCTCCTCCACTTTTGGAATTGGCTCAGGCCTCGCTGCCGTCGGTGCCATCCTCTGGTGTATGAAATATCCCTCGGTTCTTCCCTTGATGGGGGTTGTTCCGGGATTAAAATGCTTCATCGCTGCCGTCATCGGTGGTATCGGAAATGTCAAGGGAGCTCTACTTGGTGGATTGATCCTCGGCTTTTCAGAAGTACTCATGGTCGCTTTCTTCCCGGCTCTAACCGGCTACCGGGACGCCATCGCCTTTGTTATCTTAATTATGATTCTACTTTTCTTACCTAGTGGTTTACTCGGTAAGAAGCAAGTTGAAAAGGTATAGGTGGGCGAGATGATTACAAATGAAAATAAAATCACCACCTTTTTTAAAGTGCATTGGAAAACCATTATTTTTCTTGCTTTGCTTTTAATTGCCATCGGAATCGCCGATCAAACGGTCGATTCATTTGTCCGAAGAATTCTTAATATTTGTGCTATTTACACCATTGTCAGTCTTTCTATGAATCTGGTCAACGGTTTTACCGGTCAATTTTCGCTTGGTCAAGCCGGTTTTATGGCAATTGGCGCCTACACCGTTGCAATCTTTACTGTTCCAATCGAAATGCGGGCCAGCGTCTTCTACCTCGAACCAATGGCTCCTTTCCTAGCCAATATTCAACTCCCTTTTATCGTCGCTCTTATTCTTGGTGGTATCTTTTCCACCATTGCTGCTTTTTTTATTGGCTCTCCCTGTTTACGACTTCGGGGCGACTACCTAGCCATTGCAACTCTCGGCTTTTCGGAAATTATCCGGATTGTTTTTACCAATACCCAAACCATCACTAACGGTGCCCTCGGCATCAAGGGAATACCGACCATTACCAGTTTATGGTGGACTTTTGGGATTGCCATTATCGTCATTATTGCCACCCTATCACTGATTAATTCTTCTTACGGACGGGCTTTTAAATCCATTCGTGAAGACGAAATTGCTGCCGAAGCCATGGGTGTTGGCTTATTTAAAACAAAAATGACATCCTTTTTAATTTCGGCCTTTTTTACTGGTGTTGGTGGTGGACTTTTCGCCGCCCTACTGGGGACTGTTGACCCCAAACAATTTTATTTTATCTTGACTTACAACTTCCTCCTGATCATCGTTCTTGGTGGAATGGGAAGTGTATCCGGCACCATTATTGCCAGCTTCGTCGTTACCATTGGCCAAGAGTGGTTACGGTTTTTAGATGAACCAGGCGCTTTTGGACTCGATTTACCAATCTTTAGACCCGGCTTAAGGATGGTTGTTTTCTCACTCTTACTGATGATCATCGTTTTATTCTATCGTCGCGGTCTGATGGGTACCAATGAACTAACTTGGGACTTTATTGCCAACAAGTACCATACCATTAAAGCGAAATTAACGCGCAAGCCTAAAGTCCAGGGAGGTGACAACTAATGACTGTCTTAAAAACGGAAAATCTCTTCATGCAATTTGGTGGCGTTATCGCTGTCAATGACCTAAATATCGATATTAAAAAGGGTGAACTGGCTGCCTTAATCGGCCCTAATGGGGCTGGAAAAACAACTGCCTTTAACGTCATCACCGGTGTCTACCCACCAACTAGCGGAAAAGTTCTCTTTTCCCCAGTAGATGGAAGAGGTAAGCAAGAGGAAATGGATATCACCGCCAATAAACCACATAAAATTACTGACTACGGCATTGCCAGAACCTTTCAAAACATTCGTTTGTTCAAAGAGTTGTCAGTCCTTGAAAATGTCCTTGTTGCCACCCACCTTAATGCCGACTATAGTTTCTTTTCGGCCATGATCAAAACACCAAAGGCCCGGCGTGGTGAAGCGGAGGCGCTTTTAAAATGTGAATCCTTGTTAGAGAAATTTGACTTAATCGAATTTAAAAATGAAAAAGCCTCATCCCTCCCTTATGGCAAACAGCGCCATTTAGAGATTGCCAGAGCACTGGCCACTACGCCGCAATTGTTGCTCCTAGATGAACCGGCTGCGGGTATGAATCCTCAAGAAACCGATGAATTGACCGATTTAATTTTTCAAATTAAACATGATTTTGATTTAACAATTTTTATGATCGAACACCACATGGATCTTGTTATGGAAATTTCCGATCATATCTATGTCCTTGATTTCGGATGTACCATTGCAACAGGAGATCCGGATGAAATACAAAGTAATCCAAAAGTAATTGAAGCGTATTTGGGGGTAGATGCCGATGTTGAAGATTAGTAATTTAGAAGTCGCCTATGGCGGAATCGAAGCTGTCAAAGGCATTGATTTAGAAGTCCCCGAAGGAAAGGTCGTTACCTTAATTGGTGCTAATGGGGCTGGTAAAAGCACGACCCTAAGAACCATTGTTAATTTAGTCAAAGCAAAGTCCGGCAGCATCACCTACCATGGCGATGAGCTCCTGGGCCTCGATACGGCTAAGATTGTTAAGCAAGGAATCATCTTGGTTCCCGAGGGACGACATGTTTTTCCCGATTTAACCGTCTATGAAAACCTTAAAATCGGTGCCTATTTGCGAAAAGATGATCTGGAGCCGGATATTAAGCATATCTATTCCCTTTTCCCCCGCTTAGAAGAACGGTCTTGGCAGCAAGCCGGGACCTTATCCGGTGGGGAGCAACAAATGCTAGCCGTCGGCCGAGCCATGATGAGTAAGCCTAAGCTTCTGATGATGGATGAGCCCTCTTTGGGTTTGGCCCCACTGGTGGTTCAAGGTATTTTTGATATCATTAAAACCTTGAACGACGAAGGGATCACCATTTTACTTATTGAACAAAATGCCCGTATGGCCTTAAAAATAGCTGATTACGCCTATGTTCTTGAAACCGGGCGAATCACCCATGAAGGCAGCGGAAAAGAATTGCTGGCTGATGAAAGCATTAAAGAAGCCTATCTGGGAAAAAGCTAGCGAAATAAAAAATAATTCTCTATAAAAAACTAGACCTTTACTGAAGGCCTAGTTTTTTATTTTTTACCACTAACTCTCTATTAAATACGCGTTTAAATTTTTTACCACATTCCGAAACAATCATATCCCCGAAGATGAAGTGGGCATCAGTAAAGACCTGCAAGATTACCCGGTCATCTTTAATGACGCAATTGAGATCTTTAACCACTCCATCCATGCTGCGATCAAGATATTCAGCCATTTGTAGAAGAACACTCATCTTATCGATAAATAATCGCTCTTCTTTTTGCAGTAATACCTCGTACTCATCAGATATTTGAATTTTTTTATTGCTCCGGTGGTTCAAGGCAATAAAGGCACTAAGAAGTAAGTCTTTTTGCCCAATCCCTAAAAGGCCGGCATTAAGAATGATATAAAAACTGTGTTCATGATGATTGTCATATTGAATTTTAATCCCTGAATCATGAAGCATAGCCGCCGTTTTTAAAATCTTACTCACATCTTGGCTAATCTCATGGAGGGGTTTTAATTGTTCAAACATAATCTTTGTTAATTTAAGAACATGATAGGCATGGGGAATATTGACATTGTAATTCATTAAAACATCAACAAGAGACATCTCAAAGATATCATAAACCAAATTAGTCTCGTTGTAACCAAAATAATCATAAATAATGCCATCGCGTAAACCGGCATTAGAGATAATCAGTTCCTTTGACTCGGTATAGGCCATCAGCTGCTCTAGGGCGTAGGCTGCCCCAACAAAGATGTCGCTTCTGCCCTTTGATAAGCCTTTAAGGTCCATTCGCTCGTCATTATCCAGACCGGCGGCCAGCTGGCAAACCGTCTTGACCTCTTTAAAAGTCATTTTATAATTATGGATTATTTCCAGCGGATCATTGACTAGATTTCGGTAAATCCGCCCAATATTTCGAATCGTCCCCCCGACGCCAATAATGGGAATACCTTTCATCTCGTTAAAGATTGGCTCTGATTTAAATGTCTCCCTCAAAAAGGCCTTAAGTTTTTTTAGATTCTTCGGACTCACCCGATCTCCTAAGTCAAACTTATCCATTAAATCAAAAGACCCAAAATTCAAACTGATTGTTTGGCAATTCTTGCGGTTTTTAATCAGGACAATTTCAGTACTCCCTCCACCGATATCCATTAAAAGGGCATCCTTGACATCAAGGGTGTTGATAGCACCCAGATAATCAAGAAGGGCTTCTCGTTCACCGGGAATAATATCAACCGTGATGCCGGTTTTTTTTCGAATCGTATTAACGTATTCTTTCCCATTATCGGCCTTGCGAATAGCTGCCGTTGCGACAGCAATAATCTTTTGGATGGAATAGGCCTCGGTCATCTTTTTAAACATGGACAAGGTTTCAAGACCATATTTCATGCGATCATCTTGGAGTTTTCCTGTTTCAGCAAGACCCTCACTTAAACGAACATTGACTTTAACATGATCAATGATCTTGAAATACTCATTGTTATAATACTCACCAACCACTAAGTGGACACTATTTGAACCAATATCAATGACACCGATATTTCGCCTCTCCATCATTCGACTGTCTCCTTTTTACTTAAAAATTTACCTTTGGCATTTAAAAAAGCCTCTTCTGCTTCCTCCGAAAAGTAATTCTGACAGGACAGCAATTCCTTACCACGGCGATCCACTCGGATGTACTCACCACTGCTTTGCATAATCCGTGTTTTTAGGGTATCTTTTAAGGTGATCTCGAGAATATGACCGAGTTTAGTTTTAAGGTCTTCATCTTCAACCGGAAACAAGGTTTCAATCCGCCGGTTGAGGTTTCGCTCCATCCAATCGGCACTGGATAAGTAATAGTCTTCTTTCCCCTGATTATAGAAAAAATAAATCCGGCTATGTTCGAGGAATTTTCCGACAATACTCCGTACTGAAATATTCTCACTCAGGCCAGACAGGCCCGGAACAAGTGAACAGGTTCCCCGAACGATGAGAATAATTTCAACCCCTGCTTGTGAGGCGGCATAGAGCTTATTAATAATATCGACATCGATTAGAGCGTTCATCTTGGCAATTATTTTTGCTTTTTCACCATTTAAGGCCGCTTCAATTTCGCTATCAATTTTTTTATAAAAAGCGGCTCGTAATGTTTTGGGAGCCACTTCTATTTTCCGCCACAAATCATAGTGACTGTAGCCGGATAAGACGTTAAAAAGAGTGGAAACATCGGAGGCAATGCTTTCGTTGACTGTTAGCATACCTAAGTCGGTGTAGAGATTGGCTGTTTCATCATTGTAATTACCGGTTCCCATATGGACATAGCGTCTAATCCGATCGGCCTCTTTTCGCACGACTAGGATCATTTTACAATGAATCTTTAATCCGGCCAAGCCATAGATCACGTGACAACCGGCTTTTTCCAGCTTTTTCGCCCAAATAATATTATTGGCTTCATCAAACCGGGCCTTTAATTCCACCAAAACAGTGATTTGTTTACCGTTTTCAGCCGCCCGAATGAGGGCCTCGATAATCGGCGAATCGCCACTGACCCGGTAGAGTGTTTGTTTAATTGCTAGGACATCAGGGTCATCGGCCGCCTGTCTGACAAAATCAATAATCGTTTCAAAGGATTGGTAGGGATGGTGGAGGAGGCGGTCCTTTTGGCGGATGACTTTAAAAATATCTGTTTTTCCATAAAACTCTTCCGAAATAACCGGTATATGACGGGCTTCTCTTAGGTCATAAAACTCTGGGCGACTCTGAAAGCGCATCAAGCAGGTTAAATCGAGTTTGCCTTTCAATTCATAGACCTGATCGTCACCAATCTCAAGTTCCCGCATTAACCATCTTTTCATTTTAGGACTTGTATTACGGGTAATCTCAAGCTTAATGCTGGCCCCCCACTTTCGCTTGCGAATTGATTTTTCAATTTCAATGAGTAAGTCTTCAGCCTCATCTTCATCAATCGCTAAGTCACCATTTCGGGTGATTCGAAACTCACTGGCCTGCTTAACGCTAAAGCCGGTAAAGAGTTCTTTGACATGGGGAATAATCATGTCTTCAATAAAGATAAAGCGATGGTGTTTTTTTTCTTTATCTCTTGGCAGGGGAATGATCCGGTCCAAAATTTGGGGGATTTCCAGAATGGCCATAAAATCTTTATCTTCGTCTGATTCCTGATCGGTAAGAAGCATGGCTAAATAGACTCGATTATTTTTCACCAGCGGGAAAGGACGACTATTATCAATGGCTTGAGGGGTCAAAATCGGATAACATTTTTCTCTAAAATACTGCTCAACAAAGTCTTTTTCATCCTTATCTAAATCCTTATAACTTAAAATAAAAACATTATTATGATTGAGTTCGGGAACAATCGATTTCAATAAGCAATTATACTGTTTTTCCATAAAATCTTGGGTCATCTGGGATAATATTGCCAACTGTTCCTTGGGTGTTAAGCCATCGCTACTTCTTTTTTGATAGCCGACGTTAATTTGATCCATTAAGCCGGCTATCCGGACCATAAAAAATTCGTCGAGATTGGAAGCGGTAATAGCCAGAAATTTTAGCCGGTCCATGACTAAGTTTGATTTATCATAGGCTTCTTCTAATACACGGTAATTGAAATGTAGCCAACTCACCTCGCGATTGATTAAATCTTTCATAATTCTATCCTCTTAATTTTCAATACCGGTGTCACACCATAAACTTTTTCCATCGTATAGCCACTGTATTTGAAAAAGTACTCTTCCAATTGGAAATTTTTATCACTGCTAATGTCAATAATTAACTTATCCTTTTTCAAACGACATTTTATTTTTTTTATCTTCTGCTCCTCACTGCGATCCAAAGCAACGGCTAACTTAAGAATGGCCGCTAATTTTGCCACAATCAAGGAATTTTCCTGACTACACTGAAATTCAATTTCCTCACTATTCATAATCTGAGTTTTGATCGCCTCACTGACTGAAGCCATGATTCTTTTTTCCATCTTGGAGATGCCAATTAAGTCGGTCGCTTCAATAATATGGCGACTTTGCTCCCAATGATTTTTGTAGTTAATATAGCTACCAACGCCTTGTAAATAACATAAGATTGATAGCAAAAGCCGCTCTCTTTTGCCAAGCTCGTGGCATTTTTGCATGGCATCAAATATTTTAAGACTAATTTTTTCTAAAATTTCTGCATGTTCTAGGGAGATATCATATTTTTCGCCAATTTTTTTAGCCGATTGGTAACTGCCTAAATCAATCCACTCTTGCAATTGTTTGGTTTTCATGACCTGAAAATGACTATCCATGATCGCATCGCCAATGCTCATGGGAATTAGGACAAAGGATTTCACTCCCGTTTCATTTAAAAGTCTTAGATACAGAATCAGAGTGTGGTTCAAGGTTTCGGCCTCGTTGCTTGTTAAAAATTGAAATTTTCGCAGTAATTGATTCATTGTTAAATCAATTGTATCATGGCATAATTGTTTAAATTCGTCGCCATCAAGCCGGTAAAAATCCTGCTCTTGATTGTAGCCATATAAGCGGGCAATGACATTGACCTCGTGCGAGGACATAAATAATTGCTTAATCTCCCTTGCCCCAATATTTTGACGGATTTTTCGGGTATTAACCCCGATAAATTCATCAAGGAGGACTTTAAAGCGTTGGCTATTATCTTCCATGGCCCGAAGAATTTCTTTCATTTTTAAGTAGCCGAGTTTCGCCGTCTGATGATAATCAATGACCCCATCTTTTAAGAGCGCTACCGACAGGTTACCACTTGAAATCGCTGCTAGCATCTGATCTCCGGAATCATCTTCCATAATCGTCTCATCATACTTTAAGACCATATGACGATAGATTAATTGCATTTCTTCTTCCTGGTCAAGGATGGTTACGGTATAGCCCCCCGTATTAATGCGAATCTGCTCTAGGACGTAGATGCGATTCTTGGCTTCGCGAAGGGCCGTGGTCCCTAAGATTTGAATACTCTCGACCGCATATGTTTGTGATAATTTAATATATTCATTGATAATTTGACACAGGGCATAAACCGATTTAAAATTAATAAATCCTTGGGTAAAGCTTTGCGATCCAAAGCGGATAGGATATTCGGCCCGATCTAAGATATGAATCCTTCCTTTTCCACGTTGGCCAATGATTACTTGACATTTACTTGATCCAATATAGATGACTGAAAACCGTTTTATCATAATCCACCTCTCTTCTGCCCTCATTTTATCATAATTTAATGCCTAATATCAGTAAATATTCAAACTGGTTTTCTTTTTTTATGCTATAATAACCTCATTATGCTAGGAGGAGATAATTTGGAAGGGACAATTATAAACGCAACAGCAATTACTTTTTGTGCATTGATTGGCTTTTTATTTAAGAAAGCCCTACCAGACCGTCTGGTTGAAACAATTTCCCAAGGAATGGGCTTAGGTGTTTTAATTATTGGTATTTCCATGGCCTTAGAAAGTGAGATGATCATCATCATGCTGATCAGTCTTTTACTCGGCGGTATTATCGGTGAACTCATTGATATTGAAAAACAACTCACCTCGGTCGGAGATTTTTTAGCAAGCAAAATGAGAAACACTAAAGGCAATATCTCCCAAGCCTTTGTTACCGCATCACTTCTATTTTGCACCGGTTCCATGGCCATTATGGGGGCCTTAGAGAATGGCTTAACAGGAAATTACTCATTATTACTGACTAAATCCTTGCTTGATGGGATCTTTTCACTAATTCTTACGTCAACTCTGGGGATCGGTGTTATTTTTTCGGCCATTCCTGTTTTTCTCTATCAAGGAAGCATCGCCTTATTAGCAGGATCGGTAAAAGCCTTCTTATCTCCCGAGATGATTGTGGAGATGAATGCCGTCGGTGGTGTTCTGATCGCGGCCATTGGCATTAATATGCTAAAAATTAAAAGCCTGAAAGTCGGCAACCTGCTTCCCGCCATCATCTTTCCCGTCATCATTCTAGGTCTTCTTAGTTTTTTTAAATAATTTTTTCGCACAAAACCCCAAGGCTTTTGCCTTGGGGTTTTATAAATTTTATCATTATGATACCTTGGCGTTTTCATAGATCTGTCCAAGCTGGGAGGCACCAATGATCCCCGCTTGGTTTCCCAGACTTGCCAAAACAATCTCAGGCTTGGCAATTTGGGGAAAAGTTAAATGTTTTTTCGTCGCGGCCTTGATCTTATCGCATAAAAAAGGACCCGCCGCCGATAAGCCTCCCCCTATGATAAATAATTCCGGATCGATTAAATCATTGATATTTGAAAGGGCAATACCCAAATAGTGACTCATGCGATTAACCGCGTCATTAGCCAGGCAATCGCCATTTTCTGCTTCCTTAAAAATAATAGCACCATCCAGGGCCTCATATTTTTGCAAGCGCGATTGATCCTTTTTTTCTAGCCGCATCTGGCAATAATTGATCAAGGCTGTTACTGAAGAAAAGGTCTCCAAGCAGCCATTTTTTCCACAGGAACAATCATAAAAGTTTTCACCCACCAGCATGTGGCCAATTTCACTGGCCACACCGTGAAGGCCACTAATAATTTGATTATTAATAAGGACACCACCACCGATACCTGTTCCCAAGGTCAGCATGACGACCGTTTTCTTACCTACTCCGCTACCAAAACGCATTTCACCAAGCGCAGCCGCTGTGGCATCATTAATCATATAGACTTTTAAGCCTAGTTCTTTTTCAAGGTCTGCCTTAAGGGGCCTATTCTTCCAATAAAGATTGGGACAGGTCAAGACCATGTCACCACCTTCTGATACAATGCCCGGGATGCCGATCCCTATTTCTGCTAGTTCAGGCCTTTCATCAAGTAGATTTTGGACTAACTTTGTTAAATCACTAAGGACCTGATGGTAACCCTGCACCCAATTCGATGGAATCGACAAAGTCCTAATGATCTCTCCTGATTCATCGACAATACCAGCCTTAATGGCGGTTCCCCCAACATCAATTCCTATTTGCATTTTCTCTCCTTGTTAACCTTTTTTCCACTTACGGTAGATCGAAATCATTAAACCACCACTAAGAATAATAGCACTGCTAAAGCCAAGTGCACCCAAAGCTGGAATCCCCATTATTTTAGGGGTCATATCAGTTGTTGCTATAAAACTCGAGCCTATTAAAATAGCTGCAGAAATGATACAAATGACAATTTTATTAACCATCCGATCGATTTCCCGAAGCGGTTCCTCAGACCCAATCATTTCAAGACTAACCTTGATCTGACCCTTATTGGCCAGACTCAAAAAGTCCGATAGCTGGGCGGGAACATGAATGGCTTTTTGACCAGAATCGATAAGTATCTTACCATTATTTCGAATAAATTGCTGAAGGTCAAAATCTTTTGCCCCCTGACTAACCATATGGCTGGCCATGATGCTGACCACACTACTAGCTGGAGCAATGTCGACAATGACACCTTCCAGGGTCATAATGCCACGACTTAGCATGCTGATTCCCCGCGGCATTTTAATATGGTTTTCACCGGCAATTTTAAGCATCTCTTCTAAAAATTTACCCATATCAATATTGCTCACGTCTTCCATGACATAATCATGTAATAGGCGGTCAATCCCCTCATAAAGCTGTGAATGATTAATCGGCCGCCGGCGCTGGACACCGAGGGATAAAACAACACTTTTAAGGGCCTCGACATCAAAGTAAACAATGGCCTTGACACTTCGCCGAAATAAATTCATTTCCCGCCTTGACAAGCTTCCCATCATTCCCAGATCAATCCAAACGATTTGCCCATTGCGAATAATGATATTTCCGGGATGGGGATCGGCATGAAAAAAGCCATCTTCAATGACTTGCTTAATATAATTCTCGCCTAGTTTCATCCCTATTTCCTCTAAATCATAACCGGCTTTTTCTAGGGCTTGCCGGTCATCGAGCATAATCCCCTCGATGGCTTCCATCACTAAGACTTTGGCCGTCGTATGCTGGTCATAAATAATTGGACAAGCGATATATTTAATCCCTTTTTGCAATGCCCGAAAGCGGTGGGCGTTGGCCGCTTCGCTTAAAAAATCCATCTCCTCTTGGGCGGTATTCCACATTTCATCAATGATCATTTGAAAGTCAACAATATCACCAATGCCACTAGCTAAATCGAGCATCTTTGAGGCATGGTGGAGTAAACCAACATCCTGCTCCATGACATTAAAAATCCCGGGCCGTTGCACCTTAATAACCACTTTCGACCCGTCCTGTAAGACAGCCTCATGGACCTGAGCAATCGATGCCGATCCCAGCGGTTGCGAACTAATACTCTTGAAAACAGAATTGACTGGACATCCATATTCTCGCTCAATAATTTGGATGACGGTTTCATAAGGTATCGGTTTAACATCAGACCGTAATTTTTGTAATTCATCACAATAGTCACTTGGTAGAATATCCCGACGCATGGACATCATTTGCCCAATCTTAATAAAGGTTGGCCCAAGTTCTTCGATAATATTACGAAGTTTCTCCGGGGTCAACCCTTTTGTGATCTGATACTTTATTAAAATTGAAATAATTCTCTTTAACCGTTTGGTATTACTACCAGCGACTTGGATACTTTCTTGCTCACCATTCTTAGCTGTCTTCATGAATCTCCCGCCTAGCGAATGACCTCTGCTTGATCAGGCTCCTGATTTTTTTTATTTTTGAGGGCTTGAATTTTCTGCTCGAGATCATCGAGTTCTTCTGCTGACATTTTTTCAAGATCTTTGGTCTGGTCTTTTTTTGTTTTTCGTGCTTCTTGTACTGTCTCTTTGACATTGTGCTTTAATTCTTCATTTAAAACCTTGCCCTGTTCAATAGTCAATTCCCCTTTTTCCACCAACTCTTCAATAAGTTCTTGGGATTTCTCAAGGGTCACTGCCATTGCTCCGACTCCGGCCAAAAACACTTTCTTTAATTCGTCTCCTATAGCTGACAACATTCTCTTCCTCCTTTATTTAGTCTCTCTTAATATTTTACCCGATAACGCCTTGGTCAATCATCTTTTACTTGCCGTTTAAACATAATTTACTGACTAATTTAAAGCCCTCGTCTCTTAATGCTTTTTCGATGCTTTGGATATGGTCATAATTCTTGGTTTCCAATTCAATTCGAAGGTAACAACCATTAATATCCGACCCCTCACTGCTGCGTTCATGGTGGACCGAGATAACATTTCCGCCAAGATCAGCAATAATTTGAGAAACCTGTTTTAATTGTCCCGGTTTATCCATTAATTCAATATTTAAAGACCCGATCCGTCCCGATGTTAAAAGTCCCCGCTTGATGATTCGCGATAAGATCGTCACATCGATATTCCCACCGGAAACCAAACAGACCACTTTTTTGCCATCAATCGGTAGCTTATTAAACATGGCTGCCGCCACACTTACCGCCCCGGCTCCTTCAGCAATTAATTTTTGCTCTTCAATCAAGGTCAAAATCGCCGTTGAAATCTCATCTTCAGTGACGGTGACAATTTCATCGACATATTGGGAACAAAGATCATAAGTCAAAACCCCTGGTTCTTTGACAGCAATCCCATCGGCGATGGTTGAGACGTCCGAAAGACAGGAGCACTTGCCATTTTTAAGTGATTCAACCATGCTTGAGGCCCCGGCGGCTTCGACCCCGTAGACCTTTATTTCCGGTTTTAAAGATTTTAAAACATAGGCAATTCCTGAAATCAAACCACCCCCACCGATTGGTACAATTACGGCATCCATATCCGGTAAGGCATCTAAAAGCTCTAAACCGATGGTTCCCTGGCCAGCAATGACGTCTTCATCATCAAAGGGATGAATAAAAACATAACCCTTTTCATTTTGAAGTTCCATGGCCTTGGCATAGGCATCGTCATAGACGCCCTCAACTAGGCGAACTTCAGCTCCATAAGACTTGGTCGCTTCAACCTTTGAAATAGATGCTCCATCGGGTAGGCAGATCAAGGCCTTGATCTGATTGATCGAAGCTGCCATGGCTACGCCTTGGGCATGGTTACCGGCTGAGCAGGCGATCACCCCTTTTTCTTTTTCTTCGGGGCTAAGTTGCGAAATTTTATAGCAGGCCCCCCTGACTTTAAAGGACCCGGTGATCTGAAGGTTTTCAGTTTTTAAATAAATGTCACTTTTAGGCTGAATCTTCGGTGCATAGATTAAGTCTGTTGGTCGGATATATTTTTTTAAGGTGAACGACGCGTGATAGATTCGGTCGAGTGTTAGCATAATTCCTCCTTTATTCTTAATTTTATTTCCGGCTCGGTTTTGCTAAATTAATGGGATACCATTTAATAAACCAAACTGAGGCCAGTAGAGCGGGAATCCAGAAAAAAACCGGAACCAAAGCCGCTCCACCGCTTGCAACTGTCTTGTTTAAAAGAATCGTTAGAATCCCTTGCAGGAGACAGACAATCCCCCAGCCAATACTGATAATCCGATTGGTGCGAATAAAAAGAATATCCCTCATGGCTGTTTTTCCGACTAAAAAACGCGTATAGTCGGCCGTTAAAGGAACCGCCTTAAAGGCCGAGACCATGAAAATACCCATTAAAACAAAATAGGTCAGCGGACCAATAATCGTTTTGTCCAGCAACATCTCTTGGGGAATCATTGTAATGCTTAAAAGAGAAAAATATAAAAGGGTGATCTTATCAAAAAATACCAATTCTTGGCCTTTTTTGATGGCATAGAGAAAACCACTCATAATGAGTGCCAGGATTACTGCCACAAAAGGATTGCTATCGACGACTAACTGGCTAAAAAACCACGGGATCAAGGTTAAAATAAACCAATAAGGAGTGTTTTTAAAGGCAATCGGTAAAACTTGCCTGTTTTTTTCATGGGGAAAGGCTAATTGGCCAAACATCCCATCTCTAATGGCATCGATAAAATCAAAATTCCCTTGCACTTGTAGTCTTTTATCGAGGATGGTCTGGCCTAAATCAATATGTCCTTCGAAAATTCGTTCTAAGGTCGTCAATTGTGTTTGAATCGAGGTATCCGCCTTGGAAAAATCATTTTTATAAAGTCGACATTGCTTATTCATTACTACTAATTGATAGGCTTCTTTCACATCAGTAAGTTCAATTTGCAAGACCCCATCCATTTCTGGCCTGACTCTTTTGTTAAAGCTCGCTTCAAGGCGTTTCATATAATCCCAGCCAATTAAGCCTCCATCAGATTCACTCAAGCGGGTATCATCAACCCCCCACTTTAAATTAGCGGTCTTGATATAAGCCGGAATTTCCAGAAAAGGTTTATTGAGTCCATCACGAATATCGCTAGGAATTTTCCCTTCTTGACTATATTTTTCGCCGGCTAACTTTACCAAATCCAGATAAGGACCGGTTTGAACATCGAGTTGGGAAATCCCTAAAAGCTCACCTTCGACACAAATGATTTTTCCCCACTTGCCTTTGCCAAATAAATTATCAAATTGGGCAAAAACACCTTCATAGTTTTTCTCCTGAGTCGGTAGGCCACAGGTGCTGATTAAAACATGCTTTTTCGCCGCCATTTTTTCTTGGTCCCGAAAAGGGTGACCATAAACACCATCACCTTCAGGATCGATAAAAGGCAGTAAAAGCGGTAGGGTCCGCTCCATAAAGTTCTTCATCATGCTCGATATGCCATAGTGGTATAAAGGCGTCGACCAAATAATAATATCCGCTTCAACATAGCTTGCCAATAATTCTTTCATAT
>CAZWEU010000031.1:0-21480 GCA_964632785.1 uncultured Lachnospiraceae bacterium | reverse complement strand
AAATAAATTTATATTAAAGTAAGGAGCAAAAGGCTAACAAAATTTTGCTCTTTTTTTTTAGCCGCTAATCGTGTATATTAAGAATAGAAGAAAGTGAGGCTAGTTTAAATGACAAAAAAATGTTTTTGGTCAGCGTTAAAAAGCAAAGATGGTTTTACCTTGGTCGAAGTGATGATTGTCCTAATGATTCTTGGTTTTTTGGCAGCATTGGCCTTTCCCCAATTTGCCAAAGTGATTGCTAATTCACAAGAACGGGCTGACCAGGTTAACATTCAAATTATTGAAAGTGCCATAGAAGTCTACCAAATTGAAGAGGGATACTATCCTAAGGCTACTAATTTTAAGGACTTGATTACAGAATTAAATAAAGCCGGTTACATTCGTCAATCAGAAATTAAGCCAGCCGATTCAAAAAAGAAAAAATTTACTTATGATAGCGAGAAACACACCATTACCTGCGACGACATTTCACCAAGTCCAACAGGTTAGTGTAAACGTTTATGAAGATAGTAAAAAAAAGGAATCAGGGCTATAGCCTCTATGAAGTCTTAGTCGTCCTTTTAATTTTAGGTCTTTCGCTGGTCATTATATTACCGGGCCAAATAGAGGGCCGGCTTAAGTTTCAGGAAAAAGAGTTTGAACGGGAATGTGAACTGGTTTATTATCAAATCTTGCAATTTCAAAATGATGCCATGATGGATGGCTGTGAAAGGCGTCTGCGTTTTATGAAAAACAACCTAAAATGCACTTGGCGAACGAAAAATGCGACCTTAGGCGAGGAAACGCTGGCAATTAAGCAGGTTAAATTTACCGGTGCCTATACGGATGGCAAAGTTTTAGTCTTGTATCCGACCGGTACCGTTTCAAGGGGCGGAACCCTAGCCCTGCGAAATAGAGAAAATGAGGACCAATTTAAAAGCATCGTCGTTCAAGTCGGAAATGGGAGAATCTATCTTGAAGAATAAGAAGAATGAAAAGGGCTTTACATTGGTCGAGGGCATTTTAGCCATTGCCATTGCTGCGGTTGGTTTGGTCTTGGTTTTTTCCTTGCTGACTTTGAGCTTAGACCTGAATATCAAATCGCAATTTTTATTAAGGCATGCGACAGGGCTAAATAGTTTGGCTGACCACCTGCGGGAGAAAAAAGCTAGGGGTTACGATGATCAAGCCATTGATGATTTTCTGCAAGACCATTATCCTGGCTTTTCCCTTGTTGGTCAAAGCCAAACACAGGTCGAGGGCTTAGTCATGCTTCAGGTGAAGGGTAATGACAAGGATTATTACATTACCTATTATGGAGAAAGGGATGACTAGAGACCAAGGTTACACGATTCTCGAAGTGATTGTTAGCCTAATGGTGATCGGCCTTGTTTTTTCAATTATCTTGCCGGGTTTTTACACCAGTCAAATAATTTCGGAAAAGGGCATGGTCGATCGTGTTCAAGGGGCTAAACAGCGCCAGCTCAATCTTTTTTTTAGAAAGCAAATCTATCAAAGTGATTGCCTTTATTTACAGGGCGGAAATATTTTTTTAAGAGATTTAGAAACGCCTGCTTATTATAATGTCTATAGCCACACGGGCGATTATCTATGGCGTTATAAGTATGAAAAGAAGTATAAGAATAATGAATTTGAAAGACTTGGTCTCATTAAAAGTGGTTATAAAAGCCAGTTTGAAAAGGGCCTACTGGTTTTTTCCCTAGACTTGGTTGATCCCGACCACCTCTTAGTGACCTACCAGTTAGAAGGTGATGACAATCGATATGAGATCTATATTAAACACGGTAAAAAAATTATTGAAGTTTCTTAGCCACAATAATCAAGGCTATGCCTTGCCAATTGTCCTAGTGATGCTGTCTCTCTTAGTCGGGACAGGGGTCTATCTTGTCAACCGCAATATGGGCGAAATGGAAGCTAACCAAAAGAGCCATGATTATGAAATCTGCCTTTTGACAGGCCAAAACGCTATGGAAGAAGTAAAGGCCTTGATTAGCAGCCAAGAGCCAGTTCTTAAAGGAAGTGCTGAGGACCCTAATGGGGGAGTTTATTCTTACGAACTTTTTAAGAGTGGCGAAAATAATTATGAGGGAAGCTTAGAAAGTTCTTACCGCTACTATCAAAAAAAATTTAGGCTCGAGGTCGAAATAGACCCGGAAAAAGAAGGGGTCATAAAAAATTTCTTTTGGGAAATGGAGTGAGTCGATGCGAAAAAAAATGATTGTCTGGGTAATTGATATTGGCAATTACTCAACTAAACTGATAAAAGCAAGCCGTCATATGGACGGAGTGGTCGAAATTACGGATTCGTTAATGACGACCAAGTGGACCAGGCAAGAAATGTTAGCTGATAAAAAGAGCCCTTTGCCTACCTGTGTGACTACTTTTTTTCAGTCCTATAAAAGACGAGACCAAGTGACCTTATTAATCGGCGACTGTGATTTACGGATCGATTTTTGGCGTCTGCCCTTTGTTAAAGAGGATGAGATTGAAGCGATGATCTATTGGAAAATGCAGGAGCTTAGTGGTGGACGGCTAAAAGACTGGCATTATGATTACCTAGCAAGAGAGCAGGTTGAGTCTTATAAAAATCTGGGGATTGAAGAATATTCCATCGAGGCCTTATCGGTAGGCGTCTCAAAAGAGATGATTCTAAACTATTCAAGATGCTTTAAAAAATGTCGGAGGATTTATTTAAATCCGATTCAGCCACAGTTTTATGGGATTGGCAAGAGTCTAAAAGAGGAAGAGGAGCAAATCTTCTTTTTAGATCTGGGCCATTTTAAAAGTATTTTTTATGACTTTAAAAATACTATGCTGGTCGACAAGATGGAAATGCTTATTGAAGACAAACAGACCTTAAGAGAGTATTTAAAGATGATCAGACGCAGCATTGAGGACCATATCCAATTAGACTACTATAGAAATAAAGGGAAAAAGCCGCTTCTTTTTTTAATCGGCGGCGGCAGCCTAGGGTCTGGAATTCAAGCCTTTTTAGGAGGATCGGATAAGTATCGGCTGGGGTCCTTAGTCGACCTTCTAGGCAAATATGATAACTTACAGGGCCTAGGGGAGATGAAAAAAGACCAGGTCTCGCTTTTCTTTCCGGCAATCGCGGCAGTGATCGGGGAATGAGATGAAAGAGACCATTAATTTACGCTACTCGCAGGAAAAAAAAGTAATAAAAAAGAGAGCTTTACTTAAAGTAAAGAAAATGTTGCCGCTCCTCGGGCCCATGATGGTGATGGTGGTCCTTGCGATCATAATTGTTGTTATCAATGGCCACACTTTATACACAATTAAGAAGCTCGATGAGGCCTTAAATGAAAAACAAAAACTGGCGGTGATCTTTGAGAATCTTGATCATAAAAAAGAATTAGTCAAGACGCGAAGAGAAATGATTGATCATCTGGAAAGAAGCGGCGCTCTAGCCTACCGGGTCATGGAAGACTTACCTCTGCAGGTTGATAAGATCGACTTAATCCAAGTCCATTATCGTGATGGGACGATTCGGATTGTCGGCCATTGTGCTAGCCAAGAAGAAATTGGTGAACTTTGCGACCGGTTAAATACTATAAATGGCCTAGGTCAGACTAAAATAAGTCAGGTTAGAAATTTGATGGCCGGCCGGTATTCAGACCAAAAGGACCTTGATTTGATCTGGGAGTTTAGCTTGGAAAGTGACATAAAAGAGGATGGTAGCCATGAAGTCTCAAAAAAGGAATGAGTGGACGCAAAGAATTTTTATCCTTGTTTTGATGGGATTATTGTTCTTCGTCCTGTTTTTTCGTCCACAATTGGAAAACTATCGTGATAATCGCCTGCTTTTGGAAAATAAAAGAAAAATTCTTCAGGCCAGTCGCCTTGAAATAAGTGAAGACGAGTATTTAAACAAGTTAAGTGCCTTTGAATTAGAGCTTGACCGTTATCGAAAGCTTATCCCGGAAGAGGAAAGCCAACAAGAACGTTATGATGGCTTAAAAGAGGTGATCGAAAAATCAGAGGTGACCTTGATCGAGCTACACTTTGGCCGGGCTTCCAGCCTTGAGACCGGCGACCAAAGCGACGACCAAATGGGAGACCAAAGGGAGCTTTACGGGATCCCCATTAAAATGCGACTAGCTGGGGATGCCGCCGCCCTCAACCGCTTCTTTAGGGGGCTAAAAGAGGCTTGTCCCTTAGTCACGATTGATTCTTTTACGATGGAAGAATTAGCGGGTAAGATGTACTTGGACCTCGAATTATGGGGTTATTTTTTCTAGAATTACGACTATTGCTGTTTTTAGATTGCAATTATCTTGATTTTTGGATAAAATGGTCTTGTAGATTAATAACTACAAATTGCATTAGGAGGAAGAGAATGAAAAAGTTGGGAATTGTTTTGTTAGTATTCATCATGATGATGGGGACACTAGCAGGCTGTACATCGGAGACGGCAGTCGTTGAAGAGGAAGAAGAAAACATTGTTGCCGGTTTTATCTATGTTGGACCGGTTGATGATGGGGGTTGGTCAGAAGCCCATGATTTAGGGCGTCTCGCCATGGAAGACCATTTTGGTGGAAAAGTGACGAGCGTGATCAAAGAAAACGTACCGGAAGAAAAGAGCGAGGTTATTTCAACCATCCGCGATATGGTTGATCAAGGTGCCAGTGTTATTTTTGGAACCAGCTTTGGTTTTATGGAAGGAATGGCAGAGGCTGCCAAAGAATTTCCAGATGTGAAGTTCGAGCACTGCTCTGGTTATACCATGGCAGATAATATGGGGATTTATTTTGGCAAGATTGAAGAACCGCGTTACCTGTCAGGGATTGTGGCCGGCTTAACAACCAAGACCAATAAAATTGCTTATATTGCCGCTATGCCAATTCCAGAAGTCATTCGTGGCATTAACTCTTTTGCCATGGGCGTCCAATCGGTTAACCCGGGGGCAGTTGTCAAAGTCTCTTGGACCAATACCTGGTATGATCCAACCGTTGAAAAAGCTGCAGCAGAAGCCTTAATTCAACAAGGGTGTGATATCACAGCCCAGCATCAAGATTCAACAGCACCAATGGAAGCAGCCAAGGAAGCCGGCGTTTTATCGATTGGTTACGATTTAAGTGCCGCTGAAACGATGCCGGAAGTTTATTTAACGGCTCCACTATGGGATTTTAGCCAGTTTTATACCGATACCGTTCAAGCTGTTATCGATGATAGCTGGGTCTCAGATGATTTCTGGGGTGGGATGAACGACGGGATTGTCTCACTTGACGCATTGACAGCACTAGTACCGGGGGCAGCAGCGCCACAGGTTGAAAAAGCTGAAAAAGCGATTCGATCAGGTGAACTGGTTATTTTTGCCGGACCGATCAAGGATCAGACGGGAAGCGTTCGGATTAATGAAGGTTCTGTTATGACAGACGAAGCGATCTTAAGTATGGATTGGTTTGTTGAAAATGTTGAAGGCACAATTAATTAATAAAGACTAATCGGACAGGGCCAAGCGGCTCTGTCCGCTATTTTATCTGTAAAGGTGAGAAGATGGAAATAAATGACGTCGTCAAAATGAAAAACATCAGTAAGACATTTGGGAAAGTTACCGCCCTGAGTCATGTCGACTTTTCATTAAGAAAAGGAGAAATACACGCCATCCTCGGTGAAAATGGAGCGGGTAAAAGCTCCTTGATGAATGTCCTCAATGGTATTTATGTTCCTGATGAAGGCCTCGTTGAGGTTAGGGGAAAACCGGTAAAAATTACCACCCCGCGAAATGCTCTCCATTTAGGGATTGGCATGCTCCCCCAACATTATAAGTTGGTTGAGTCTTTTACGGCCTTGGAAAATGTTGCTGCCGGAAGTCGCAAAACGACTCCTTTTTTAAATAAAAAAAAGATTTTAAAGGGCATGGATCAGCTGATTCAGAAATTTGGGATGAACATTGATCCCCATAAAAAAGTGATGGAGATGTCGGTAGCGGAGAAGCAAAGCTTGGAAATCTTTAAAGTCTTGTACCGGGGGGCTAATATCCTGATTTTGGATGAACCAACAGCCGTCCTAACCCCTCAAGAGATTAAAAATCTTTTTGAGATTATTAAAAAGATGGTCAAAAAAGACTGCTCGGTGATCATTATCACCCATAAGCTTGAGGAAGTCATGAATATCAGTGACCGGATTACCATTATGCGAAAAGGTCAAACCATTCAAACAGTCAATAAAAAAGATACCAATGCCCAGGAATTAGCCGGCATGATGGTTGGCGATATCATGGACCTGCAAGTTCCTTATGTTGCCGTCGAACGAGGCGAAAAAAGTTTAGAGGTTAAGAAGATTACGGCCTACGATCGCAATAAACTAAGGGTTCTTGATCAGGTTAGCTTTGACTTATATGCCGGTGAAATTCTTGGGGTGGCCGGGATTGCCGGAAGTGGCCAAAAAGAATTATGTGAGGGCATTGCCGGTTTATACCCGATTCGTTCAGGGGAGATTTATTTTGAGGGTCAAAATATCCTCGATAAAAATGCGGAAGCCATTTATGAGATGGGGATTAGCCTGAGTTTTGTTCCGGAAGACCGTTTGGGCATGGGCTTAGTCTCGTCTATGGATATCATTGATAATGTCCTGCTTAAAGACTATCGTAAGAAAAAGGGCTTTGGCATTTCCCGGACCCTATCCAGGGAAAAAGCGACTGAGCTGGTGCGCAAGTTAAATGTCATTACCCCGGCCATTGAAAATCATGCTGTCAGCCTTCTTTCCGGCGGCAACATTCAAAAGGTCTTATTGGGTCGAGAAATTGAATTAGAACCCAAACTGATGGTCACGGCCTATGCCACGAGAGGCTTAGATGTTGGCTCGTCGCAGATTATTTACGACCTGTTAAACCAGCAAAAAAAGCAAATGATTCCAATTCTTTATGTTGGTGAAGATTTAGATGTCTTGATGGGTTTATGTGACCGGGTGATGGTTCTTTGTGAAGGAAAGGTAACGGGTATTGTGGATCCACGAAAAACAACAAAAGAAGCAATTGGATTATTAATGTCTGGTGTTGTCGAGTCAGGAGAAGCGTCATGATCCATATCATCAAGCGAAGTGAACCCAGTCCGCAAAAAAAAATTGTTATTCGGATTGCATCAGTTTTAGCCGCTTTAGCCCTAGCCTCAATTATTGTTATTTTCGCGGGGGCCAACCCCATTGAACTCTATATTGGCATCTTGCAAGGGTGTTTTGGTAGCCTGTATCGCTTTGCTGCGACAATTGAAAAAATGGTTCCCTTACTGGTCTTATCCTTGGGGGTAATGGTTGCCTTTAAAATGCGTTTTTGGAATATCGGTGCCGAGGGACAGTTCTTAATGGGGGCGGTCGGGGCCGCGGCAGTCGTCCGATTTTTGCCAAATTTACCCCTGCCAGTCATGCTTGTGGCCACAGCCGCGGCAGCCTTTTTAATGGGGGCTTTTTGGCTCTTGATTCCGGCTTTCTTTAAAGCCCGCTTTGGCACTAATGAAACCTTATTTACTCTTATGCTTAATTACATTGCCCTAACCTTTGTGATGGCTCTGCAATTTGAGATGTGGAAGGATCCGGCAGCCAGTGGCATGCCCAAAATTGCCAACTTTCCGGAAAATGCCTTACTTCCCAGTATCAATGGCTTAAATCTCGGAATTATCTTTGCCATTATTATTGTCCTAGTTATGTATTATTTAATGAACCGCTCAAAGCTGGGCTTTGAAATCACCATTCTTGGGGAAAGCGAAAACACGGCCCGCTATATTGGCATCAATGTTGAGAAGACCATTTTAAAGGCAGCGATCATCAGTGGTGGTCTTTGTGGGATTGTCGGCATGATCCAAACGACGGGTGTCAGTGGTACCTTGAGCACGGAGATTACCGGAGGGCTGGGCTTTACAGCCATTATTGTCGCCTGGTTGTCGGGTTTAAAAGTTCCCTTTGTGGTCCTCAATGCCTTTGCCTTTGCCATTTTACTGCAAGGGGCCTCCTATATCCAAACGGCCTTTCAGATATCCGGCTCAGTGGCCGAGATGATTCAAGCGATCATTTTATTCTTTATTTTAGCCAGTGAGTTTATGATCCATTATCAGATTATTCTAGATACAAAGGAGGTGGCAAAATGATCATTTATTTTTTAAATGCGGCTGTCAAAGCCGGTACTTGTCTATTATTTGCCACCCTCGGTGAAATCCTCTCGGAAAAAGTTGGTCACCTAAATTTGGGGGTAGAAGGAATGATGCAGATGGGGGCAGTGATTGGCTTTATCGCTGGTTTTACCTCGGGTAATCCCTATATCGCCCTAGTTGCAGCTGCCTTAGCCGGGGCCATTGGGGCTCTGATCTATGCCTTGTTAACAGTCACCTTTAAGGCTAATCAGGTTGTGACCGGTTTAACCTTGAGTATCTTTGGGACCGGCTTTGCCACGTTTTTTGGTAAAGACTATGTTGGTAAGAAGGTGCCGGAAGCGATTACGACTTTCTTTAGACCCATTGAATTACCTTTTTTAAGTGATATTCCCGGTATTGGCCCCGTCTTTTTTAATCAGAGTGGTTATGTTTATTTTTCATATCTCTTGGTAGTCATTATCACCATTTATCTTTATAAGACAAAATGGGGTTTAAATACCCGGATGGTTGGAGAGAACCCGTCGGCGGCTGATGCCAGTGGGATCTTGGTTGATCGCTATAAATATTTTAATATCCTTTTATCGGGAGCCCTTTGTGGGCTTGGTGGAGCTTTTTTATCACTTGTCTATATCAGTATCTTCCCGGTCAATGTCGTTAGTGGACGGGGGTGGATTGCCGTGGCCCTGGTCATTTTTGCCATGTGGAATCCGACTAAGGCTCTGCTGGGAGCCTACTTTTTTGGAGCCCTTGATATTGCCGGTTTTTGGCTGCAACAGTATGAACTACCGGTATCCATTTATCTTTTTGCCGCTCTACCCTACTTGGCCACCGTCTTTGTCTTAGTCTTTACTTCTTTTCAGAAAAGAAAAAACATCAAGCAACCCGCTTGGCTAGGGCGCAATTACTTTAAGGAAGACCGTTAGGGCAAAGACTTCTAAAGGCTTTAACAATTATCAGGACGACCCGCCATTGGCGGGTTTTCTTTTTAGGAGAAAAATCTTTTCTCCTTTATAAAAAGGGGAGTGACTATGATATAATAGCCGGTAAGATAAAAAAGGAGTCATGAGATGAAAGAACTTATATGTAGCACTAAAAACAGTCACCAGTATCCGATTATGATTGAGAAGGGTCTTAAAAATCGTATTTCACAAATGCGATCCTTATTCGGACCCTATCAGAAAGTTGTGATCATCACCGATAAAAATGTGGCAAAAGAATATTTAAGTCAAATTGAGCGCCAAATTAGGCAGGCTGGGCCCAAGGTTTATAATATTGTCGTTCCGGCTGGTGAGCAAAGCAAGAGCCCGGGACAGGTGCTGAGCATTTATGATGAGTTAATCAAATGCAATATCACCCGAAAAGATGCCATCGTTACTCTCGGTGGTGGGGTGGTTGGGGACCTCGGCGGCTATTGTGCGGCCACCTATTTACGGGGGATCGACTTTATCCAAATCCCCACGTCACTCCTTGCCCAGGTTGACTCCTCAGTCGGCGGAAAAGTCGGCATTGACTTAGACCAGGGTAAAAATCTGGTCGGGGCTTTTCACCAACCGGAGGCCGTGATCATCGACCCGCTTTTTTTAGAAACCCTCGATGATGGCTATTTAATTGATGGCATGGGTGAGGTCATTAAATATGGCTGCATTAAAAGCAGCAATCTCTTTATAAAACTATTAGGCTATGAATTCCATGAAGATTTGATGGAAGACATTGAAGATATTATTAGCAAATGCTGCCAGATCAAACGTGATGTCGTTGAGGCTGATGAACATGAGCAAGGTTTAAGACGGATTCTTAACTTTGGTCACACCGTTGGGCATGTGGTCGAAACCTTTTTCAAGTATAAAAAGTTTTCTCATGGCCAGGCGGTTGCCATTGGGATGGTTCAAATTACCCAAAAGACCGAAGCCGATGGAATCACACAAGCAGGAACGACCCAGAGCGTCATCGCGCTTTTAGAAAACTTTGGTCTGCCGACAAAATTGCCGAAAATGCCCTTAAAGAGGGTTCAGGAAATACTCTTTACCGATAAAAAATTTGAAAGTGACGCCCTCCATATCTGTGCTCTTGAAAAGATTGGTAAGCCGGTGCTTGTCAAAATCCAAAAAGAAAAGGCCATTGAATTATTTCGTTAAATAGAAAGATTGAGGTAGAAATGAAGCTTGTTAAAATCACCCCCCATCAATTAACCGGTCGTATCGAGGTCCCCCCGTCTAAAAGTGTCAGCCATCGGGCGATTATCGCAGCAGCCCTAGCAAGAGGGACCAGTCTTATTAAAAATGTCTTGCTCTCCGAGGATATGATTGCCACTTGCCAGGCGGTTGAAAGCCTGGGTGCCGGAATTAGCTATCATCAGGAAGGAGACCACCGCTTTTCCTTAAGGATCACTGGGACTGGAACCATTGCTTTAAAAAAGAATCAAGTTGATTGTAATGAATCGGGATCGACCCTGCGCTTCTTAATTCCCCTCCTTCTTTTGCAAGATCAAGCCGTGACGATCACCGGCAAGAGCGGACTGGCTAGCCGGCCACTGAAACCCTACTACACGATCTTTGAGCAAAAAGGGATTAACTATGAGCATTTAGAAGACGGAAAGAATTTGCCCTTACTTGTGCAGGGTAAGTTACAGGCGGGAGTCTATCACTTAGATGGTAATGTCAGTTCCCAATTTATCACCGGCCTAATGTTTGCCCTGCCCCTCTTAGCCGGTGATTCACAAATTCAGATTTCTGGCCCCTTAGAATCAAAACCCTATGTTGATATTACTCTATCGGTTTTGAAAGATTTTGGCATTGAAATTAGCCAAGAGGGCCAGCAAAAATATCGAATTAAAGGCAATCAATCCTATCGCCCCCGCGATTACCGGGTGGAAGGGGATTTTTCCCAAGGGGCCTTTTGGCTAGTAGCCGGGACCATCGGCCAGACCATCACTTGCCTTGATTTAAAGCTTGCTTCTTGTCAAGGCGACAAGGCTATTCTTGAAATTATTAAAGAAATGGGGGGAGACATTAGCGATCAAGAGGGACAACTTGTGGCAAAACCGGCAAAAACAAGGGGGACGATAATCGATGTCTCCCAATGCCCTGACTTAGTCCCCGTCCTTGCTGTCTTAGCCAGTATGAGTGAAGGCGAAAGTCGGATGATTAGAGGCGAGCGCCTGCGCTTTAAAGAGTCCGACCGCCTGGCCACGACGGCCGATTTAATTAACCGCTTGGGTGGTCAAGCCAGAGAAACACCTGATGGTTTAATTATTTCCGGCGTGGAAGCTTTCTCCGCAAATCGGGTCGAAAGTTACAGTGACCACCGGATTGCCATGGCCGCAGCGATTGCCTCCATTAGAACTGACGGGCCCTTTGTTTTAGGGGGGGCAGAAGCGGTCAATAAGTCCTATCCCCATTTTTGGCAGGACTTTAATGGCCTAGGAGGTGACAGCGATGAGCTCAGTATGGGGCAATAAGTTAAGTGTATCTTTATTTGGCGAATCCCATGGCCAGGCGATTGGGGCGGTCATTAATGGCGTGCCGGCGGGAATTTTAATTGATCAAGCATTTATTCAGGATAAGCTTGATCGTCGGGCGGCCAAGGGAAAAGAGTTGGCCACCCCCCGTAAAGAGGGTGACCGCATTAAGATTGTTTCGGGTGTCTTTAAGGGCCGGAGCACGGGTAGTCCCTTAACTGGCATGATCGTTAATGAGAATACAAAATCAGCGGATTATGAAAAAACAAAAGCCCTGATGCGGCCTGGCCACGCCGACTATACGGCTAATATCCGCTATCAAGGCTATGCCGATTATCGAGGTGGTGGGCATTTTTCCGCCCGTTTAACCGCTCCCTATGTTTTTGCCGGAGCCATTGCCCAGCTTATTTTAAAGGACCTGGCCCCAAATTTAAAAATTGCCAGTCGGATCCAGGCCATTAACACGGTCGAGGATGTGGCCCTTTTAAAGACTTCCGACTATGAATCGCTGGCAGAAAAAATTGCTAATCCTAATTTCCCTCTTTTTAGCCAAGAGCTTGAAGGGAAAATGAAAGCAAAAATCGCCCAGGCAAGAGCCGAAAAAGATTCGGTCGGGGGAATTATCGAGGGCTTTGCCATTAACGTACCAGCCGGCCTGGGAGACCCCTTTTTTGACTCGGTCGAAAGTTCTTTAGCGGGTCTGCTCTTTTCAATCCCGGCGGTTAAGGGAGTGAGTTTTGGCCTTGGTTTTGATTTTTCGCAAAAACATGGGTCTCAGGTCAATGATTCTTTTGTGATTGTGGATGATAAGGTGCGGACAAAAACCAATTATAATGGGGGAATCAATGGGGGAATTAGCAATGGCATGCCGATTGTCGTTCAAGTTGCCCTTAAACCGACGCCGTCAATTGGTAAAAAGCAAGAGACCATTAATCTAGGGACTATGAAAGAGACAAAAATTGAAATAGCAGGGCGGCATGACCCCTGTGTGGTCCTTCGGGCTTTTCCCATTGTTGAGGCAGCCATGGCCTTGTGCCTTGCTGAATACATGCTAGGAGGAAGAAATGAAAAAAATACGTCAGGAAATTGATGAGATTGATGATGCCATGCGGATTCTTTTTGAGAAGCGGATGGATTGTGTCCAAGCAGTGATTGCCTATAAAATTGAAAACCGGATAGAGGTAAGGGATATTAAGCGGGAGGAGGCGATGATTGAGAAGAATCTTGAAAAACTCAGTAATCCTGATTATTGTGAGCTGTATGAGTCTTTTTTAAGAGCGATTATCAGCAGCAGCGTAGAATTTCAAGAAGAATGGCAAGAACAAAAAACGAAGTGAGGGTAAGATGAGCCTATTAATGCTGGTCATCCTTGTTATGATTGTCGTCCCGGGATATTTTTTAATCAACCGCCTTGCGACTAAGATCTTTTGGGGCGACGAGGCTTTAGAAGATCAAACGGAGAGCCGTTATGGTTTTAATAAGCTTGAAGAAGAATTAGCTAAAGAAGATGAAAAAATCAAGGAAGAGACAAATAAAGAAAAGAGAAAAAGAAACGGAGGATAAGATGAGAAAATTTAACAAAGTACTGATCGCCAACCGTGGTGAAATTGCCATTCGAATTATCAGAGCCTGTAAGGAGTTAGGCATTCATACCGTGGCCATTTATGCCCAAGAGGACCAATTATCCTTGTTTCGCACCAAGGCTGATGAATCCTATTTGATTGCTGGAGCGACCGGGCCGGTGGAGGCCTATTTAAATATGGACCGGATCATCTCCTTGGCCAAAAAGAAAGAAGTCGATGCCATTCACCCCGGCTATGGTTTTTTATCAGAAAACCCGGTTTTTGCCCGAAAATGTGAGGAGGCAGGGATTGTCTTTATCGGACCCACCCATGGGATGATGGAAAAAATGGGTGATAAGATTCAATCAAAGATTGTTGCCAAAAGCGTAAATGTACCAACCATTCCGGGAGTCGAAAAGCCAATCGTCTCTGATGATCAGGCCCTGGCCTTTGCCCGCCAATCCGGTTATCCGATTATCTTAAAAGCAGCGGCCGGTGGTGGTGGACGGGGAATGCGAATCGTCTACGATGAAAAAAACTTACTTAAAGAATTTCACTCGGCTACTAGCGAGGCGACCAAGGCCTTTGGCGATGGGACTATTTTTGTCGAAAAATATTTAGAGCAACCAAAGCACATAGAGGTTCAGATCTTGGGTGATAATTATGGCAATGTGGTCCATCTTTTTGAACGGGACTGCTCGATCCAGCGGCGCCACCAAAAGATTGTTGAGTTTACCCCCTCTCTTAGCATCACTGAAAGTCAACGCCAAGCCATTTGTCAGGATGCCCTTAAATTAGCCAGGGAAGTTAAGTACCGAAATGCCGGAACCATTGAATTTTTAGTTGATCAAAAGGGTGATCATTATTTTATTGAAATGAACCCGAGAATTCAAGTCGAGCACACGGTGACCGAGCTGGTTACCGGTATTGATATCGTTCAATCACAGATTCTTGTCGCCGAGGGCTTTGCCCTCGATTCGCAAGAGGTGGGGATCCCCAGTCAAGAATCGATTAAGATCACCGGATCAGCCATTCAATGCCGGGTGACAACCGAGGACCCCAATAATCATTTTATGCCGGATACCGGCCGCATTGATGTCTACCGAACGGGGAGTGGCTTTGGCATTCGCCTCGATGGCGGAAATGGTTTTACCGGGGCGGAAATTACCCCCTATTACGATAGCCTACTGGTTAAAAGCACTTCTTTTTCACGAAATTTTGAAGATGCCCGGCGAAAAGCCGTCCGTGGCCTGAAAGAAATGGATATCGAAGGGGTTCAGACCAATAAGGATTTTCTGATTAACGTCTTGCAACACCCTAAATTTATTAGTGGTAACTGCGACACCAAGTTTATCGATGACCATCCGGAACTCTTTAACCTTGTTGACCCTGTCAGTGACGAAAAAAATGTCCTGCGTTATTTTGGCAACATCGTTGTCAACGAGACCTTTGGCGTTAAACCCGACTTTGATGAGCCTTTTATTCCCGAATTAAAACAAAAAGAACCGGCCGAGGGGACCAAACAAATCCTCGATCGTGAGGGTCCGGATGGCCTCGTTAAATGGATTAAGGACCAAAAAAAGCTTTTGATCATGGATACAACCTTAAGAGATGCCCACCAGTCGATCGCCGCTACCCGGGTCCGTAGTCGCGATATGATTAAGATTGCCCGACAAACGGCCGAATTGGCCCCCGACCTCTATGCCCTGGAAATGTGGGGAGGGGCGACCTATGATGTGGCCTACCGCTATTTAAAAGAATCGCCTTGGCGACGGCTTGATGAATTAAGACGGCGGATTCCTAACATCCTTTTTCAGATGCTTTTGCGGGGGGCCAATGCCGTTGGCTATAAGAACTATCCGGATAATGTCATCCGCGCCTTTGTTAGACAAGCTGCCGAGAGTGGGATCGATGTCTTTCGGATTTTTGACTCCTTAAATTGGATGGAGGGGATGAAGATCTCCATTGACGAAGTCTTAAAAACCGGCAAGGTGGCGGAAGTCAGCATGTGTTACACCGGGGATATTCTTGATCTGTCAAAAACCAAGTACAATTTAGACTACTACTTAAAAATGGCCAGAGAAATTGAAAAAACCGGTGCCCATATTTTGGCTATCAAGGATATGTCCGGCTTATTAAAACCGGCAGCAGCTTTTAAGCTTGTCGAAGCCCTTAAAGATGAGGTGAAAATGCCGATCCATTTGCACACCCATGATACGACTGGAAATGGTGTGGCGACGGTTCTTTTTGGGGCCATGGCCGGGGTTGAAATTGCCGATGCCGCCCTGAATGGCTTTAGCGGCTTAACTTCTCAGCCCGCCCTCAATTCAATTGTCGCCGCTCTCAAAAATACGCCCCGGGATGCCCACTTAAATGAGGATAATTTACAAGTCTTATCCGATTATTGGGAGGTCGACCGGCAGATCTATGCTAAATTTGAATCGGGCATGCGGTCTGGATCAACCGAAATTTATAAGTATGAGATTCCCGGTGGCCAATATTCCAATTTAAAAGCCCAGGTGGAAAGCTTTGGCCTAGGCCACAAATTTAAAGAGGTTAAGGATAAATACCTCGAAGCAAACTTGATGTTAGGTGATATCGTCAAGGTAACCCCGTCGTCAAAAGTCGTTGGTGATTTAGCCATTTTCATGGTCCAAAATGATTTAACCGCCGAAAATATTAAGACCAAGGGAAAAGAGCTGTCTTACCCTGATTCAGTGGTTGATTTTTACAAAGGAATGATCGGTCAACCGGTCGGTGGTTTTGATAAAGATCTACAAAAGATTGTCTTAAAGGGGATCGAGCCAATTACCGTTCGGCCAGGAACCTTATTACCGGATGAAGACTTTGATGCCTTGAAAAAAGAATTTAGCGATAATTATGGGGTCATCCTTGATGACCGAGAAGTATTAAGTGTGGCCCTTTACCCCAAGGTAATGAAAGAGTATATGGAATTTCAGCGGGATTATGGGGACTTTATGCGAATGGACAGTCATGCCTTTTTCTATGGCCTTAAAAAAGGTGAACTGGCTGAAGTTGAAGTATCAAAAGGAAAGCGTTTTTTAATTAAACTTGTCAATGTCGGCCTGCCAAACGACGAGGGAATGAGCCCAGTTATGTTTGAAGTCGATGGCTTTAGACGAGAAATCTATATTGAAGATAAGCGCAGTCTTTCAGCTAAAGAAAAAACAACCATGCTTAAGGCTGATCCGGACAATAAAAAAGAAATCGGATCGGGAATCCCCGGGACCGTCCTCAAAGTATTGATCAATGAAGGCGATCCGGTTGTTAAGAATCAGACTCTTGTGATTGTTGAAGCGATGAAGATGGAAACCGAGATGGTTGCCGCAGAAGATGGGATTGTCAAACGTATTTATGTCTCGGAAGGGCAAAGTGTCCAAACCGGTGAATTGATTGTTGTAATGAAATAATAAAAAAACAGCCTCGGCTGTTTTTTTATTGGTTTTTTATCTTTGTTATTTTTGTTTGTTTTTTATTTAATTTTGCTGAAGTCAGTCTTATTGGCTGGTAACTTTTGCAACTTGGCTAACTCCTGTTGTCTTGGCATGGGCCTCTTCTTGATTGCTAACCTCGACATAATAGTAATTAAAAGCGGCGAGTTCGCTGCGATTAAGCAAAATGCTCTCGGCCGTTCCCCCCTCAATGGGGAGGCCATTAACACTCAAGGGACTGTCACTTTTAAACCATTGGTAGCTAAGGCTTCCCTTTGATACCTTAGCCTCAACGTGGAGTTTAAAGCTGGGTGTTGTTGCTAAAATGTTTTGGCTCTCAGGTTGTTGACTGATGACCGGTAATTCTGACAAGTCAGGCGGATTTGCCGGATTCTCGCTGGTTTGAACAATCCCACAAAGCCCTGTCACTGAATCAGCTTGATCGGCGGAGACCTGACAATAATAATAAACAATTCCCGGCTCAGTGGCAATAGGTGGTGAATAATTGGCTGAGCTGGCACCGGAGATGGGGACCATGGCTTCGGACTTCTCAAGCTTATAAAACCATTCATAGGTCAAGGTCTGACCCTCGGTCACGCTGGCCTTGGCCGATAAGGGGGCTGGATTGCCCTGGCGGTAAAGGCGCTGGGAGACCAGGGTCGGCGTAAAGCTAATCACCGGTTTGGCACCAATGGTTAAGGTAATTTTAGCAGTAATATCCTTTGGATTTAAATAACCGGAAGGAAGCTTTAGTGATCCCGTATAAAGGCTTTGACCGGGCTTTTTTGTATCAGCGCTGGCTGGTGTCCAGGTCACCGGACAAGAAAAGCTTTCATCACTATAGGCCTTGATGACGACCTCATCCGGCAAGGAATAATCGCTACCATAGTCAAGGCTTTTAGCGATATTGTTGTTTTCGGCTTTTTGCTTGTCAATAGTGGTGACGGCGATGATATTGGTTTTAACCTCGACCTTGCAAGATGCGGCCTGGTTGCTGCCATCGACTGACTTAGCAGTGATGGTCGCAGTTCCATTGCCCTTTGGGGTGATAATTCCTTCTGAAACCACGGCAACCTTAGAATCAGAGCTTTGCCAGGTAATTTCTTTATTGCTGGCGTCTTCCGGCAAGACGGTAGCGGTAATCACCTTCGACTCACCACGAATTAGGGTCAGGTCATAATCAGACAAGCGAATACTCTGAATTAAGATCGGCTTGGGTACCGGTGGTGGAATGGGTGGTGGAAGAGGCACCGGTTCGACAATCGGTATGGCCGGAGGCCTAGTTGCCGGCGGGTCGCTTTCGTAGCGGCTATTGATGGCCGAGCCCCACTCATCACTGCGCGAGCGCGAAACCAGGGAGGCAATCGATTTTGAATCAACCGGTCGGGCAATAATGGTTGTCACCATTAGGCCACCACTCGGATCAGCGATTAAGGGTTTAGCCGAAATACTTAAGTTTTTAGGAATGATCGACCCCTTGAGATAGGAAATATCGGGCAGGGTGGCATTGGTAATCGTCCCTTGGCCGTTAATGGTTACGGGTTTTTCTAAACCCAGATTAGTGATCACAGCATTATTTTCCAGACTAATAACAGAATCTTGGCCAGAAGCGGTGATGGTGAGGGTGTCGACATCGGCGGCAAGGGTTAAGGTCATCTTGGCTTCAACTTGAAGTTTTTTAACCTTGGCATAGTTGACAAAGGTCGATCCGGTTGCTTCAGCGCCAAAGACAATATAGTCAGCGGGCGAGTTTAAAATAACATCAGCCGGCGACTTGATCTGCATAGTCTTAATAATGGCCCCGCTTTGGCTGGTGACCGATGATTTTTTGGCACCTTTCTCGATGATCAGAGCCTTAAGATAAGCCTCTTCATTGACGACGATAGTAGCGGCCTTTTTAGTGTTTAAGGCATCAACCTGAGCATCACCAAGAAAAATGATTTTAACATTTTCGGTATTGGCGGTGATTTGTTGATAGGTCCCACCCTTGATGTAAACTGTGGAGGCGCCACTTATGATCAGTTCTTCAGCCACTTCTAAGCGGTTAAGATAAATATCACCAGAAGTGATTTCGCTTGAAATAGTCAGGGTTTGAGAAAATACAGCATCTTCAATCGTAACGTCCGATGAGAGAATTTCTCCATTCTTGTAGAAAGAGTGATCGGAGTAGGTGCCAGGTTGATCGTAGACCATCGGGTCTTTTGGTGGGCCAATATCGCTTCCACGAAAAAACATGACGGCCGTAAAAAGAACCATGACAATGATAATTGACGTGACGACGGATTGCTTTTTCATCTTCTATTCCCTTCTTAATTAATATAAGTCCTATCAGTTTACCATAACAAGGGATTAGTGTAAATACTAGGTAACGAAATTGTAAATTAATTTTGAAATAGTTGGAGGCGGGCTTGTTTTTTGCTGTTTTTGCGATTAAAAAGGACACTTCAAAGACGAAAGCCTTGAAGTGTCCTTAAAATATTGAAACTAAAAGCAGTGCTTAGGATTTAATGGCAAAGGCTTCTTGCTTAGCCTCAATGGCGCCTTCCTTAAGGAGGACGACTTTTTGGTCTTCTCTTAAATTGGTAAAGACGATCGGAGTCGCCGTCGATGGAGAATTGTCTGCGATGAAGGCCAGATCGATTTCCATCAGGCGGTCACCTTGTTTGATGCGATCCCCAGTTTTGACAAAAACCTCAAAGCCTTGTCCGTCTAAAGAAACGGTATCAATGCCGATATGGATGAGGATTTCAGTCCCCTTCAGGCTGGTTAGACCAATAGCATGCTTGGTTGGAAAGACCAAGGTGACTTGGGCATCGCAGGGGGCGTAAAGGGTTTTTCCGGTCGGGAAGATGACCAGGCCATCGCCGACCATCTTGCTGGCAAAGGCTTCATCCGGTGTTTGACTGATGGTTTTTAAATCCCCAGCAAGAGGAGAGGTAAAGACCTCAAGCTTTTCTAGAGGGGCTTGGACCTCTTCTTGAGTCCCTTCATCAGAGGCTTCTGTTACTATTTGTGGGGCTATTTCTGCTTGCGGGCCTTCCGCTGGCAAGACGTCACTCTCCGGGCTCTCTAGGTATTCTTCTAACTTCGATTTAAGGACGGAAACCCTTGGTCCATAAATGGCTTGGACACCATTTCCTTTTTTAATCACGCCGACGGCGCCAGAAGCCTTTAAGATGGCTTCGTTAACTTTTGCCAAATCGACCACCGTGACCCGTAGACGGGTGGCGCAAGAATCCAGATCAGTGATATTGGCCTTGCCACCTAAACCGCTGGTGATCATTGCCGATGTGGGGTCGCTTGCGTGATCAGATTTGCCACCTGTTTGACCTGCCGTTTTTGATTGCTCATAATCAGATCGGTTATAAAGCTTGGCTTCTTCGTCATCGTCTTCGCGGCCCGGTGTCTTTAGATTGAGCTTGTTAATCAGGAAGTAAAATAAGAAGTAATAAATAACAAAGTAGATGGCACCGACAATGACAATGTAAATCCAGTTTGTTTTGGCATTACCTTGCAGGATACCAAATAAGGTCAGGTCGATGATGCCACCAGAAAAGGTCATGCCAACGCCGACATTGAAGATGTGCATAAGCATATAGGAGAGGCCGGCAAAAACACTATGGATAATATAAAGAAAGGGGGCGACAAATAAAAAGGTAAATTCGATCGGCTCGGTGATGCCAGTAATCATGGCGGTTAGGGCGGCTGATAATAAGAGGCCGCCGACAACCTTTTGCTTGCTTGACTTGGCTGTTTTATACATGGCTAAGGCCGCACCGGGCAGGCCAAAGATCATAAAGGGAAACTTGCCCGACATAAAGCGGGTTGCTTCAACTGAGAATTGACTGACATTGGGACTGGCCAATTGGGCAAAGAAGATGTTTTGAGCTCCTTCAATTAACACCCCATCGACGACCATGGCCCCACCTAGGCCGGTTTGCCAAAAGGGTAAATAAAAGACGTGGTGGAGACCAAAGGGAATGAGGGCGCGCTCGATAAAGCCATAAATAAAGGTTCCAAAATAGCCCGATGCGACGACCAAGCCCCCAATGGCATAGATGCCGTTTTGAATAAAGGGCCAGACAAAGAACATTAAGCCGCCAATAAATAAGAAGGCGATGGCCGTGATAATGGGGACAAAACGGGTGCCACCAAAAAAAGAAACAACGGTGGGAAATTCGATCTTGTAAAATTTATTATGGAGGGCGGCCGTGACAAGGCCGACGAGAATCCCCCCAAAGACTCCCATCTGTAAGGATAAGATACCGACGACATCGGTAATCGACCCGCTGGGCAGCATCTTTGCCGCCAGGATCGGGGTAAAAAGACTGCCACTGGTCTCGGCCGCTAAAAGAGCGGCATTATTGGCAGCACTTAGGGTCTCAGGGGTATAGGTGCCGGTGATTGAAATGAGGACACCGACGACGGCATGCATGACAAAAAAACCAATTACGCCGGCTAGGGCAGCGACGGCTTTTTCGTTTTTAGCCATGCCAATGGCGACACCCATGGCAAAGATAATCGGTAAATTGGCAAAGATAATATTACCGGCGGCCAGCATCAGGGTTAGAATGTTGTTGATCAGGGTTCCCGGTCCCATCACGCCCATTAAATTGTAGGATTCCAGCATGGTGGTATTGGTAAATGAGCCACCAATACCCAGTAAGAGGCCGGCTACCGGTAAGAGGGCAATGGGCAACATAAAGGACCGCCCGACCCGTTGTAAAACACCAAAAATCTTGTCTTTCATTTTCTTCCTCCCAAATTTGATTTAAAAGCGATTTAGCAATTAATTAGTGGTAAATTAATTGCTAACGATGCTCTTGTCATATACTTACCCTTTTTTAAGAAAAAGTCAAGTCCTTTTTTGTGTGTAAATTCCTCGGCAGTAAATTTAAGCAGCT
>CAZWEU010000030.1:0-21732 GCA_964632785.1 uncultured Lachnospiraceae bacterium | reverse complement strand
ATTGTTAAGTTAACCTTAGAAGAAACAGACTTTTACAGTTAAATGTTTTAAAAATCGTGCAAAAATCCTTCATTTAGGGTAATATTTAATTAAAGTCTGGAGGAATACGATGAAGCAGATAGATTCAATTGATGACATGATCACTTTAAAAGAAGACCATGAGATGGTATTGGTTTATTTTGGAAGTCCGATTTGTAGTGTTTGCCAAGACATGAGGCCTAAGGTTGAGCTAATGATTGGTAACTATCCACTGATTAAGGCGGTAAAGGTTGAGATGCAAGAGTCGCCGGAAGTGGCAGCTGGCAATGGCATTTTTACTGCACCGGCCGTGATATTGTTTATCCAGGGCAAAGAAACGATCCGTGAAGCGGGGATCATTAGTTTGATTAAGCTTGAAGAAAAAATAGCCAGATATTATAAATTATTTCATAAATAGAAATCGTATAAATGAGGAGGGAAGAGATGGAGGATTTAAAGCAAATTAAAGAGATAGAGGTCCAGCCGGATGGCCAAAAAGTCCTTGACTTCTGGTTTAATCCGCAGAATAAAGCATTTTGGTTTGAGAAAAATGCGACTTTCGATTGCGAAATTCGAGAGAAATTTTATCAAACCTGGATTGATGGCTGTCAGGGCTTACTTTTAAGCTGGCGCGAGACCATTGAAGGACGATTAGCTGAAATTATTGTCCTTGATCAATTTTCCAGAAATTTAAATAGGGAGAATGAAAAGGCTTTTTCTCAGGATAAGATGGCCTTGGTTTTGGCTCAAGAAGCGATAAAAGACAGTGCCTTTTGGTCATTGCCGGTGGATCAAAAACGCTTTATCCTGATGCCGATGATGCATTCAGAATCGGCGGCGATTCACCAAATGGCTCTGCCGCTTTTTGAAAAATTAGGAGAGCCATTGACCTTGGAATATGAAATTAAACATAAAGCCATCATTGATCGGTTTGGTCGTTATCCTCATCGAAACACCATGCTCAAGCGCAAATCGACCTCTGAAGAAATTGACTTTCTTAAAGGGCCTAACAGTAGTTTTTAGGGTGAAAAATATTTTAGCGATTAAAAAAGGAGATGACAGCTGTCATTTCCTTTTTTAATCGCTATTTTTGAGGACCTCTATTTTTACTGGCATTTCGCTCAAAGGCTTTTAAATGATTTTCTGAGGCTGCTTGTAAGGACTCAAAAACCCTTCGCACATCATCAGGCAGATCTTCTGATAGAAAAAGATCATACATTTCAATGTTTTTTATTTCAGCATCGACACCAATTGTATAACTTTCTTTTAGTGAGCTGGGAATGACAAGGTGGTTTTTAGCATCATTGACAGGAATGGCTAATGCTTTTGCTTCAAACAAGGGAATGAGGGCACTGATATGCTGTTTTTCGGCTTTGATAATATTGGCATAAGGTCTCACGTCACCATAGATTTCCATGATTTTTTCATACTCGGCCTCTGCCGCGTATTCATCTTGGATAGCATAACTTAACATTTTATTGAGTGTCAGGCATTCATCTCCTTGAGCGCCTGAGGAGCCAAAGGGGTCTTCTTCAGCCATGACAAGACCTGTACTTCCAAATAATGTTAGAATCAAGGTAAAGGCTGTAACTAGTTTTCTTAGTCGTTTCATGTTTGTATCTCCTTAAGTAATTTTTTAAAAGCAAGAATGCTTTTTTAATATAGACCCATTATAATTTATCTTTATGTCAATCCTGTGTCAGGGCAATGCTTTTCGTCGGTCAAGTTTTGATCAAGTTTTTAGTAAGATAGTGATAGCGAATCGATTTAAATTATGATAAAATAACCAAAAGAACAAAAGTAAACGTTTTAATTTAATGGGGGTTCTAGAGTGGAACGAAAAATGTTAAAAGAGCAGGCAAAAAGGAATGTTAAGACGCATTATTGGCTATTTGTGATGATTTGTCTGATCGCCGTTTTTTTAGGTGCCGAATTTCAGGGGTCGTTGAGCTCGATTAATTCAATTCGTCCTGAAAATTTAGCTTTAAATAGCCGCGGTTTAGAAGATATCAGCAATTGGCTGGGTCAGGTGGGTGGATCAATTTTCCAACGCAACCAAGGGATTTTTGCCGGCATGGTTAATGCTTATTATTCGGGGTCTTTTTTTCTCAGCATTGCTAGGATGGTCGAAGGCATTACTCAATCTGAAAGCATAACCCTAATCCTGATGATCATCGCTAGTGGTCTTTTCTACTTAGGGCTGACCTTTTTTCTGATCAAGCCATTTTTAGTCATTGCCAGACGGATGATTCTTGAAGGCCGGCATTATGAGAAAGTGCCAACGGTTCGCTTGTTTTATCTCTTTCGCATTCGTAAGCTTACTCCTGTAGCAATAACCTTATTTGTGACGAATGTTTTTTATTTATTATGGCTACTGACCATTATCGGTGGGGTGATTAAGTTTTATTCCTACCGGCTGGTACCCTTTATCTTGGCAGAAAATCCTGATCTTAAATCGCGAGATGTGATCACCCTATCGCGGCAAATGATGGATGGCCATAAATGGGAATGTTTTGTCTTGGATTTATCTTTTTTACCTTGGGAAATTTTAAATATACTAAGCTTTGGAATTGTTGGAATTTTTTATTTAAATGCTTATAAGCTAGCAACGATAAGCGAATTCTTCGTTAAACGTCGCTTCGATGCAAGGGCAGAAGAAATCCCGAATAGTAATGAACTAAAAGATCATTACCTCTATCAAAAACCGGAGACTAAAATCCTAAAGGATGGCTACTTTAATCAACTGGCTTTCCAAAAAGAGATCATAGAGAAGCCGGAATTAAATAAAATACCAAGTTTTTTATATCATTTTTTGGGAGTTAGACTAGGCAATGACCCCCAACTCCTGGCCTATGATAAACAAAAGATTAAGGAGATGGAGTATGGCTGGATCAATGATATTATAGAGGGGCGCGCCTATCCGATTAAACTGAGTCCCTTTAAAGAAAAAGAAAAGAGTATTTGGGCTAATAGCCATAACTACCTTAAAAGCTATTCACCCTCGTCACTTATTTTAATCTTTTTTATTGCTTGTATGGTCGGGTTTTTCTGGGAAGTTGGCCTCCACTTAATTTACGATGGGGTATTTGTCAATCGCGGTGTCTTGCAAGGTCCCTGGCTACCAATTTACGGATCGGGCTCACTTCTAATTTTAACCCTCTTATATCGTTTTCGAAAACACCCCGGCATTAATTTTTTAATGATTGTTGTGCTTTGCGGGATTGTCGAATACACGAGTAGTTGGTATTTACAAATAGCCCATAATGGGATGAAATGGTGGGATTATAGTGGCTATTTTTTTAATTTAAATGGCCGAGTTAGCGGCGAAGGTTTGCTGGTCTTTGGTCTTGGTGGCTTGGCCGTCGTCTATGTGGTCGCTCCAATGCTCGACGCATTGATTAGTCGTATCTCCCGTAAAAACGTCATTGCCCTAGCTTGTGTGTTAGTATGTGTCTTTTCCGTAGACCAAGTTTATTCATCAAAAAATCCAAATATTGGAGAAGGGATTACCAATTATGCCTGGCGCATTGAAAGAGTGGAGTATTTATGAGAATTATTATTTCACCTGCTAAAAAAATGAAAATTAATCAAGACAGCCTGCCACCGCAAAACATGCCTTATTTCTTAGAAGAGGCGGAGGTTTTGTTAGGCCGGCTAAAAGAGATGACTTATGAGGAGTTAAAAAAACTATGGGCTTGTAGTGATAAGCTTGCGACCCTCAATGTCGAGCGGATTAGGCAGATGGATTTAAGAGCAAATTTAACACCGGCGATCTTATCCTATGAGGGAATCCAGTATCAATACATGGGGGCGGATGTCTTTAGCGACCAACAATTTGCCTTTATTGACAAACACTTGCGGATTCTTTCGGCTTTCTATGGGGTTCTAAGGCCTTTTGATGGGGTTTGTCCCTATCGCCTAGAGATGCAAGCCAAGCTCTCCGTTAATCATCACAAAAATCTCTACTGTTTTTGGGGGGACCAACTGGCAAAAAAGCTCAGTGATGAAAGTGATTTTATCCTCAATCTGGCCTCAAAGGAATATAGTAAGGCCATTTCAGGGTATTTGCCCAAAGAGGTCTTATTTCTCACCTGTGTCTTTGGGGAGATTAAAAATGATAAGGTGGTCGAGAAAGGAACCATGTGTAAGATGGCGCGGGGTGAAATGGTCCGGTTTTTGGCCGAAAATGGTATTAGTCATCCTGAGGATATTAAAACATTTAATTCTTTGGGTTATCGTTTCTCCCAAGACCATTCAAAAACAGATCGCTTTGTTTTTATAAAAGAGACGGATCAGGCCAAATCGCCTTTTTAGATGAGTGATAAAAGAATTTGCCTTGAGGACTGGTAAGGGAAATTTAAGAAGAAGGGAAGTTTATCATGAAAGGAAAAATAACAATAATAGGGGTGCTTAGTATGGTGGTCGTCTTGATGATGGCAACAGCCTGCCAAAAGACAGCGATATCAAAGCCAGACGAGGATATTCTAAATGCTTTTGATCCCGCCATAGTCGAAAGAACCAATGATTTTGGATTTAATCTTTATAAAAATGTGGCTCTTAATAGTGAAAATATCATGATCTCACCTGTAAGCGTCTCGCTAGCGCTGGAAATGGCCTATAATGGGGCCGTTGGCAAGACCAGAGAAGAGATGGCTAAGGCCTTAAACATTCAGGGTATTGATGGCCAAGCCTTGAATAAAAACAACCAAGCCTTGTTATATCTTTTAACGACGACTGACCCTGAAATAAGGTTAGATATCGCCAATTCAATTTGGTTAGAGCAAGGGTTTGAGTTTTCTCAAGAATTTTTAAATACGGCCACTCAAAACTATCAAGCAGAAGCACAGACCCTGGATTTTAGTGATCCGCAGTCAGCCAAGACCATTAATAAATGGGTGAAAGATAAAACTCAAGATGCGATTGAAGAAATTGTCACTTCACCGATCGATCCACAAACAATTATGTTTCTAATTAACGCTGTTTACTTTAAGGGACCGTGGACCCATCCCTTTGAAAAAGAGGCAACCAGTGAGCAACCCTTTATAAAAGAAGATCAGCAAACCGTAGAGGTGCCGATGATGGTTAAGAATGCTTCTTTTGATTATTTAGAAATGGCTAATTTCAAGGCCTTACGATTGCCTTATGGTGAAGCAGAAGCCATGGCCATGGTTCTTTTTTTACCGGACGAGGATTCCGATCTTAAGGCATTTGAGCAAGAGCTAAATCAAAAGAATTATTCGGATTGGCTGGCTATTTTCGAAAAAAAAGAAGGGACAGTGGTCTTACCTAAGTTTAAGATCGATTATGAAGAAAACTTGAATCAAGCCCTAAGCGATTTGGGAATGGCGAGTGCTTTTCAAAAGGGACAATCAGATTTTAGTAACATGCTAGTTGAAGGATCAAAAGATCAAATTACGATGAGCCAGGTAAAGCACAAAACCTTTATAGAGGTCGATGAGGTCGGGACAGAAGCAGCGGCGGTGACCTCAGTGGAAATGAGTTTGACTAGTATGCCAGTAAATGATTTTGAACTTAAATTTGATCGGCCATTTTTCTATGCTATCCAAGATAGTGAGACCGGAGCCATTATTTTTATGGGCTCAATTCATGATCCGAGTTAGGCAGAAGCGGGCTAATTGAAATGGACACAATCTCCGGAACGCTCATAAAGCGGAGGGGAAGCTTGGTCATGCCAATCCCCTTGGTCACAAATAAAGTGGTTTGCTTTTTATCGCCGAGCGAATAAAGCCCTTTTAGATAATTTTTACCACCGGAAGGAAGGACCTGATTCTTTAAAAAAGGAATGGAAACTTGACCACCGTGAGTATGTCCGGCTAAAACGAGCTGGATCTGATCAAGATTGAGCTCGTCAACGATATCCGGTTCATGGGTCATTAAAAGATTATAGGCCTCTTTATTTGCTGAATCGGGAAGGTTACGGTCGGGCTCACCGAGGTAGTCATCATCTAGGCCTAAAAGTCTTACATTTAGTTCTGGAACATCTAGAAAATCATTGATAAGGACATCAAAACCGCCTTGATTCATCAGAGCAGTATAGTCGTATTGGTCTGCTAGTGCCAGTTCATGATTACCGACGACGGCATACTTTCCATGTGGGGACTTAACGCTTTTTAGGGCTTCTGAAATGGCAGAGGTCTCGATCTCTGGATTAAGGCTATAATTAATAAGGTCGCCCATAAAAAGAACCAGATCAGGATCTTCAGCATTGATTTTAGCAACGATCCGCTTTAGTTGGTTGGGAAGACTAAAATCACCTAAATGGGTGTCTGAAAAGAAAACAATTTTAATGCTTTCATCAATAAATTCACTCTCGAGTTCAAGGTGATTAACCACCAGCCGATTCGGCTCAATATAACGTGAATAAAAAAAGATTGACAAGGGTAAAATAAATAAGATGACAAGGCTGGTGAGGAAAATTTTTGCTGTTTTCATGTAAGCTCCTTTAGTTTATCTTTGTATTATAAGCATTAATGATTAAAATTGCTTTAAATGATTTGGATGAATAGGATAAAAGGACCATGCAGAATTATTGACAATTGTTTAAGAAGTTGGTAGAGTGTGGGTGTAGTAATTAAAATTTTAGGAGGTAACAATTTGAAGAGTTTTAAAGAGATTTATGAGAAAATAGAAAGACTCGGGACAAAACGGGTAATTGCGATTGCGGCAGCCGGCGATCAAGAGGTCTTAGAGTCAGTATTGGCGGCAAAGAAGAAAAGTTTAGCAAATTTTATCTTGGTCGGCAATGAAGCTTTAATCAAAGAAATTGCGAGGAAAATTAGTCTTGACCTAAGTGATGTTACAATTATTAATGAAAGTAACGATGGGCTAGCAGCGAAAAGAGCTGTCAAATGTGTAAAAACGGGTAAAGCGGATATTTTGATGAAAGGTTTTTTAAGTACGTCGGATTTTTTAAGGGCCGTTCTTGAAAAAGAATATGGTCTAAGAACCCGGTCTATTTTAAGTCATATCGCCCTTTTTGAAGTTCCAGTCCTTGACCGCCTCCTCTTGGTTACCGATTCAGCAATGAATATTGCCCCGGATTTAAAAGATAAGGTAAAACTGATTAATAATGCTGTTAAAGTTGCCAGTGCCCTAGAGATCAAAGAGCCTAAGGTAGCGGCGGTGTGTGCTGTCGAAGTAGTCAATCCAGATATGCCGGCCACTGTTGACGCAGCCATGTTAACCGTTATGGCATCACGCGGACAGATAAAAAATGCTGTCGTCGACGGCCCTCTTGGTCTTGATAATGCGATTTCTGAAGAAGCAGCCAAACATAAGGGTATAAAAAGCGAGGTCGCCGGTCGGGCGGATATTATTTTAGTGCCAGAAATTGAAACCGGAAATGTCATGTATAAGACCTTATCCTTTTTAGCCTTATCACCTAATGCCGGGATCATCGTCGGTGCTGCGGCACCAGTGGTATTAACCTCCCGAGCAGATTCAAGTGTATCCAAGCTTAATTCAATGGCCTTGAGCATTTTACTTGCTCAATAAAAACCACTAGGAGGCCTGATGGAGACATATCAGATACTAGCCATTAACCCCGGTTCGACATCGACTAAGATTGCAGTCTATAAAAACGAGAAAGAATTTTTTTCCCAGGCCATTGAGCATCCAAGTTCTGATTTAAAGTTATTTAAAAAGGTCAATGACCAATTTGAATTTAGAAAGAAGATTATTCTAAAGGCCTTAAAGGACCGCAATTTTGTAGTAAAGGATTTATCAGCGATTGTTGGCAGGGGCGGACTCCTTCCCCCGGTGAAGGCGGGCGGCTACCGTGTCAATACGGCAATGAAAGACTTAATCTGGAGTGGTAAGTTGTCTGAGCATCCGTCAAATTTAGGGGCTGTTTTGGCCGATGCTCTGGCTAGTCCCTTAGGAATACCGGCTTTTATCTACGATGGTGTTTCCACTGATGAAATGGAAGACATTGCTCGTTTTACTGGTTTTCCGGAGATTAAAATTAAAAGCTTGAGCCATGCCCTAAACGCCAAGGCGGTGAGCCGTGACTATGCCCTAGAGCGAAATAAGACCTATCCTGAACTAAACCTGATCGTTTGCCATATGGGCGGGGGTATTTCGATTACGGCCCATCATCAAGGACGAATGATCGATGTGATTGCCGACGATAGTGGTCCTTTCTCACCAGAACGTTCTGGTAGTGTGCCCCTATTATCCTTCCTCGATTTAATCGATCGGTTTGAGAAAGAAGATCTTAAAAAAAGAATCCGGGGCCAAGGTGGCTTAAAAGCCTATTTAGGAAGCGGGGATTGTCGTGAAATTGAAAAGCGCATTTTAGCCGGGGACACTTTTGCCCGCGATGTTTATGAGGCCCAAGCTTATCAAATTGGAAAAGGGATCGCTGCCATGTCGGCGGTATTAAAAGGAAAGATTGATGGGATTCTTTTAACCGGAGGAATGGCCCATTCTAAAAAGATAATTGCAATGATTAGCCAGTATATTGCCTTTATCGCGCCGATTCAGGTTTATCCCGGTGAAAAAGAATTAGAAGCCCTGGCCATGGGCGGCCTACGACTGCTTAGAGGGCAAGAAAGGCCACATCTTTTTAAATGATCGGTACTAACTAAAGAATAAAAATATAAAGGCTTGGTCATCACCTTAAGTGAGCCAAGCCTTTATTACCTTTATTAGTTAAGCTTATTTTTTGACCTCATCGCCATGGCATTTACCATTTGATGGGCAAGAGGAACAACCGGAACACTTGATATTGTTCTTTTTATTCCAATAAAGTTTGTATGCTGCGCCACCGATAATCGCTAAGATAATGATGGCAACCAATAGATTAGCCATTATAGGACCTCCTAGGCCTCTTGGGGACTAAGTTCACTTCCCATTTGAGAGCCCTTTTTCATTAAGTAGCCGATATAGGCGCTGATTGCTGTAACAGCGATCAAGCCTGGGAAAAAGCCTGTTCCAACCGTACCACTTTCGATAATTGTTCCAACTTGGTAGATGATAAAGGCAACGACATAACCCATGGCCAGTTGGAAACCTACGGCACCAAAGACCCACTTTTTAGATTCCATCTCAGCATTCATGGCTCCAATAGCAGCAAAACAAGGTGGGGTAAATAAGTTAAAAGCCAGATAGGCGAGGGCAGCTGCTGATGTCAGCCCCATTACACCGGCGACACTTGTAGCACCTTCGAGCAGAACAAATTCTTCAGTATCGATAAAGTTGGTAATACCATAAACCACTGCCAGCGTACCAACAACATTCTCTTTAGCAATAAAACCAGTTACGGCAGCAGCGGCTAATTGCCAGACACCAAAGCCGAGTGGAATGAGTAAAAATGCGAAAGGAGTTGCGATACTTGCTAATATACTGCTACTTTCTGCACCTTCTGCGATAACCTGAAATTGCCAGTTGAATGTTTGCATAATTTGGACAAGGGCATTACAAATTAAAATGATTGTAGCAGCTTTTATAATAAAAGCCTTAGCGCTATCGATCATAGAAATAAAAGCTCTTTTAGCACTGGGTACGCGGTATTCTGGTAATTCCATAATAAAATAGCTGGTCGTTTTTTCGTCGCCAGTAATTTTTCGGACAATTAAGGCACTGGTAATAATTAAAAAGATGGCCAAGAAGTACATTGAGGTGCCAACCCAGGCAGCATCTTTGAAGAATATCCCAGCAAACAAGGCAATCACCGGCAGTTTTGCCCCACAGGGCATAAATGGTGTTAACATAGCGGTTGTTCGTCTTTGTCGTTCATCCTTAATGGTTCGGGTTGCCATAATGCCAGGAATAGCACAACCGGTTCCAATAATCATGGGAATAATTGATTTTCCCGAAAGGCCGACTTTTTTAAAAAATCGATCCATAATTAAGGCGACCCGGGCCATATAGCCACTATCTTCTAGTAGGGCTAATAAAAAGAATAATACCATGATCAGTGGTAAGAAGCCTAATACAGCACCGACACCACCGATGATCCCATCGAGTAACAAGGTCGTTAAGAAGGGCGAGACACTGTCTCCGAGTGCACCTTCGACGAAGCCATAAAAAAGATCGATCCAACCAACTAATATATCAGCTAAAAAGGTTCCTAAATAGGTTTGGGAGATTGAGAATACTGCCCACATAACCAAGGCAAAGATCGGAAGACCAAGCCACTTATGAGCGAGAATGCGATCGGCAGCATCTTGTTTTGTTTGGCTACTACTTTGAATGGATCGCTTCTCAACTTTGCTGATAATCCCCTTGATAAGCTCATAACGCTTTCGGTCGGAGGCTTCTACGGCCGCCTTATTATCAAGGTCAAGATCCTTTGTGTCAAGCGGCGGGATTTGGGTCGTTCCTTCCGCAGCGACAGCGGCGGATATTAAATTACTTAATCCATTTTCACCGCCCGCCGTTGAGACCGTTTCAATGACCGGGCAGTCGAGTAATTGCGAAAGAAGGTCGAGGTCAATTGCTGTTTCTTTTTTCTTTGTTAAATCACTTTTGTTTAAGGCAACGACGACAGGAATATCTAATTCTAATAATTGCGTTGTGAAAAATAAACTTCGACTTAAATTGGTAGCGTCGACAATATTAATGATTACATCAGGATTTTCATTCTTAACAAAATCACTGGTGATGCTTTCCTCTGAGGTAAAAGGTGACATCGAATAGGCACCCGGCAAATCAACAACCGTTAGATCTCTATCGGTTTTATTGAGGTTTTTTTTAATAATCCCCTCTTTTTTTTCAATCGTAACACCAGCCCAGTTTCCAACGTGTTCGATCTTACCGGTGATGGCATTAAATAAAGTGGTTTTACCACTATTAGGATTTCCAGTTAAAGCAATTTTCATGCAATTTATCTCCTTACTTTTACTTATTATATCTATAGTAGAACAATCTTACCTAGGACTCGATTGAACTCAAATGTTAAGCTTTAAATAATAATAGAGGTGGCTAAATTTTTATCGATGCTATAGCGGGCATCTTTTACAACAACAATATATTGATCGGAAATAATTGAAATGACGGTTATTGCTTCGCCTTCATAGCAACCAAGGGTAAATAAGAAGTCTTTCATCTCATCGTTATTTGTTTCGACCGCTTTAATAATGTATTCTTCATTAATACTAGCACCGGCTAGAGTACCAGCAAGATATTGGCAAGTCCGTTCATGGGATCTCCGGCGACCAAATCGCTTCCCTCTTCTTGCACTCTTTGGCCCTAAGATCGCACTCCGTTTAAATATATTATCCATAATATCCTCCCGATTTAAATTACTAGTAATGCTTCTAAAAAAGACAGTTAGCAAGTACTAACTAAGTAGGTTAATTCTAACATCACAGCTAATATCAAGTCAATCAAATTTATAAATCGTAATCATTCTAAACTAAAGATTCAAATCATCGATATAGTGTTTAAAGTCGCTGGCAATGTGGTACAATAATAGTATGTTTAAAAAATAACTTAAATATTTATAAAGTCAGAAAGGCAATGGAAATGATTGAAATTTTAAAGAAATTACCGCCTGAAGTTATCCTCAAATCAGGAATTGGTCTTGAACGAGAAGGACTGAGAGTGACTAAAGCAGGAGAATTAGCATTAAGTGACCACCCCAAAAATTTTGGCGAGAAACTTGATAATTTTTATATTACAACCGATTTTTCGGAAAGCCAAGTAGAAGTAATAACCCCGGTTTTCTACTCTACCGACGAAAGTTGCGATTTTCTGGAAGCATTGACCAATATCGTCCTTTGTGAAATTGAGGAAAATGAATTTCTTTGGCCCCAGTCGATGCCCTGTGCCTTACCGGACGAAGATGTCATTCCAATTGCCCTATATCCGGGTGAAAAAGGCAGGTCCGCTCGTGAGTATCGCGAAAAATTAAAAGAAAAATATGGCAGTAAAAAACAATTGATTTCGGGGATCCATTATAATTTTTCATACAGTGATGAGATGCTTCAAATCTTATGGGAAAAAGCCGATAGAGAGATCGCTTATCGAGAATTTACGGATGAGATCTACATGAAAGCAGTTCGAAATTATTTAAAGTTTAGGTGGCTGATTATTTATTTAACGGGTAGTTCTCCTTGTGTCCACCACACCTATCTGGATGATCCGATCAGGGGGATGGAAGAATGGGGGGGGAGTGGCTTTAAGTTTGAAAATGGGATTTCGACTCGTAATGGCAATAGCACCGGTTATAAAAATCCGGTTGAACTCTATCCCGATTACTCATCTCTTGATCGCTTTATCGCTAGCATTGATGAACTTATAAAAGAAGGGGCCCTTTCTGAAGCTAAGGAATTATATTCCCAAATTCGTCTTAAACCCTATGATAATGGTGATATTTTAAACTCCCTAAAAAAAGATGGGATTAAATATTTAGAAATTCGCTCAATTGATCTAAATGTTTTTGAAAGACGGGGAATTTCTAAAATTGATTGTGATTTTTTAAATATCTTCATGTTATTTCTTCTCTTAGAGGAAGAAGAACTCTATCCAACTTGGCAGCAAGAAGCAATGATTAATGAAATTGCCGTTGCTGAACATGGTCTTGATACAAACCTAAAATTATTGGACAAACAAGCCTGGGTCTCTAAAAAGACATGGGCTAAAGAGATTTTAGACAAGATCATGGTAGTGAATAATAATTTATCCTTAGGACAGGATGCCTGTATTCGGTTAATGATGGACCGTGTTGAGGACTATAAAAAAACCTACGCTGAGCAAATTAACCAATTGACCAAAGAGAATTGCTGTGAGGCTTTTCTTAAAATTGCAAAATCAAATTCAGGTCAAGCAAAAAAAGAATGCTACTTGCTCAAAGGCTTTGAGCATTGGGAGATGTCCACTCAAATTTTAATTAAAGAGGCGATCACGAGGGGCATTCAAGTGATTCCCTTAGATCCTTTTGAAAATATTATTGCTTTAAAAAGAGGCAATCAAAAGGAATACGTCAAACAAGCGACAAAAACCAGTGCTGATTCTTATATCACCCCCCTACTGATGGAAAACAAGCTGGTGACGAAAAGAATATTAGGAGAAGAAGGCTTTCCGGTTCCTGCCGGTGACGCTTTTTCATCGCTTGAACGTATTGAAAAAGTCCTTGATGGCTATGTGGGAAAGGCACTTGTCGTTAAGCCAAAATCAACAAATTTTGGTTTAGGCATTAGTATCTTTGAAAATGGCGGCAGTCGCAAAGACCTGTTAGAAGCGATGAAAATCGCCTTTTCTTATGACGACATTGTCTTAGTCGAAGACTATTTAAAAGGCTTGGAATTTCGCTTCCTAATCATGGGTGACTCACCGGTCGTCGTCCTCCACCGCCGGCCAGCCAATGTGGTTGGCGATGGAAAAATGACCATTGGTCAGCTAATCGAGATAAAAAATAGCCATCCCTATCGTGGGGACGGAAAAACCAGCCCCCTTAAAAAAATTGAAATGGACCAACAATCACGGCTTTATTTAAAGAAGCAAGGCTTTAGCAAAGAATCGATACCTGCTGAGGATGAGATGATTTTTTTAAGAGGAAACTCGAACATCAGCACGGGCGGCGATAGTATTGATTTTACCGATAAAATGCCGGAACAATTTAAAAAAATCGCCAGTGAGGCCGCTAAGGTTTTTAAGGCCCAGTTTTGCGGGGTGGATATGATCATCGAAGATTATCAAAAGAAAGACTCATCTTATGGGATTATTGAACTAAATCATAACCCCATGGTGGTCATGCATGCTTATCCCTATCAAGGTAAAAAAAGACGATTAGGCTATGATATTTTAAAAACCATTAACCTGCTTGACTAAGAAAGAATGGTCTTTAAAAATTAAGCAAATAATAAAAAGCGACGAACCACAGTGGTTCGTCGCTTTTGCATATTAGGAATGAAAAGAAAAAGGGGAGATGTTTGATCTCGAGACTATTGTAGAATTCCAACCTTTAGCTAAACTTAGAAAATTGTTTTTTATTGGTGACGCTTGGTTAATTCGACCAATAAGTTATCAAGATTGACATTTTGATTTTTTAAAAGAACCAAGAGATGATAGATTAAATCAGAGGCCTCATAAGTAAGTTCGGCAGGATCGTTATTTTTAGCAGCAATAATCGTTTCAGCTGCTTCTTCACCGATTTTTTTACAAATTTTATCAACGCCCTCATCAAAGAGATAATTGGTATAAGATCCCTCTTTAGGGGAGTCGTAGCGCTTGGCAATTAGATTGTTCAATGTATGGAGGATGTCAAGATTGCCCGTCTGAAGGTCGGAATTAGTCATTAAATGACGATAAAAACACGTTACCGCCCCGGTATGACAGGCCGGCCCCTGAGGAATGACCTGGAGAAGGAGGGTATCCTCATCGCAATCGTAGTCAATGCTGACGATTGTTTGGAAATTGCCAGAGGACTCGCCTTTTACCCAGATTTTTTTTCGGCTCCGACTATAAAAGGTTGCAATTTTCGTGTCGAGACTCATTTGCAGTGCTTGTTCGTTCATCCAGGCCATCATCAGGACTTTCCTCGTATGATAATCTTGGACAATTGCCGGAACAAGACCGGCATTATTGTAGTTGATATTTTTTAAATCCATTTTACACCTTTCTGATGGGAATGCCATGATTGTCAAGAAAATCTTTTAAATCAGGAATTAAAATGTCACGGTAGTGAAAGACGGAGGCGGCTAAAGCGGCATCGGCACCGATCTTTAAAACATCCAAAAAGTCTTCTTTTTTTCCAGCTCCACCAGAAGCAATGATGGGGATGGATAAAAGCGTTGAGAGTTTTTCGTTGAGTGCTAGATCATAGCCCTCTTTAACACCGTCAGTATCAATTGAATTAATGCAGATTTCCCCAGCTCCTAGATCTTGCCCTTGTTTAGCCCACTCAATCGCATCGATTCCGGTATTTTCCCGGCCACCCTTGACAAAGACATCCCAAGAATTTTTGCCATTACGTTTGGCATCGATTGATAAAACGACACATTGAGACCCGAATTTTAAGGCGGCATCGCGGATTAATTGGGGTTTTAAAACAGCGGAAGAATTAACTGAAACCTTGTCAGCACCGGCCATTAGGACCTTTTGAAAATCCTCAAGCCGGCTGATCCCCCCACCGATGGTAAAGGGGATCCGAATGGCCTCAGCAACCTTTTCAACGATATCGATAAAGATATCACGCTTCTCATGGGAAGCGGTAATATCATAAAAGACCAGCTCGTCGGCTCCTTGCTCAGAATAATAACGGCCGAGTGTAACAGGATCGGCGACATCCTGGAGATCTTTAAATTTTTTCCCTTTGACGACGCGGCCATGATCGACATCAAGACAGGGGATGATCCGCTTAGTCAACATCCTTTAACTCCTTAGTAAGTAGGTGTTCAAGATCGATTGTTCCTTCATAGAGGGCTTTACCGATGATGGCACCGTAAAGATCCATCTCCTTAAGCCGTTTGGCATCGGCATAGGAGGAGACACCGCCGGAGGCAATGATATCGATGTTGAGGTGGGCATTGAGGACGTTTAGCATCTCAAAATTAGGGCCAGCCATCATCCCATCTTTTGAGATATCCGTATAGACAAGGGTTTGCAGACCTAAACGTTCTAAATTAGCGGCCAGTTCAAGGGCTTCTAAATGACTGGTTTCGACCCAGCCTTCGGTACACACGACACCTTTTTTGGCATCGATCGAAACGCAGACCTTTTCGTCGTAGAGGGAAATCAATTTTTCTATAAAGGATAGGTCTTTGACTGCCTGGGTGCCAATGATAATCCGGGCAACTCCACAATCGATATACTCTTTAGCGATTTCTAAGTTTCGAATGCCCCCCCCCAGCTCCACTGGAATATCAAGGGTGGTGACAATTTCTTTAATCAAGTCTTTATTTTGCGGTTTACCACCAAAGGCACCATCTAAATCAACAAGGTGAAGGTATTTGGCTCCCTTTGACTGCCATTTGAGGGCAACCTCGACCGGATTGTCAAAGTAAATGGTTTCAGAATTTTTTTTACCTTGCAAGAGGCGGACACATTTTCCATTTTTTAAATCGATAGCTGGGAATATAATCATTTAATGATCTCCTTAAAGTTATTTAATAATTGAAGGCCGACATTGGCACTTTTTTCGGGGTGAAATTGCATGCCAATCACATTTTCTTTTTGAACAATTGCGGGTACTTTGATACCATAGTTAGCATAAGCGAGAACATGATTAAACTCATTGGGTTGGGCATAATAAGAGTGAACGAAATAAACATAATCATCCGCTTGAATCTTCTTTAAAAGTGGTGAATCATTAGTCGTGATCAGATTATTCCAGCCCATGTGGGGAACTTTTAAATGGTCGTGGTTTAATCGGATAATTTCACCAGGAAGATAGGATAGCCCCGGAAAGGAACCGTCTTCTGCGCTTTTATCAAATAAAAGCTGCATCCCCAAACAAATTCCCAATAAAAACTTTCCGCTTTTTACATTTTGATTAAGTGTTTCAATCAGGTCATAGTCGATCAGCTTTGCCATGGCATCGGAAAAAGCACCGACACCGGGAAGGATGATCGCTTTTGCATTGTTAAGTTGTTTTGGATCTCGGCTAATCATGCTATCGAGTCCGATGGCACTTAAAGCGGTGCGAACGTTTTTTAAATTACCGACACCGTAATCTAGAATTGCTATCATTTTTTCTCCTTATTCAATAAGTCCCTTCGTTGACGGTATTATATCCTTTTGTGCCCCGATGGTGCAAGCCTCTTTCAAGGCTCGACCAAAGCATTTAAAGATTCCTTCAACAATATGATGATTGTTTTTCCCATAAAGAGAAGTGACATGAAGGGTGATCTTACTATTAAAGGCAAAGGCAACAAAAAATTCTTCGAGCATTTCGGTTTCAAAATCACCAATGAATTCACGGCTAAGAGGAACATCAAAGACCAAGTAGCTGCGGCCACTGATATCAATTGAGATCCGACAAAGGGCCTCATCCATGGGGATTGTTAAAGAGGCATAGCGGTTGATGCCAGCCTTATTGCCAAGGGCTTGATAGAAAGCTTTGCCCAGTAAAATGCCAATATCTTCAATCAGATGATGGTTATCGGCGGTATCGCCGGTGCCGATTAGGCTTAAGTCAAATTGGCCATGGCGACAAAAAAGCAGGAGCATATGATCAAAAAAGCCGATGCCTGTTTCGATCGTACTCTCACCATTGCCATCGAGATTGAGACTTAGTTTAATCTGGGTTTCAGTCGTTTGCCGGCTTAGGTTAATTTTACGTTTCATTATTTACTACCTTTCTGATAATGGTCATAATTTTTTCGTTTTCTTTTGGACTGCCAATCGAAAAACGAATACTATTGGGCTGGGTATAGGTCTCCTTAAAATATTTAATCAAAATATTATTTTCAAGCAGGGCCAAATAAATGGCCTCAGCCCGGTCAGTTTCAAAATAAAGGAAGTTTGCACCCGAATGATAGGAGCGAAGTGATTTTAATTCGGCTAGAAAAGCGCTGATTTTATCACGCTCTTCTTTAACCTCATCCAAATGTTTAAGGACAGAAAAGCGGTTTTTTAAGGCGATGACCGCTAGTTTTTGGGTTAGGACATTTAAATTATAGGGGCTCTTAACCTTGTAAAGAATGTTAATTACTTGTGGCTGGGCTAGGCCGTAGCCACAGCGAATTCCGGCTAGGCCAAACGCTTTAGACAGAGTCCGAAGGATCAGCAAACGCGGATAGCTTTTAATAAACTCAACCGCTGATCTTCCAAAAAACTCAACATAGGCTTCGTCGATAACGACCAGTGATGGGACCGAGTCAAGAATCTTTAAAATGGCATCAGGGCTAAAGCAGTAGCCAGTTGGGTTATTAGGGTGACAAAGATAAAGGATTTTAGCCTGGTGGTCACAGGCCGCTTTAATTAAACCATCGATATCGGGAACATGCTTGTCTAAATCAGGAACTTTAATGTGATTGGCATCGGAAATGTTAGCCCAGATATCGTACATGGCAAAGGAGGGGGAGTGGGAGACAACGGTGTCTCCTGGGTTTATAAAAGCTTGATTGATCATGGCGATTAGTTCATCAGACCCTGATCCGGCGATAATGTGATCACTTGGTAAGCCTGTGTAGAGCGATAACTCCGCTAATAATTCTGGAAAAGCGGATTCCGGATAACGGTTTAAATTGCTATTACAAATCTCATCACAAAATTGGCGTTTTAAGACCATGGGAAAATCATAGGCACTCTCATTGGCGTTGACGATGATTTCATATTGAGGGGCATCGACCTTATAAGCAATGAGCTTTTTAATATTGTTACGTACGAGAGTGTTCATTTTGTTTGAAACCGCCTTTCAACTGCTAGAGCGTGGGCGTCAAGGCCTTCAGCTCGGGCAAAATCCGAAACTTTTCGATAAACGCGGTTAAGGGCGTCCTCACTATAGGAGAGGATACTCGATTTTTTTTGAAAATCATAAACCCCCAAAGGTGAAGAGAATTTTGCCGTTCCCGATGTTGGCAGGGTGTGGTTGGGGCCGGCAAAATAGTCACCCAAGGGTTCGGGAGTGTAGGCACCCATAAAAATAGCTCCAGCATGGCGTACTTTTTCTAGCCAGTCCATGGGATTTTCAATCAGAAGTTCTAAGTGTTCCGGGGCGATTTGATTGGAAACGTCGAAGGCCTCATCTAAATCCTTAACAATAATGACAAAGGCAAAATCATCAATGGCTTTTTGGGCAATTACTTTTCGCTCTAAATCGTCATCAATTTGCCGACTGATCTCTTGAATCACCGTCTTTCCAAAGCTTTCAGAGGAGGTGACAAGAACGGTCATGGCCATTTCATCGTGTTCGGCTTGAGAAAGCATGTCCGCAGCGGCATAGACAGGATTAGCCTTGTCATCGGCAATGATCAGTATTTCACTGGGCCCGGCGATCATATCAATATCAACCTTGCCAAAAACTTCTTTTTTGGCGGTGGCCACATAAATATTACCCGGTCCAACAATTTTATGGACTGGCTTGATCGTTTCGGTTCCATAAGCTAGGCCAGCAACGGCTTGGGCGCCACCAACCTTATAAATTTCACTGACCCCGGCAATTTTAGCGGCCGCCAGAATGGTCGGGTTGATTAAACCATTTTTATCGGGCGGGGAGACCATGGCGATCGACTCAACACCGGCCACGATAGCCGGGATAGCGCTCATTAAGACGGTTGATGGGTAGCTTGCTTTGCCAGCGGGCACATATAGGCCGACGCGCTCAAGGGCCGTTAGGTGTTGACCAAGGGTGACCCCATCAGAGGGTGCAAAGGTCCAGCTCTTTTCCAGTTGTTTTTCGTGAAAAGCGCGAATGTTCTCGGCCGCCTCGGTCATAATACTGATCAATTCAGGTGAGGCTGAATCATAGGCCGCATCGATTTCGGCTTGACCAACCCTAAGATCTTTAAGTGAGCATTTATCGAGTGTCTTGGTGTAGTATAAAAGGGCTGCATCGCCCTCGGTTTTAACGCCTTTAATAATCTCTAGTACAGCGTTTCGGATGTCTTCGCGCTCATCACTCTCGCGCTTGAGAAGATCATCGAAATTAATATCCTTGTGATAATTGATTAGTTTCATAATTGTCCTTTCTAAGCTTCACTTTTAAGCTGTGTTTCAAATTCCTTAATAATCGGATCGATCATTGTCCGCTTGGTTTTTAGGCTGACTTGGTTGACGATCAGCCGGGAGCTGATCGAACAGATCTCTTCTAGAACTGAGAGCCCATTTTCCTTTAAGGTGCTGCCACTTTCGACAATGTCAACGATGCAATCGGAAAGGCCGATGATTGGTGCTAATTCGACCGAACCATTTATTTTGATAATATCGACTAATTGGTTTTTGGATTGGAAGTAGTTCTTAGCAATGACCGGATACTTTGTCCCGACAACAAGTTTTTTTCCATAAGCAAGGGGACGATCTTTGTAGCCGGCCACACAGATCTTGCACATACCAATGTTTAAATTAAGAATTTCATAGACTTGGGCCGGATATTCCATTAGCACATCTTTTCCGACGATGCCAATATCAGCGGCTCCCTTTTCAACATAGGTGGCAACATCCGGGGATTTGACCAGAAAAAAGGAGACCTTTCCACTCTTGTCAGTGAAAATAAGCTTGCGGCTTTCATCTGAATAATCATCAAAGACATAACCTAGTTTGACAAGCAAGTCAATGGCGTGTTTGGCAACCCGCCCTTTTGCTAGAGCGAAGCGAATGGTCATCATTGTGATACCTCCTCGTTTAAAATTTCCAGGGCCGTGAATTCATTATCTTTATAAGCATAAAGTTTCCCTTTGGATAGATAAAAAATTTCGCTATCAATATAAAGGGGATTGGTCTTTAAATAGCTCAGTTGATCAGGAAGAGCCATTCTTGTGATGAACAACTCGGTGATAAGGTCATCTTTTCTGAATTGGTCAGCCAGAGAATAAGCACGTTTTTTATCATCGGGACTATAAAAGAGGATTCTTTTTGCTTTCTCAAAATGAGGGAATTTTTTTCCACGATCAAGATAATCAAGTATTTTCATCAGATCGATGGCAAAGCCACAGGCTGGTCGTGAAATCCCGAATTTTTCTGAAAGTTGATTATAACGTCCGCCACTGATGACCGGTTCACCCCAATTATTGATATAGCCTTTAAAAATAATATCGGAATAATAATTCATTTGGTTAGTAAAGCCTAAATCAAAGCTGATATAGGTCTCTAAACCCATAATCTTTAAATGGTCATAGATGTCGGAAACTTTTAAAACAACTTTTTCCATGTTTTCATTGAGGCACATGGTCTTCATTTTAGTGATAATGTCTTCCGGACACCCATAGAGTGACGGAAGCTTAAGGATGATATCACGGGATGCTTGATCTAAGTCTAGCTTGGTCAAATAGGTTTTAATATCTCCGACATTTTTATTTTCAATGTATTGAAATAGGGTGTTGCGCTCGTCAGTTGTAAAATTAAATTCTTCAAACAGATAATTAATAAAACCGACATGGCCTAAGTCGATATGAATATCTTTAATACCGGTTTTAATCAGGGAAAGGATCGATAAGCCGATAATTTCACCATCACATTCAGGACTGTTGTTACCAAAATACTCCAGACCGATTTGATTAATTTCTTTTTTAATGCTATCGGGAGCTGAAAAATTTCGATAGATACTGGTTTGGTAGGAAAACTTTATTATCTCTTGGTCGTTGGGATGATTAATGGCAGCCATGCGGGTAATTGGCAAGGTGACATCCGGCTTGAGGACTAAAACGCGACCCTTGTGATCGACCATTTTAAAAAGGTCATCACTGGGAATTGAATTTTCATTCACGTATAGATCGTAGGCCTCAAAGGTTGGGGTAGCAATTTGATGATAGCCAAAGGACCGATAAAGACCCATTAAATTCGAAATGATCTTTTGAAAAGCATGATTATCTTGGGGTTGAATCGATTCAAAACCCTCAATCGTGTAATTATATAACATAAACCCTCCTAATACTTTATTACAACTCACTTTACCACAGTAGCATAGTGAAGTAAAGCCTCGAAAGAACTTGTATCCTTAAGAAAATGAATTCAATTCGACATTATAATATAAAGTAGGATATAATTATACTACGTCAGTCAATAAATACAAAGCTGTGTCTTAAAAATCTTTCTAAGATTAAGTCCGTATAATGGTGTAAAAAGAAAATAAAATAAATATGAGCCAAA
>CAZWEU010000029.1:0-21865 GCA_964632785.1 uncultured Lachnospiraceae bacterium | reverse complement strand
TGGTGCTGGTGGTGACGACCGCTCCGGGTGCGTCGAGGATCGCGTTGATGACGACGTGTAGGCCCTTGCCTGAGCGGGGTGGGCCGATCAGCAGGATCGAGTCTTCGACCGATGCCCAGACCTTCGTGCCGCGGCTAGCACCGAGGAGGTAGCCGACATTCTGCGGTGCTGGCGACTCCAAGGAGGGCCGTAGCGTGGCTGCGCGGTGAAGCAGTGCCTTTGCGGATGCTGCGGTCTTGACCTCATGGCTGGTCGCGATCCCGGCGAGCCGGTGCGGGTCGGTCTCTGTCTTCCGCGTGTGACGGCGCAGCACGATCCACACCCAGACGATCCCGGCGGCGAGTCCGCCGAGCAGTGCCGTGCTCACGAGCCAGTAGACGACCGGGTTGAGTCCGTCGGCACCGAGCGCGGTCGCCGGATCGCCGGGGTTGAACAGCACGGCGAGCCCCGCCGCTGCACCGGTTTCGGGCTGGGGTGTGCCGGTGAGGAACGCGGCGACGCTGCCAGCCGCGCGGAGGACAAGAGCGATCCCGAACATGCCGATCAGGCCAATGAGTGCGGCGTTGGTGAGTTCGTCGCCCATTCCGCCGGCTTGCCGCTGGTTCATGTCAGCCGCCGCACCGCGAGCGTGCCCGAGATGCGCCCGAGCAGGATCACCTCGTGTGTGCCGTTGGGGAGGTCGTCGAGGCCGATGAGTGCACGTGCCTCCCCGGTTCCGGTGGCGTCGGTATGGGAGACGATCGTCGCGACGGCGACATCCTCGCCAGGCACGAACCCGTGAGCCGTGACCTCAGCCAAGCGCGGCACCCAACGGGCGTGACGACTCCGACGAGTCTCCGGTACCGAGTTCTCGGACGGTGCCACTGCGCGTCGAGGCTTGCGGGTGCGGAGGATGTCGGTGAACACACTTCCGTCGCTCTCGCGAACTTCGACACGGACCGCGATCGTGCGGTCCTTGGTAATGGCATCCATGAGCGGCCCGAACGTCGCCCGCGTCCACGCGCTCGCACCCGACTCCTCGAAGTGGGTTCCATCCACCGTGGCGGTGAGAGTGCCGTCATCGGCAACGGTGACGAGGACGTGCGGCAGCTCGACGGGCGCCATGTTCTCGTCGTCGGTCGTGGTGGATCGGCGCGGGCCAGTGACGTTCATCGGTGATCTCCCGCTGCGCGGCTGCTGGTGTCGAACAGCGCGAGTTCGTCGGGGTGGAGTTGGTGTTGGCAGACGAAGCTCCTGGCCTTGATCCGCCACAGTCCTTGGCCGACGCCGAGGTTCGGCAAGAGCTGCTGCTCCGTCCCGGTCAGACCGAGTGCCCTTGCGGTCGGCCCGAGTTGGTCGGACTCCTGCCGGTACACGATCCGCGTCTCGGCGTTCGCGAGCAGTGAGTTGGCCAGGGAGCGCATGGCGGAGCCCTGGTCGCCCACGTTGTCGAGGTCGGTGAGCTTGTGGAAGATCAGCATGTTCGCGATCCCGTAGTGCCGTGCGAGTCGCCAGTGCGCATCCATCCGCCGCAACAGCGCGGGATGGGACATGAGCCGCCAGGCCTCGTCGTAGATCACCCACCGCTGCCCGCCGTTCGGGTCGAGCAGCGCGGACTCCATCCATGCCGACGAGCACGTCATCAACACCGAGATGAGCGTCGAGTTCTCGGTGACCCGCGAGAGGTCGAGCGAGATCATCGGCAACGACGGATCGAACGCGACCGTCGAAGGCCCATCGAACAACCCGGCCAGGTCGCCGGCGACGAGACGGCGTAGTGCGTGGCCGACGACCCTGCCGTCCTCGGCCAGCCGGCCGTCGGCATCCGCGCTCGGGGCGAGGATGCGGTCGACGACCATCGGCAGGATCGGCACGTCGTTCTCCCGCACCGTCTGGGTCAGGGCGATGTCGATCGCGGTGTGCTCCAACGGCGACAACCCCCGCGCGAGCACAGTCTCCGCCAGCGCGCCGATCAGATCACGCCGTCGAGCGGCGACGGTCGAGGCCCACTGCTCATCCGAGAGCCCTGTCGGGCGGTGGCCTTCGTCGAGTGGATTCAAGCGAGTGTTCAGGCCGTGGCCGAGGACGATGGCACGCCCGCCGACGGCGTTCGCAACGGCGGTGTGTTCGCCCTTCGGGTCGCCAGGCACGTACACGCGCCGCCCGAACGGCAGCGACCGCGTGTAGAGCGACTTGGCCAGCGACGACTTGCCGGAACCGACGATCCCGGCCAGCACCACGTTGGGCGCGGTGATGATGCCGCGCGCGTAGAGCACCCACGGGTCATAGACGAAGCTCCCACCCGAATACACGTCTTGGCCGACGAACACACCATCGGCACCGAGCCCGCCCTCAGCGACAAACGGGTACGCACCCGCCAGCGTCGCCGACGTGTCCTGATGCCGCGTCAAATGGAACCGGCCCGGAGTGCGCAGCCGCGCAACGCCCGGCTCGCCAGCCCTCGGCAGGTAGACCGTCGCGCGCCGCTCGGCACGCTCCTCCTCAGCCTTCGCCTTCGCTGCGGCGAGCGCAGTCCTTCGCCGCTCGGCGTGGAGCCTCGCCTCGGCCTTGCGACGCTGCTTACGGAGCCTGCGCCGCTCCTTCGACGGTGCCACCAGAACAGCAGTGTGCAGCCGCGCGCGATCCTCGGTCACCGCACCAGCCCCCGCGCCTGCTTGACCGCCGTGATCTTCGCCGGCTCAAACCACGACCCATCCCGCTTCGCAGTCGGCACGTCGGCCCGCTCCGGAGCGCCCGGCGACGAATACGACACCAGCAGCTCCGGCCCAGACTTCACCGGAGCGGACTCGACCTGTTCGGCATCCGGGGGCTCTGCCTCCGGTTCGGTGTAGCGGCGCAGCAGCGACACGTAGCCGACGTGCGGATTGACGACCAGCGCGTAGTCACCCGAGAGCGCCACCCGGTCGTTCGTGCCCTCGCCGGGCTCGTCGTAGACGTACCCGTTCTCCAGCGCGGCCTGCGTGGTCTCGTCTCCGTAGTCCCACTGCGCGAGGAAGTCCACCGCATCGACATGCCCCAGCTCACCGAGGATGCGCAACGGCCGGTCGGCCTCCTCACCCTGAAGGAACACCACGCTGACCCACCGCGACGGCATGACCTCCTCGACGGCGGGCTCGGGATGCCAAGCGATCCGCCCCGCTGCGATGAACCCTTCCGCGAGCCGGTCGTGGGCCCGGTCGACGAGGCTCGCGGCCTGACGCAACTCTTCCGCAGCAGCGAGCGCCTCCCGCACTCCTGCCTCGTGGCTTCCGGCGTCGTTGAACGCGTGCGCAGCCTTGCGCTCGTGAACATCAGCGATCTGGTCGAGCGCCTGCCGCAGCGAGCGCATCCCCGAGGACAGATCACCGATCACCCCATACATCTCGGCGGGCTGATCGAAACCCCGGCTCGCGTGCGCGAGGCCGCGCAAGGCTTCGGACGCCTCGGCGGCGTCGGCAGTCGAATCGAAGAACGTGGGCATGGTGACCTCCTGGTGCCGTATGACGAGGAGGTGCGCCTACGTGCCCAGCCGACGTGAGTAAGAGACAGCGGTGCGCCGTGGCTATCAAGAGGTGCGACTGGAAGCTGCCCGGCGGAATGGCCTCAATGAGATCATGGGGCGAAGGACTACAGGAGGTGCCCGATGGGAAGCTGGGGCGACGCGATGATCGACGCGATTGAGACCGGAAGACGGAACGGGCGATTGGGCCTTATCGGTGAGGGCTATGACGCTGCCGCCAGCATCAGCTTGGAAGCGATCACAGAGGTACTCGACAGGATCGAAGCAAAGATTGAGGCGGGCAAGAGTCTGTCTGCCGACGAGAAGGTCTTGCGTTCCGAGCTGTACCCCATCAAGTCCAAGATCGAACGGAAGCTGACGGAGTACTGGCAGACGACTTACGGCCTCTGACGCCGGCGAGATGCATCCATCTACTGATTGAGTTCTAGCGTCAGGATCGCAGCCCTATACCTTCCGGCAGAGCGGGAGCGCGGCGGCGGTGAACGCGGCGGCTTGCTGTCCGACCAGGAGCCGGGTCTCGCAAGAGGCTTGGATCGCGGCCTGCTCAATCGCGGCGACAGCGGCGTCGAGTTCCTCGACGGTGGGCGCGGAGACTGCGATGAGGCCGGTGTAGCGGAGGATGCCGTGTCCGGCGGTGAGGTCAGCTTCTTGCTGGAGCACGTCGTGGTACTCGGCGGTCTGCGAGGCGTCCTCGATCTGGCCGATCTTCGCGCGCTGGGCCTGGTCGGAGATGTGCTCAACCTTCTTCTTGCGGATGTCACGTGCGGCCTGGTCGGAGCGCATCGGGGTGCAGATCAGCGAGAACGACCGTTGGATGCCGGTGGACAGCAACACGGGCGACAGGAACCCCGGATACACCAGTGACCGCGGCCACTCGCTGACCCAGAGCACTGCGTGGTGAGCGGAGTCGGTTCGCAGCTTGCCCCAGGTCTCGGTGACTGCAACCGGCCCGGCGGTCGCGAGGGACTGGCCGAGCCTGCCGTGGCGTTCCAGGGTGGCGGCGATGGCGGGGTCGTAGGCGGAACGCAGCATCACCGCGATCTGCCCCGGCGTCAACCATCCCGAGGGCGAGAGGTCAGCGGAGCGCAGCGCGGCGACGAGGGTGTTCATCTCCTGCCGCAGCACGGCGGCGGCCCCGCGTATCCCTCCTCCGGCGGTCCTGATCTGCCGAGCGCTGGTCTTCATGTCCAGTGACAGCGAGAGTGTGGTGGCGTGGCGTTCGCCGGCGGGTCCGGCGCGGTCGATGAGTTCGGCGTATGTGTCGGCCGCCCACGAGCCGTCCGGGGTGCCGTGGGTGGCCCACCATTCGGCCAGTCCGGTGCCAGAGTCCGGCAGCGTGCGCTCCAAGACCTGAAGCGTGGCGATCCGCCCGGAGCGGCAGACGGTGGCCAGCACGCGGCCCCAGGAGCTGACGCGGCGTTCCTGCTCGCCGGGATCGAGGAGCACGAACGCGGGATGGGTGACCTCGCACACCACCGTCAGGGTGGCGGCCTGGGGGTCGTGGATCATCCCAGCTCCGGTGTCGGGGTCGGTGTACTCGCGCAGGCGCGCCATGTCGCCGGGCAGCGCGAGGGTGCCGACGGGGCGCGGGACAACGATCCTGCGCCGGTACAGCAGTTGCCCTCCGGTGGTGCGCCACAGCCACCAGCAGGCGATGGGCAGCCACTCCACGATGGGACGGCCTGCGATGGGTATCCAGGTCAGCGCGGCGGAGAGTACCCAGATGGGGGCGCTGTAGGCGAGCAGTATCCCGCCGCCGGCGTAGAACGCGCCGATGAGCGTGGCTCCGCCGATGGCGAGCGTGATGAGCTGGGTCAGCGACAGGCCGAGGAGGACGCCGCGGCGGGTGAGGCGGGAGAACTTCACCGGCACGAGTTCGCCCGCGGTGGGACGGTCGTGGTTCGTGCTGCTCATCGTCTACTCCTTCGGTGGGCGTGGCGCGGGCGGCGGGGGCTGCTTCGGTGGCGGTGACGGGTCGGTGCTCGGCGGGCGTGGTGCCGGGCTCGACGGCGGTGCCGCAGGTGAGGCTGCGGGCGGTGGCGGTGTCTGCGCGGCTGCGTCGGCGGCGTGCTCACCCTGGGCTCCCAACGCGGTTCCGGCCTTCGGCCCTGCGGTCGCGGCACCCTTGGCGACACTCGCGCCGATCACGACCCCGGCGGCCACGGGACCGGCTGCGGCTGCACTGCCTCCGCTTGCTGCGGCACCTCCACCAGCCGCGCCTCCGCCGCTCGCGGCGGGTGCCGGTGCCGGAGTCTTCGGCGGCGGCGGGGCGCTGCTTCCACCGGCTGAGCCGCCGCCCGTGTTCCCGCCGCTGCTGCTGGTTCCGTCGAGTACCTTCTTCGGGTCGCCGCCGCCTTGCGGCTTGGTCGGGACCGGGATCGGGCGGTTGAGGGCGCTCTTGGCGTCCTGCTCGGAGCCGATCGCGTGGTACATGTCGAACCCGACAAACGCGATGAACCTGTAGGTGAGATACGGGGCGAACGCGGCCATCGCCATCAGCACGATCCCCGCGATGGGATCGCTGACCGAGGCGAGATCGGCGTCGATCGGCGCGGAGACCTGGGTGATCGCGACAAGGAACATCACGACGAGCACGAGCTTGGAGCAGATCAGCGCGACGACGAACATCGCCCACTTCCCGATCCACCCCCGCGAGGCATCCCAAGAGGCACCAGAGAAGGCAAGCGGCGCGAACACGACCGCCACCAGCAGCAGCGCTTTCCTGACCAGGAGGGACAGCCACACGATCGCGGCGGCGGTGATCGCGAGACCGGCCATGAAGATCGTGATGATCGCCCCGACGCCCGGGGCGGCGATATTGATCCCGACCAGCCCTGCGGCGAGGAGAGCGATCTTGTCACCCATCGACTCAGTGGTCTCCCCGGCGGCCTGCACGATCCCGATGCACAGCTGATCGACGACTTCCAGCAGCAGCGCAGTGAGCGTGATGACCACGAACGACCCGAGGACGGACTTCGCCAGCCCCAGTGCGGCTCGGGTGAGGGCGGTGGGGTCGCGTCGGATCAGGCCGGTGATGAGTTGGAGGCAGAAGAAGATCAGCATCACGAAGACCGCGATGCCGAAGAGCAGGTTGTAGACGGCGATGTAGCCGGGCTTGGTGACATCCACCAGTGTCGTGGTGTCGAAGACCGACCAGACCGCCTCGAACAGCCACCCGGCGGCGGCACCCATCGCCTGCGCGAGCCAGTCGAACGGGGCCGCGACCAGCGAGGCGGCTCCTTCGCCGACGGCATCGCAGACCGAGGAGATCACGGGAACGTCGCACACGCCCATCACGAACACCAGCTCTCGACGTCAAGCGAGTCAGACGGACTGGCCGACGTTCCAGAAGAAGTTGATGAGCGTCACGCTCGCGCCGCAGATCACCGCTGCGCCGCAGGAGACCAGGACGCCGATCTTCCCGCGCGAAGCGAGGTGCGGGTTGCTGCTGTTCGCGCCGAAGCCCCACACGATCGCGGACACGATCAGCGCGAGCACGGACAGGATCAGGCCGATGGTCATCACCGCGCCGACGATGGTGCGCAGCTGGTTGATCCCCGGCAGGCCGTTGGTGTTGGGGTCGATGTTGATGTCCATCGGCACCAGCAGCGGCGCGGACATGACGGTGGCGAGCAGATCGAACACGGTAGGTCTCCTTGGCGACGGGCGGCCCGCCCGCGAACTCGCAGACGGGGTACACGCCACAGGTGCACTTCGCTCAACAGCACCGGTGGTCGCGCGCGGTGTCGGTCGGAATCGGGACGTGCCCAAGCGCTCGCGGGGCCGCTGATCCGAAGCGTCAGCTATGCCACAAGGCGGCACGGTGGTCGTCGTGACCCTTGTCTACCCTCGCCGGAGCCGAGACCTCTCGATCGCTAGACTTGGGGCATCCGGCTGGTCCACGGACCCGCCAAATCCCGAGCCGAAGGAGCCCCCGTGGTCAGTGGAAGCATCGAACCTTCCATCTTCGGCGGGCCAGAGGGCTCGGTTGTAAAGGTCGAGTTGAGCGACGACTCGTTGGGCCTCGGCAAGGCGGTAGAAGGTGTTGCTCGTGAAGCCCGCAAGGGCCCCGAGGGCCTGCTTGATCGCGCGGACCGGTTCTATCAACTCAAGGAGACGGTTCTTCCCGTCCACACTGCGAAGCGGGATGCTAAGGCTCTCGAAATAAGGGTCGCCGCGGTCCGTTCCGCTGCTGAGGCACTCCAAGACGTCTCCCCGAACTCGCTCGCTGCCGTACAGATGCTCATTGCCGACTACGGGCGCCGCTTTCAGAACATCGACTCCACGATCAACCTCGCAATGCCGATGATCGCTCCTTCCGCGTCGCCCGAGGACATTGAGGACGATTGGCTGGGTTTCGCGTTCGAGTACATCGGCGGGGTCTCGGACGACATGGTGCAGGAACTCTGGGCGAAGTTGCTTGCTCAGGAAGCAAATCATCCTGGACGGGTGTCCAAACGCGCAGTCACCAAGCTCGCCCTCATGGACCGCCGAGGCACCTACCTGCTCCGGAAAGTATTGAGGGGCGCGGTCTCTCTGTACCGCCAGACTCCCGATCCGAAGGGGTCCAGCAACGGGCAGCCGCTCTACAAGATTGGCCGCTTCGTCTTCCCGCTCATGATTGAGATGGTCGAGTGGTCTGGGCCCAAGCCGTCGGACGACCTTGTTCGCGGGCTGGACCACGGCCATGACACTCCAAGCGCTATGTCCAGGTCACGAATGGACTGGCTGATCGAGGAAGGATTCTTGCGCCCGGTCACGCATGACCAGTTCCGCGACGGTTATCTCGACCCTGAGCATTGGGCTATGGAAAGGTTCGATGGTGAGCGACCGCTGGGGATTCGCGTGGGTCTGGGGCCCATCTATGGGTGTGACGCGCGAGATGTCATCGAGTTCGTGCGACGGTACTCAAGCGGCGGTGCCACGACGCAGATTGTTCAGCTGACGGGGCTTGCGGAGGCCTTGCTGGACCCGCGAATATCCTCCACGGAGCCGCTCGTCGAAGCGTCTTCTGGCGACGACACGGGGACACAGCATCGCGATGCGATTGAGGAGCTCCTCATCAGTGAGCTGTCGCTGACTCCTGTGCCGCACCATAAGAGCGGAATCGCCGAGAACCCTGGGTTTCTCGGAAGGAAGTCGGGAGCCAGGAACGATCTGGCCTTCTACTATCACGAGTTCTAGTAGCTCACGTCCGTCTGGCTTCCGACGAGGTCTCCCTACAGTTGCGCGCCGAGGTTGAGCAGCCAGTTCATCCAGGCCACGCCGCCTCCGGCGAGGACGGCGGCACCGACGGAGACGAGCACTCCGATGCGGCACTTACTCGCTGTGGCGTAGTTGCCGTGGGCCGTTGCGATGGCCCACATGATCGCCGAGACGATCAGCATGAGGACGGCGACGATCAGGACGAATGTGAGGAGTGCACCGACCACGGCCCGGAGGTCTCCGATGCCGCTGAGTCCGTCGAAGTCGGGGAACACGTTCATCGCAGGTCACCGAGCCCGCCTGTGGCAGGAGGTGGCGAACATGCTGGCGCGACTGGAGTAGTACATGTCGCAAAGGTGCGCTTGTCGAGTCTGGCGGGCTACAGCACGTCCGCGTAGCTGCGCTCTCGGTGCCCGACTGGGCTCGGTGGCCCCTATGCGCGCCACCGTTCAAATGCGCGCAATGCCTCGTACGTATACAGGAATGGCGAAGGCACGCGCCGTCGTGCTGACCACGCACGGACGGAGTTGATGGCTGTCATAGCTGTCAGAGTCGCCCCGGTCACCATGAGACCAGCTGGTGCCCCAGCGAGCGGGTCCCCGACATCCATTGCCGCATGTAGTGCGGGAATGGCCCCGAGACCTGCCGCCACCGCGGTATCCCGAACACTCGCGCCAACTTCACTCACGACTGACCCCCGGATGTACGCTAGGCCGACGCGGCGATCGAGCTCCAGTGCACGCGAGATTTCCCTCGCGGCACTCTGGCACGAGATTTGGATGTCTCGGATCGCGTCCTGCAGGTCTTCAAATGTTACGGCCGACGACAGAGGCGTTTGGATGTGCCTCCGCAGCGACTGAAGCTCGTCGCCGTGCTGATCGCGGAAGAAGCGGACCGCCGAAAGATCAGATGTTTGAGGGACGGGCAACAGCCAAGTCACCGCCGCTGCTGTGGCAAGGGCATCTGTTGGCGCGCTGAGCGCCCGCCTCCTCTGCTCGCTCAGCATTAGGGCGCAATCATCGCGATCTGCTGCAACGTGCGTCGCGACAGTCAACATGATGTCATCGACCACAAACTTCGGACCGACAAGGGTTCCGCCATACGGCCTATCACGTCGCCCGGCCACCCACATCCCCGCGGATGACGCAAGGAAATGGAACACCCCGCCGTAAATCTTGCCGACCGCAATCGTGTCGAGCTCGGGAGGCAGGTTCCAGAGGTGTCCGGCGCTGAACTCTTGGTCGCTCTCCCACGGGCAGTCAATCCAACGTTGCTGCCATTCACGTCGCCTACGCAATCGCTCAGTTGTGCCACGTAGAGTATTCAGCTCAGTCGCCGCATCGTTCACCTCGGAAACAATGCCCCGTATCTGTTCCTCGAGGTCCCGAATCTCGGGCGCGCCCGGATGATCGTCGCTCCGCCTTGTTGCGTCGATCTGAGCACGAAGCTCGTCGAGAGTTCGGCAAACGTCACGGTAGTCCTGGGATGCGCGGTTCAGGTCCCTGCGTTGCTGCCACAGCATGCGCACTTGTTTGACGAGCGGGTCGATTTCTTCCTGTCGAGCTAGCTTCGCTGCCTTGATGCTTGGACGCGCCACCGCCTTCATCGACTCCAAGCGGTCTTCCTCTAGACGCATGTCGGCCTGGAGTTGCTTCAGAGCTTCTGCGACGCGAGCCTCATGGCTTTGCGCCTCCCGAATCATGTTCCCGACCTCATTGAGTTGTCCGAGCACATCCCGTCGGCGTCGATCAAAGCCTTCGGCCCGATCAGCCCATCGACCGATGTAGCTGTCCCTCTTCGGATCTATTCGCCGCGCGGTAGTGATCCAACTTGAGACTCGGGCTCGAAGCTCGTGCTCGATGTAGTCACCGTTCGCGAACGTGGCCGTTAGGCTCACCGGCTCGTAGAGATCGCCCAGAAGGTTCTTGATACGACGCGAAGCCCGACCGTCGCGGTCGTCCAAGTAGGGTTCGGGCGCAAACGTCGCGATCTTGTCCTGGTAGAGGATCGCGGGCACAAGCCAATCGTCGGGTGGCTCGATGTCTGGCGCCCAGAGCGCGACCGTCTCCCTCATGACATCACCCTAGCTGCAAGGCAGTCCCGGTTCCTGAGGATCACAGACACCTCGGTTCAATCGCCATGCCTTCGTCACCCCACCTTGACTGTGACGTGGAGGTGGTCGAAGTGGCCTCCGGTGATGGAGGCTGGGTCGTGCATGCCGCCGCCGTTGTAGGGTCGCCAGCCCTGGGCGTCGCGGGCGACGGACCAGATTTGGCCTTGCCAGATCAGGTACTCGACGCCGAGCACGTCGGCGTTGTCCTTCATCCAGTTGGTGACCTTCCAGCCGGCGTCGAGCTGGGCCGGGCTGGGTCGCTGGCCCATGCGGTTGCCGAAGGTGATGTCGCACGCCCTGCCGAGGGGGTGCTCGGACTTGGTTCCGGGGCGCGGTGAGTAGCAGCCCCAGCCGGTGTCGGGGAACGCGGCGAGGGTCTGCTGGTAGAGGTGGAGCATGCGAGCGGTGATCTTGCCCGAGCTGGTGGGATCGTCGACGAGCCGGTCGGGGTCTCCATCGACACCGGTCGGCGCACCAGCAGTGTTGTTGCAGGCGGCGGGTGATCCGCTGGTCGCCGTCGGCAGGTTCGCGGCACCGTGCTCGTTGAGCCAGGCTGCGGCGTCGATGGCCTCACCGTTCGTGCCGCCGGGCCGGACCTCGAAGTGCAGATGTGCGCCGGTGGACATGCCCGAGGAGCCGACATCTCCGATGTGCTGCCCGGCGCTCACACGGTCGCCGGCGCGGACGTGGATGCCGCTCTGCCACATGTGCGCGTACGCGGTCGCGACGGTCTTGCCGTCGATGGAGTGCTCGATGACCATGAGGCCGCCGTACCCGCCGGAGAACTCCGCGACGCTGACGGTGCCGTCAGCGGCGGCGAGGATCGGGGTGCCGTCGGGCGCTGCGAAGTCGGTGCCGGTGTGCATCTTCCGTTCGCCAGTGATCGGGTGCACGCGCATCCCGAACGGCGAGGTCAGCACCCAGGTGCCCTCGGGCAGCGGGAACACCACCCGCGACGACGAGACCGCCGGGCCACCCACGCCACCAGCGGCACTGCCGACGTTGGTGAGGGCGGCCAGGATGCTGTCAGCGATGGGCGCGTAGTTGCGGTATCGGTCAGGGTAGGCGGACACCTCGACGGCTTGGGCGGCTTCGCCGGGGTCCATCTGTTGCCAGCCGGGGATGTCGAGCAGGCCGCGCGGTGAGGGGTAGTTCGGTCCGGTCGGCCCGCCGAAGAACGCGCGCGCCTGATACTGCGGGTCCATCAACTCGGCGACCGTGCCCCACCCGGAATGCGGGCGCATCTGGAACAGGCCGAGTGAGTCGTGGTCGCCGCCGTTGCCGTCGTTCGGGTAGTTGGCCGACTCGGGGTAGGTGCCGGTGTTGGTGAGCATCCGTAGCGTGGACTCGGTGAGCGCTGCCATCAGCGCGATCTTGATTCCCGGCCGGCCCACGTCGGTGATGCCGTTGCCGACCGTGATGATCGTTGCCGCGTGCGTGAGCTGCTGACGATTCAGGGTGAAGGTCTCGCCGTTCGCGGTGGTCACGGTGAGCGCGTCCGGGATCGGGCCAAGATTCACGGTCCCGGCGGGGATGGCGCAGTAGGCGGCAGCGGGGTTCATCAGCACCCCGACCCCGAGGAGCGCTGCGGCAGGGGCGAAGAACAGCAGCGCCAGGGCTGCGATGGCGGCTTTGCGGAACACGACGTCAACCCCTTCAGCGCAGCGGGTTGTCGAGCTGCGACAGCCGCAACAGGTGGCACGTCGGATAGGTCGGGGCGCAGACGACGAACACGGTGAACGCGACCGGATGCTCACTGATGACCGGCTGGCCATTCCAGACCCCGGCTCGGCGGCGGGTGCCCTCGATCGTGACGGCCGTCGTTCCTGCCGCGAGCTGCCCCGGCTGAGCCTGCGCGACGGCGTCGGCCGAGGCGTCGGGGACGTACGCGCTGTCGATGGTGAGGTGCTGGCGGGTGGCGTACTGCCGCAGCTCGATCCAGGCGTCGCGGGTCGGCAGGTAGACGGCCACGTCGGAGGCCAGCCCGGCTTGCTCGTCCCCGCTGGGGTCACCGACTGCGAGGATCGCCGAGGTGTAGTGCAGCGGCCACAGCCCCGACGCCGTGTCCCACGCAAACAGCGTGGACGCGACGCCCTGAGCGAAAGTCGCAGGATCGGCCGAACGTGGAACTGCTGGAACCCGCGGCGGCGTGGGCGTGCTCGGTGCCACGGTCGGCGGTGCTGTGGTGACTGGGCCGGGCTCCGGGTCGGGATCGGGGCTGGTCTTGCTTCGGGGGCCGGTGAGGAGTCCGTAGACGCCGACGCTGGCGAGGAGTAGCAGGACGATGCCGACAGCGATGAGGGCGACGAGTCGGCGGCGGTGGCGGGGATCGGTGGGTGCAGGGCTCATGCCGAGCAGGTGCGCACCATGCACCGGGTGTTGTCGTCAGAGTGCGCGGAGGCGTGGCCGCTCCGTCATGCCTTCGCGGGCGGCTCGGAGTGCGTCGGCGAATCGGAGGGTGCCGTCGGTGGTGGCGAGGAAGTTCTCGAACTGCTCGTCGGTCAGCTCACGCGCGAGTGTGTCGGCGTCATAGTGGGTCCACCAGTTCGTCAGTTCGCCCCAGGTCTGGACGAACGCGCGCAGGGGGTAGCGGACGGGTTGCCCGTCACCGCTGACGAGCGGCAACGGCTTGGGTGGGGTGCGCTTGCCCTTCTTGATCGACTTCGCGTGGGCCACGGCGGCTTCGGCGCGGGCGTGCATCTCGGCCTCGCGCCGCTCCCGTGCGGTGGTGTCGGCATCGCGGATCGCTTGATAGATCGGGTGCACCGGATCGCCGGCCTCGATCCGCTCCAGCCCTGCAGCGGCCTCCGCACGCAACGTCTCGGGCTGAGTGGGGTTGTTGGCGATGTCTTCGAGGTAGCCGATCTTGTCGAGTGTCTTGTACGACGCGCCACCGGGAATCATCGCTGCGGCTTGCTCGTCGGCTCGCCCGCGCGGGGTGTCTGACGGTGCGGGAAATTTTCCCGCACCGTCGTTTCCGGGCTGGTTCTCGCTGCTGAACCGCGTGGCGGACTTCCGTCGGGCGGCGTCTTCGGCCATGACCTGCTTGAGTTCGCGGTAGAGGCCGGCGGCTTCGAGCTGGGTGTAGGGCTTGTGGAGCATGTTGTCGTCCTGCTCGGCGAGGAGCTGCCCGAGCCGGTCGGATAGGCCGCTGCGAACCCAGACGTTAACGGTTCGCCAGCCGAGCTTCTTGATCGCGGCCAGGCGTCGTGCTCCGCACACGAGCACGCCGTCGATGGTGATCGTGAGCGGTTGCAGCAGGCCGTCGCGTCCGATGGACGCGGCGAGTGCGTCGATGTCGCCGAGGTCGGCGCGGTGCCGGGTGCCGACGAGGATCGACTCGACGGTGCGGTCGAGCTGGATGCTGCCGATCTGGGGCTCGGTCACGACGATTCACCGCCTCCACTACTCGGAGCGGCCAGAGCGAGCGCGAGGATCAGATCGTCGTCGCGGAGCAGCAGGTCGAGGGTCTCGCCCAGCAGGAGCCGGAGCAGGATGCCGCGACCGCTGCTGGTTGCGACGTAGGCCGGGTGGGGGTTCCCGAGTAGCGCTCTCAGCAGGGCGGCCCAGGAGCGGCGCGGGAGGTCGAGCAGTGCCCGCGCGTGCCGGTCGCGGCGAAGCGTCTCGTAGGCGGACTGGCGGGTGCCGGCCTTCATCAACGCTCCACAGATGTGCTCGACCGCGGCCCGTGCGGTGTCGGTCGGCCAGTCGAGCAGGCACAGCATCGCGATTGCGTCCTCGGCCGCCGACCCGGCGGACATGCACGCCTGCGCCGACCCGAGACTGTCGCGCGGCTCCGGTTCGAGGTCACTGGGACGCAGGTCGGTGGTGTGGAACGCGGGGTGGTAGTCGGCCAGTGCGGTATCGCGTTCGGAGAATCGTTCGGGGTCGTGGAACGCCGAAACGTGCGCGCGGCGGGCCTGGTGCACCGAGCAGAGCAGCCCTTGGGCGCGTTCCTCGTAGACGCAGGTGATCCGCACGGCGTGGGTGATGATCGCCCACGGGTCGTTGGCCTCGCGGGTCGAGCGGTTCTGCATCGCGTCGAACGCCGCCGTCACTGCTTCCCAGGTGTCGAGCTTGTGCTTCCTCGCCAGAGCGCGGTACTTGTCGGCGGCGAACTCCATCAGGTCGCGGGCTACCGGGTCGTGAACCCAGGCATCCTCGCCGCCCTCGGCGAGGCGGTTGAGCAGGGCGCGTAGGCCCTCGCCGGTGGTGAAGTCCTCAGCCCCGTCGGCCATCGGAGCGGTGTTCGTGCTGGTGCGGGTTGGTGTGGTCATGGTGTCGGCACCTCCTGGCAGGCAGGTGCGCACTCGCTCCCACGAGCGCGTCTCGCATGCCGATGCCTTCGCAGCCATGACCTGTCACCACCGTCAACTCATCGAGACCCCAGGGCGGGACATCTGCGACGCCGGTGCGGTGCTGCGTCCGAACGCCGAGATCGGCGGCAACCGCCGGGCACGATCCCCGAGACGACGAAAGCCTGCCCCAATCGGGGTGCGCGTGCGGCGTGCTAGCTCGGCCTGAAAGTCGAGGCCACGACCGGCCGCGTGCGCCGAGTGCCGGGCGATCAGGTCGGTGGGGCGCACCCACTCCACGCCCCGCCCGCGAACGATCGCGTGCTGCTTGTCGTCGCGGGCGACCTGCGCGGCCCGCACCGCTTCCGGCGTACTCGTCACCTCGACGGGCTCGGGGCGCTCCCGCGTCTCCTCGGACAGCAGCCGTGCCGGATCGGGCCTCGCGGGATCGATGTGCTGTGGGTTGTCGGTGGTGTTCATGGGGTGGTCTCCTCCCGCTCGGCGGCGGTGTCGGTGGTGTCAGTGAGGTGCGCGACGGCGAACCAGCGGCCCACGGTCGAGGGATGCACCCCGAGCTCGCGGGCGATCCGCTTGTTCGACCAGCCCGCCTCTCGCAGCTCCCACCCCATCGCGCGCCGATCCGCCACACCGTCATCGCGACCGGTGGTCTCCGGCTCGCCAGCGGGCAGCTCTGGCATGGACTCGACGGTGACGGCCCCGCTTGCGGCGGCGGCAGATTCGACGTCGGTGGTGCGGGTGAGGATCACGGTCAGGTGCGTGATGGCCAGCAGAACGACGGTCGGCACTGCGGCGACCGAGGCCGCGAGCATCCTTGGCACGTCGGCGTCTGCGGCGACGACGGCGTGAATGGCATTTGCCGTGACCGAGACGAGTGCGCCGCCGACTAGCAGCGCCCACGGGTACCAGGCCGAGCGTTGCCCGGCGAGGGCGACGACGGCGACCGTGGCGACGACGATGATGCCGTCCACGATCAGCGGCCACGCCCACGCCTGCCCAGCCCCGATCCCGGAGCGAGCGGCCAGATCGGCCAACGACGTGAACGATAGCAGAACGCTCCGGCGGCGATGAACACCGTCCCCGCGGCCGCTGTCATCGCTGCCCAGCGCCGCCCGTCCGATTCTCGCCTCACAGCGCTGCCCTCCCGAAGGCTGCGGACGGTGGGCTCGCCGCGCGACCGAACCACCGCCCCGCGCTCCGGGTCTGGCCGCCTGACGTGGCCTCGTGCGCGGGCTGGGTGGCTCGGTAGGCCGAGCGCACGGTCGTGTTGATCTCGCGATCGCCCAGACCCGCCGACTGTGCGGCATCCGCCAGCGCATCGAGCGCGTCGGCGGGCGAGACGCCGTTCTCGGCGAGGCGACAGGCAGCCCAGAACAGGCCCCGGTTCCGCTCGCCCTCACCCCGCCCGGCAACCCACGCCGCCAACCGCTTCCCATCAACAGCGACCGAGGTGCCGCCGGCGCGTGGCGGGGCGACGGGGCGCGGGTCGAGGAAGTCCCTCAGACGGGCCGCGTCCACCGAGCTAACCGAGTGCGCGGCGATGTCGGCGACCTCGTAGCGGCGGACGTGGCCGTCGATGATTCGTCGGGAGGGCGGAGCGATGATGTAGCCGCCGTCGCCCCGGAAATCGACACCCGCGGTGGCTGCCTGCCACGACCGCTGCTCCCTGCCTGGTGTCGCGGGGAAGTAGACGTGCGCGCCGCCGGTGGGTGTGCGCACCAGCAGACCCGCCCCGTCGACGAACCCTGCTTCTGTGGCGCGCTGGTACGCGGCGCGGCCGTCGTGGCGGCCGTGGACATCGACATCGACGACGACCACGCCCGATACCGCTCCCGTCGGGATGCCGATGTTCGCGTTCGGTGTGCGCGACCACCACGCGGCAACCTGTTCCGGGTCGCTGCTCGCGTCGAGGAACCCACGGCGGGTCAGCGGACGCTTCCCCTCGACGACGCACGGGAACACGGGCACGCCAGCCGCCGCGAGACTCCGCGCCGCCACCGCCAGGCTTGGGGAGCGATCCACGCGAATGAGCGCCGCCAGAACATCGAACGCCTCGGGCATCACAGCCCCCGCCCTGCCAGCGCCGGCGCCGGCACACCACGCGGACGATCCGCCTCCACCGCAGACGCAGCGGTGCGGGAGGTGCGCGGACTGGGGGTGCCGTCGCCGACCTGGAGCGTGTCGAGCTGGTCGAGGATCGCCAGTGCGGTCTTCCGTACCCGTTCGCCGGTGGCCTGCACCACCTGGACGGGCTCTTGGCCGTCCACGCGGGCGGCCCAGGTTGAGACGTACGGGATCGTGTACCCGGCGGTGTCCATGCCGTGCGCGGCACCGATCATCAGCGCGACGGACTCGGCTTCGACCTCGCGGATGCCGCGATGCTGCCGGGCTTCCTCGTCGTCGGGATCGTGCATCACCACGTGCGCCAACTCGTGCGCGAGCGTCTTGACCTGCGCGGCAGGGTCCATGTTCTCCCGCACCGCGACCGTGCGCGCCTCGTAGTCGGTCATGCCGTTCGCGCCGGAGATCATTCCCTCGTGCGGAACCCGCAGCACCTCGAACCCCGCGCCGCGAATCTGCCCAGCAAGCCCCTCCCACAACCCCGAAGGTGCTTCGCCCTCCAGCAGCGTCGGAGCGGGCGGCACCGGCAGCGGTTCGCCGTCGGTCTGCGAGGCGTCCCACACGTACGCAGGCCGCGCTCCGACCATCCGCGAACGCACAACCTCGTTGACCTTGTGCTTCTCTCGCGGCCCCAGGCGACGCCAGGAGTTCGGGTCGGCGGGATTGGATGAGGCGAACCGGCCCGTCACCGGCGCGAAGATCATGTAGCCCGGCTGGCCCTTCATCACCTGCCGCCCCAGCCCCTGCCACTGCCAGTACCCGGCAACCAGAGTCGGGAAGGGCTCCGGCACACGGCCCGCCTCGAACGCCGCCCCGTGCTGCACCCAGATCAACATCGAGTTGTTGAACGACCGCGACCTGAACCGCGCCGCGAAGGCGAGCGCTTGCCGCCAGTCATCACCCGAGACCAGCGACTCGACCGCGCCGGTCAGCTTCTCGTGCAGCTCGTCGAGCTTCGCTTCCCTTGCCGCGCGGGCGTCCTCGTTCGATGCCATGCTCCGGCCTCCTCTTCGGCTGGCCGCGCCAAGGTTGCGCGCGGCGGTACACCTGGCAGGTAGGCGCGAACACCCGCACCCGAACGGTGAGCTGGACATCGTTCACCTCCTTGAGGCAGCCCGAGCCGAGGCCGGAACCGAGCATTGAGCATGCTCAAATGTTCTGGAGTCCTGTTCTAACACCGATCGTTGAGCATGCGCAAGCCTTGATTTGTGCATACTCAACGAGTACCGTTGAGCATGCACAACCACCCTCCGGGTGGACTACATCGATGCCTTGCCCGTCGCGAAGGGAAGGGGGTCAGCCACCATGACCGAAGACGAGAGCCAGGCTGCGGCCGAAGACCTCGCCAAACGTCTACGGCTCCTGATGGACGTCGCCGTCGCCGAGTCCGGCACGGAACCGACCTACTCGCAGATCGCCGGCTACCTCCATGAACGAGGCACCAACCTGTCGCGGTCGCGCTGGACATACATGGTCAACGGCCACCGCTACGTCCAAGACCCCGCCGTCTTCGAGGGGCTCGCCGCGTTCTTCGACGTGGACGCCGCCTTCCTCCTCGGCGAAGACGGTGCGGCCACTCCCGAGAAGGTCTCTGCGCAACTTGATCTCGTTCGGTCCATGCGTGCCGCGAAGGTCAAGTCTTACGCAGCCCGCACTCTCGGCGACATCTCGCCGAAAGCACTCCACGCCATCACTAAGTTCCTGGATGAGGAAATGACACCAACGCCTGAGCACTGACTGGGTGTCGCGCAAGGCGAAGCCGATACCGGTCGCTGCTCCCCACTGAGAGGGGCGAACCGTGAATACCGAACAGACCGTATCGGCGGCCGTGGCGGGCCTTCGGCTCGGTGGTACCTTCACCTTCGACGAGCTCCTCCGCTCTGTCCAGGACCAGCGGCACCGCAGACTTCGGGTCATTGAGCTGGCTGATCTTGATACCCACGACGGCCTCTGTGCGCTCTGGCTGGCAACCGATACCGACGACCTCGTGCTCCACGCCCACACTGACTCGACACTCCACAGACAGCAGTTCATCCTCCACGAACTCGCCCACATGATCCTCGGCCATTGCGAAGGCGATGACTGCACCGTCGACGAGGCGCTGCTGCCCAATATCCCGCCGTACACCCGTGGACGCCTGCTCCGGCGGCAAGACCTTGACAGCGAAACTGAGATCGCAGCCGAGTCCCTCGCCGACAAGCTCGCCGCCGGCATCCGAGGATCAGTGTTCGCAGAGTCGGCCTTCTCGGAGATATTCGGATGATCCAGATGCTCGTCGCTACGCTCATGTGGGCGCTCGTGGCGAGCCTGCTTATCTTCCGCCGCAAACGCACCGACAGAAGTATCACCCGCGCCGCCTTCACCATCGCCATCGCGATGACCTTGAACGTCGATGGAATCTACACGGTCGTCGATCCGCTCCTCGGCGGCACGAACATCGCGACGCTGATCGCGGACGCCCTGCTAATGACTGGGCTGTTCTTCCTCGGACGCGGCGTCATGAAGTCCGGCAAGTACCGGCCCAGGCTCGTCCGCGCCGCCGTCAGCGCGCCCGTCCTGCTCGTCGCGCTACTCGCGATCACGGCAGCATTCCTGTTCATCCATCGCGGCACCACCACGACACGATTCATGAGTGATCTCGGCGCGCAACCCGCAGCAGCGGTCTACTCGATCATCAACTTCAGCTACGGGGCACTTGTCATCGCGACGATGCTCGTCCTCGCCACACGGCAGTATCGCGACAGCGCCGGCATTCAGCGCCTGCCCGCCGCACTGTTGAGTCTGGGATCAGCGTTTGGCGTCGCGCTCTGCCTTGCCGTGATCGTCCTGGACATCGCCCACGCAACCGGCCACCTCCACCTCATGCACGCCATCCAGGCCGCCTATGATCCGCTTTCCGTCCTCACCTTCGTGTTCCTCTGCGCCGGATTCGCGGTCCAGCCCGCCGTTCGCCGCGCCCAGAACCGCGCCCGGCGTCGGCACACGATCTCCTTCACGGCGCAGTTGGAGCCGCTCTGGCTCCGAGCGACACATGCACGGCCCGGGCTGAGCCAGGCCGACCCCCTCGCCGCCAACAGCGAAGACCCCGAAGGGCACCTCCACCGAGAGATCGTCGAAATCCGCGACGCGATGATCGACCCCCGCATCACCTTCGACATCAGCACCGACGACCGCGACCTACTCGAACGAGCCGAGAGTCACCTCGTCGGAAACGACACCACCGTCGCGACGGCCTTGCCCGTTCCGAACGTCGAGGGGCGGGAATCGTGATCGGCCGCATCACCCTCGGCGGCGGGATCGCGGCGGGAGCGACGGCAGGGGTCGGGTGGGCCATCGCGCGGCGGCTCACCGCACCCGTCGGCCCGCGCACGTTCGACCTTCTCCTCCGCGGAGTCGAGCACGACGGCAGCGGTGACCTGATCGTGCTCGACCGAACCGAGCAGACCACCGCGCCCGGCATCTACAACCTCTGGTTCGAGCACGGCGGGTGGGCACAGCTATCCGCGGAGATCACCGATCATGGACCTACTCGCGTCGCCCGCAGGATCACGGGCACCACATCGGGCTTCACTCCGAAGGTCGGCGACCGTGCCTCCTGGAGCGGCATCTACTACGCCACCCCAGCCGACGCCGGGCTCGACGCTCGCGACATCACCATCACGACCCAGGCCGGACGATGCTCGGCCTGGCGCATCGACGGCGATCCTTCGGCGTGGGCGATCCACATCCACGGGCTCGGCAGCACCCGCGCAGGCACCCTCCGCGGCGTCCGCGTCGCAACTGAGCTCGGCTACACCTCCCTCGTCGTTAGCTACCGCAACACCGCAGAAGGGCCGCGCGTTGGCACCGGTCGAACAACACTCGGCTACGGCGAGACGAGCGACGTTGACGAGGCCATCGGATACGCCGTCCGACGCGGAGCGCAGCGAATCGTGATCTTCGGCTGGTCGATGGGTGCCGCGATCGCACTCCAGCTCGCCGACCACCCGCGGCACCAGGGACTGATCGCAGCGCTCGTACTCGACTCACCCGTCCTCGACTGGGCCGAGGTGGTCAAGGCCAACTGCGTTCGCAGCGGACTACCCGCAGCAGTCGGGTACCTCGCGATCCCGTGGCTCACCCTCGCCCCGCTGGATCGCACCGTCGGGTTGCCGAGCCGCATCCCGCTCCGCTCGTTCAACTGGACATCCCGAGCCGCCGACCTCACCACGCCGACCCTGATCCTCCACGGCACCCGTGACGACTCCGTGCCGATCCGGCTCTCACAAGCACTCCGAGACGCCCGCCCGGACCTCGTCGAGCTGGAGACCTTCGACGCCGGCCACACCCTCTGCTGGAACACCGACCCGGACCGCTGGCGGGAAGCAGTCACTGCCTGGCTCACGTCGCGTGTCACGCGCTGATTGCGAGCGGAGCGACCACCCTCGGCACCCATCTCGCTCGGCCACGCCCGGAGAAACCCAACTCAAGCCGTACCTCCACCGGTATCATCATGAGTGTTGGCCTGCCTGGGCCATAGAGCGAGGGAGGACCAACGTGGCTGAGCCGTGGCTGTCCGCAGACGACATCGCCGCCCACCTCGGGGTCACCAAAGACACCGTCTACACCTGGATC